>CBDUAL010000144.1:0-7479 GCA_965365125.1 uncultured Lutibacter sp.
GATACTTGTAATTTATTGATTCGTGAAAATAAAGCAACTAGCGATTATCAAAATTTTGAATTTGAATTGATTCGTTTTTCTTCAACAAGTTCTCCTTTTTCTGAAGAAGAATTTAAATCGCTTTCTGAACAAGAATTAACCGATCAATTATTTGATGTTGTTTACAAACATTATAAAGAAAAATTAGAACGTAGTGCTACTGCTGCTTTCCCTGTAATTAAGGATGTTTACGAAAACCAAGGTGATAAATACGAACGTATTGTTGTACCATTTACCGACGGAACAAAGGAATTAAAAGTTGTTACTAATTTAAAAGAAGCTTACGAATCTGAAGGTAAAGGATTGGTAACAGATTTTGAAAAGAACATTACTTTAGCCATTATTGATGATACTTGGAAAGATCATCTTCGTCAAATGGATGAGTTAAAACAATCTGTTCAAAATGCAACTTACGAGCAAAAAGACCCTTTATTAATTTATAAATTTGAGTCTTTTGAATTGTTCAACGGAATGCTTGACCGTGTGAATAAAGACGTATTATCTTTCTTATTTAAAGGTGAATTACCATCACAAGATGCTAATCAAGTTTCACAAGCAAGAGAGCAAAAAAGAGAAAAAGTACAATTAAGCAAGGCCGATTTTAAGAGCCCTACTGAAGGAACTCAAACAAATCAAACACAAGAACCACAAGCTGTTGAGACTATTGTAAGAACAGAACGTAAAATTGGTAGAAACGAAAAAGTGACTATTAAAAACGTATTAAGTGGTGAAAATAAATCAATGAAATACAAACAAGCCATTCCTTTAATTCAAAAAGGTGATTGGGTGTTAACTGAAGATTAAGCTCTTTAGTTTATAAAATAAAAAGGCTGTCTGAAAAGTATCAAAGCTCGTCATTCTGAATTTATTTCAGAATCTCATTAAAATGAAAATCAATCATTATAAGAACCTGAAACAAGTTCAGGTTGACGAAAGATTTACCTCTTAGACAGTTTTTTTTTATACTTTCCTATTTTTATCGTAAGGAATACTTTTTAACACGTGGTTAATAACACTTACTCTTGCAAAAGTTTTCCTATTTGCCTTAATTATTTTCCAAGGTACTACACCATCTTTTGTTTTGGCAAACATTTTATTTTTATACTCGGTATAAACATCCCAATACTCCTGAGCTTTTTTATCAACAGCGGTCATTTTCCATTGCTTTAGAGGATCGTTTACAATGTCATGAAAACGTTTATTTTGCTCTCTTTTGGAAATTGACATATAGATTTTCACAAGTCTAATCCCAGATTCCGTAATCATACGCTCAAAATCATTTACCTGATTCATAAAAATCTCATGTTGTTCCTTAGTGCAAAAACCGTTTACAGGTTCAACTACTGCCCTATTGTACCAACTTCTATCAAAAAAAACAATTTCACCTGCTTTTGGAAACTGTCTCACATAACGTTGAAAGTACCATTGTGTTTTTTCATCTTCAGAAGGTTTACTTAAGGCTACAATTCTAAGTTGACGCGGGTTCATACGCTCTGTAATTCTACGTATTGCCCCCCCTTTTCCTGCGGCATCTCTACCTTCAAAAACAACAATAATACGCTCATTTTCATCAATTGCCCAAGATTGTAATCTTATCAATTCAACCTGTAATTTCTTTAATTTTTTTTCGTATCTAACATACCGAAGCGCCTTTTCTATATTAAAAGGTTCTTTAGACAATAAGGCTTTTAACCCTTTGCTTGAATTCAGAATATCAATATCTTCTTGCGTTAAGTTCAGTTCCATATTTAATCTATTTGTTTAGACGAACGATAATATCTCATAATAATATTTGGATCAGGTAATAAAGTAGTTAATGCTTCATTTTTACCATCATAATCAAATAATGAAAGTACGTATCTAATACACTCTAACCTAGCTACTTTTTTGTCATTTGCCCTAACAATAATCCACGGACTGTAACTTGTATGTGTTTTACTAAACATTTGCTCTTTGTAATGGGTGTATTGATCCCAAAGTCGCTGCCCTTCTTTATCTACAGGACTAAATTTCCATCTTTTTAACGGTGTTTTTAGTCGTGCATTAAATCTACGTAATTGTTCATCTTTTGATATTGAAAACCAAAGCTTAATAAGTGTGGTACCGTCTTCGTATAACATGTGTTCAAACTCGGGTACTTGTAACATAAAATTTTGATATTGAGTTTCCGTACAGAACCCCATAACAGGTTCAACAACAGCCCTATTATACCAACTTCTATCAAAAAAAACCATTTGACCGGGGTTTGGTAATTTTCGAATATAACGTCTAAAATACCATTGACCACGCTCAACATCTGTAGGCTTCGTTAATGCTACTAAACGTGTAGATCTAGGATTTAAGTGTTCTGTAAAACGACGAATGTTACCACCTTTACCAGCAGCATCACGTCCTTCAAAAATAATAGCAATTCGTTTGTTATTTTTCTTTACCCATTGCTGTAGTTTTACTAACTCTATTTGAAGTTTTTTTAACTCTTCCTCATAAAACAGTCTTTTCTTTACTTTGTCAATAGGAATTTTTTTACAAGTAATTGCATCAAATAATTCTTCATTTGAAGTTATATTCTGAAAATCTTCAAGCGTTAATTTAGGAATTTCGTCCATTTATTCTATCTTTTCAATGGTTACACAATTAGCTGGGTTGTTGGAAATTTGCAATTTAGCATCGGAAGGAGAAATATAAGGAATTCCTAAACCTAGCCCTCGCAAAATAAACAATAATCCAATAATAACAACAAAAACAGGTATTACTTTCTGAATTTTTGCTCTAATAGATAAATTTACAAAATTTCCTATTAACACTGCTGCCGTCATTAAAGGAATTGTACCCAATCCAAATAAGAACATGTAAAAGGCTCCTTGAGAAGCATTACCTGTTGAAATTGAACCAATTAATGCCATGTAAACTAATCCACAAGGTAAAAAACCATTAAAAAACCCAATTGAAAATATAGATTTATTGGACTTTTTATTTAAATAAAACCCTAATTTTTTTTTGACTTGCCCTATAATTTTATACAAAGGCTTAGAAAAATTATACTTATTAAAAATGGAAGCGGGAATTACAATCAACAGAATCATAATTACCCCCATTAAAATGGATAAACGCTGCTGAAAACCAGCTAAATATAATCCTTTACCAATAAAACCAAATAATAAACCAATTATTGAATAGCTTATCAATCTCCCTAAATGATATAAGAATATCTGATAAAATAATTTAGTATTTGTAGATCTATCAACTGGCAACACAAAAGCAATAGGTCCACACATACCAATGCAATGGAAACTTCCTGCCAATCCTAATACCAGTGCGGTCCAAAGCATACTAGTAATTAATTTTTTCTTTTAACATATAAGTGTTATCACCAACCTTCCATTCAACTTTCACATCCCATCTACCTAACACCAACAAGTTGTCTTTTATTAAAAACTGATTGGCAGCTAAATTGATTGGCAATGAAAAATCAATTTTATCATTTGACAATCTTTTAAAATCTATAGTCCCTGTTATTTTTGAAAAATCAAATTCTGAAGGGAATGAAATTAGCAAACCATCAGCTACTTTTTTCAGGGTAACATTCTCTTTTAAATCAAGACCTTTATTTTGCTTATCTATTTCTTGTTGATAATTTAACTCATCCATATAATAATTATCAGAAACTAAATGATGGTCATATTCTGGTAAAAAAGTTACTTTATATACAAATGACAGAATAAAAACAACAAATGAAGCAATAGCAATTATAATACCTGTAGGCCAACTTATTTTAAATTTCATACGTTATTTTAGTTTTAGATTGTAATAAAAAAAATATTATTACTTTATAATTAATGGTCCCATAAAATTGGTGGAAGTTTGCTCTATCAACTTATCATTAGAATAAATACCCATTTTTAATTTTTCTTTTGACGAATTTAAATCTTTTTTATCAATTTCAACAAATAAAGTTCCTTCCTTTAAACCTTGCTTTTTAACATCAACATTACCACCAACCATTTCAACAGTACCTTTATGTGAAATTAACTTGATTGAAACATTGCTAATATCTTCAGTTGTTTTATTGATAAACTTAACCGTATATACATTTTTAATGGTGGTTTCTGTACTTTGAAAAGTTTGCCCTGGCAATCTTAAAATAGTAGCTTCAACATCGGTTCTTAAAAACAACATTGTAACCAATACACCAATTAAAATGGTTAAAATAACCGAATAAGCAATTAAACGTGCGTTGAATTTGAATGTTGCTTTTTTCTCAATATCATCTTCAGAAGCATAGCGTATTAAGCCTCTATCAAAACCTGTTTTGTCCATTATTTCATCACAAGCATCAATACAAGCGGTACAGTTAATGCATTCTAATTGGGTTCCGTTCCTAATATCAATACCTGTTGGACAAACATGTACACATTGTTTACAATCTATACAGTCTCCATTTCCTAAGGTAGCTCTATCCTCATCTTTTCGTAGTTTTTTTCTTCCATTTTCTCCTTCACCTCTTACAAAATCATACGCAACATTGATTGATTTATTATCCAACAATACTCCTTGTAATCGTCCGTACGGACAAACAATAATACACACTTGTTCTCTGAACCAAGCAAATACAAAATAAAATACAGCTGTAAAAACCAATAATTTAATAAGCATTCCTATGTTTGCTAAAGGACCTTCAGTTATATAACCTAAAACCTCATCAGAACCAATAATATAAGCCAAAAACACATTTGAAATAATAAATGATATTAAAAAAAATGAAAACCATTTTAAGAACCTTTTTCTTACTTTTTCAGCATTCCATTCTTGCTTTTCTAATTTTATTTGTTTTGCCCGATCTCCTTCAATTAAATACTCAACTTTTCTAAATACCATTTCCATAAAAATGGTTTGTGGACAAATCCATCCACAAAAAATTCGTCCAAAAACTACAGTAAACAATATCACAAAAACAACACTTACCAACATTGAAATTACTAATAAATGAAAATCTTGCGGCCAAAAAGGAAAGCCAAAAATGTGAAAATTACGTTCAATTACATTGAACAATAAAAATTGATTTCCTTTAATTTTTATAAAAGGAGCTGCCAACAAAAAAGCCAACAATACCCAACTTACATACGTACGATACTTATATAAGTCTCCTTTAGGTTTTTTAGGAAAAATAAAATTTCTTTTCCCAGATTCGTCTATTGTTGCAATAGAATCTCTAAATACTTCTTTGTTTTCTTTATCCATATTTAATTTAAAATTCTTGAAATGATAATCGCTAATTTATCAAGATTATTTGACTGCATTAGAAACTTAAGTGACAAAAAAAAGGAAAAGGAAGTTGTTTTTTAAAACTGATACTTCATTTTCCTTTTTATATAACTAAAATTATAAACTAATTTTATTGTTATCAATTAGTTTTTATTCTTCTGGCCAAGTAATGTCTCCTTCAGGAGCTTTTGGATTTGCAGGAGTTGATCCTTGCATTGAAATAATATAACTAGCCAATTGAATTCTTTCTTCTCTGGTAATTGTAGATTCCCAAGCAATCATACCTTTACCCGGTCTTCCTCCATTTGTTAAGGTATTAAAGATCGATTTAACATCACCTCCTAATATCCACTTATTATCAGTTAAATTAGGTCCAATACTACCACCTAAATCAGCTAAATGACAAGCAAAACAAGTTTTTGAAGTAAACAATTCTTTTCCTTTTGCAATACTTTCAGCATCAGTTAAAACAACAATATTTGAATCATCAAATAATTGTGGATTTGCTGCTTTGTAAGCATCAACCTCTGCTTTTCCTTGCGCTACTTCTGCTTTATATTCTTTCTCTTGACTATATTCTTCTGAATTATAAAATACTTGAAAAATATAAAATACACTTATAGCAATGGTAATGTAAAAACCATACAACCACCAAGGTGGCAATACATTGTCTAATTCTCTAATACCATCATAATCGTGGTCTAATAATATATCTTCCTCTGTCCCTAACTCGTGGGCTTTTGTCATGGATTTCATGAACTTTTTCCAACCCGATAAATTTTCTGAACTTTTACTCATGGTTAATTTCTTTAATATTAGTTTCGTTATCTAAAGGTAATTGGCTTATTTCATCAATACTTCTTTTAGGTAATTTAAAAACAAATACAATCATTGTTATAAAAACCGTAAAAAACAATAATAATGAAATTATTGGATACACTTCAACACCATCAATACCTTCTAGATTATGTTTGATAAATTTTAACATCCTTTAATTATTTTAGTGCTGTTCTTCCTGCTTTAATATCTGTACCTAAACGTTGTAAATAAGCAATTAAAGCTACAATCTCTTTGTTTTGAATGTTACTTGATCCATAATTTTTCACAAACTCAGGATCTTGTCTTAGATTGTTTTCAATTTCTTTAGCTTGTGCCAATAATTGTTGTTTAGCTCCAGCAATATCTTCATCTGAATAAGGTACTCCTAAATTAACTAAACCACCCATTTTATCTTCAACATTTGAAGCGTTTAAATCATTTCTAATTAACCAAGAGTAACGAGGCATAATTGAACCTGGTGATGTTGAGCGTGGATCCATCATATGGTTAAAGTGCCAGTTATCGTTGTATTTACCACCAACCCTATGCACATCAGGTCCTGTTCTACGTGATCCCCATAAGAATGGAAAATCGTATACAAATTCACCTGCTTTTGAATATTCTCCATAACGCTCAACTTCTGAACGGAATGGACGAATCATTTGCGAATGACAGTTATTACAACCTTCTCTAATATAAATATCTCTACCTTCTAATTCTAAAGGAGTGTATGGTTTTACACTTGATATTGTTGGAACATTTGATTTTACCAAAAATAACGGTACTATTTCAACCAAACCACCAATTAAAATGGCTACAGTAGTCAAAATAGAAAATAAAACTACTTTACGTTCTAACCAAGTATGAAAACCTTCACCGGCTACGCGTTTTCCACTAATTTTTTTCAATGGAGCTGCTTCAGCTAATTCATCTTCAACAGCTGAACCTGCTTTGGCGGTTTTAATAATATTGATTGCTAATAAAACAAACCCTGTTAAATATAAAGTACCTCCAATAGCACGCATTGCGTACATTGGTATTACTTGTGTTACTGTTTCTAAGAAGTTACCGTAAACTAGTGTTCCATCAGGATTGAATTGTTTCCATAAAAAGGCTTGTGTAAATCCGGCAACATATAATGGAATTGCATAAAATAAAATACCTAAAGTACCTAGCCAAAAGTGTGTGTTGGCTAACTTTTTAGAGTATAATGGTGTTTTCCAAAGTTTCTCAGCTAACCAATAAACAATACCTGCAATCATAAATCCATTCCAAGCTAATGCTCCAATATGTACGTGACCTACAATCCAGTCTGTATAATGACCTATTGCATTTAAGTTTTTAAATGATAACATTGGA
>CBDUAL010000145.1:0-7476 GCA_965365125.1 uncultured Lutibacter sp.
ATAGGAGTTAAGTTGATGGTTAAATTATTGATTTTACCAAGAGTTTTATCTGAAGTAAAAATTTCTTCGGAAGCAATAAATGCTTCATTTTCAACCATTATTTTATAAGCAGTTTCACATTGAATAGGGAAACTAAATTCATTTCCTGTTCCTGTAAATTTAGATTCAATTAATTGATTTTTAGAAAACAAACGCACTTTTGCATTTAAAACAGGTTGGTTAGTTTCTTTGTTTAGTATAATTCCTGTGATGGTTTGCGTGCATTCAATAGGAGTTAAGTTGATGGTTAAATTATTGATTTTACCAAGAGTTTTATCTGAAGAAAAGTCTAATTCATTAGATTCAAAACCTTCTTTGGTTGCTATTATTTTATAGGTTTCGTTACAATTAATTTTAAAATGAAAGCCTTCCTCATTTGCAACTTGTGTTTTTATTAATGTATTGTTTGCGTAAAGTTGAATGTTTGTATTTAGTACTATTAAATTATCTTTTGAATTTTTTACACTACCTGATATTGTTTGAAAACACGCTAACGGACTTAGAAATAATTGTTTTGATATTTTTTCAGCTTTGTTTGAGGTAGTAAACTCAATTTCACTAGCATAGAAACCCTCATGTTCAATACTAATTTTATAGGAAGTATTGCATTTTAGTGATATATTTTGAGTTGAATTAGGATTGATAACAGCACTTTTTATAAGCGTGTTGTTTTCATATATTGAAACAGGTACATCAGCTAATGCTAATTTAGATTCTTTATGAAAAACACTAACAATAAGATCTGAAAGGCATTCTTTTTCAATATGTTTAAACGAGAATATATCAACATCACCAATACTTTCTTTTCTGTTTGAAGTAAAAAAACCGGCGTTACCAAGTTGATTTTCTACATAGCCAAAATCATCATATTCACTATTAATAGGAGTTTTTAACGCAATAGGAGTTTGATATGCCCCATCTTTAAATTCACTTTTAAAAATATCTAAACCACCAAGCCCTTTATGTCCATAAGAGGAAAAGTATAAATTATTATTTTGGTCTACAAAAGGAAAAAATTCAGACTCACTTGTATTTACTTTTGAACCTAAATTTCTAGGTTCAGAATAGGTGTTATTTGGTAAAATATCAACAACATATATATCAAATTCACCGTAACTATCTTCTTTGTTTGAAGTAAAAAATAGTTGCTTACCATCTTTACTAACTTCAGGACTTCTAACATCGTATTTTTTATGATTAAACGGTAGCTCTTTAATATTTGATATTTCTAGATTTTCATTAATAGTAGCCTTTACAATATGCAAGGTTCTCCATTTAGCAGAATCTTTTCGGGAATTAGTGTTGTAGAAATTATTCCAGGTAAAGTAAATGTTTTTTTTATCAGGAGCAAATGTAATATCACCCTCTAAAATAGGATTATTAGTGTTATTTGAGAATTTAGTGGTTTCAATTATATTACCATTACTAGTAACTGCGCCTACATACATTGCTAAATGTAATTGGCTATTATTTCTTCTTCTTTTCTTTGAAAAGTTTTTATCTTCTTCAACTTTTTTTGAGGAAGCAAATAAAACAGTACTAGCACCTATGTATGATACACCTAATTCTGCATAAACTGAATTTATAGAAGTGTTAAATACTTCAATTTTAGTTTCTTGTGCTTTTAATGTTGAAATAGCTAAAATTAAAAATAACCAGCATATTTTATTCATTCTAATTGTTTTATTTTGTTGTTGATATTTTTTCAAAAACCCAGGCAGGACCAATTAATAAAAATTGTAAATCTTTAAAAAATGAAGGTTTTTTACCTTCTAATTTATGTCCGTAAAATTGGCCAATCCAAGCAATCACAAAAATAGCTAAAGAAATAGTTAATAAAGGCAATTTAGTTGAGATAAAATAATTTCCAATAATACAAAGTATTGAAAATAGCAACATTTTAAAGCCTGTTTTAAATGATAAGTTAAAGTAAAAGAACATCAAAAATATTAAAATTATTGAAGCCCAATTTAAAAACATAGAATTGTTAATGTTTATAGTATTTACTAAAAAACTAGTTGGTATACACATAACTAAACCAACTATACTAAAAAAAATAGCAGGTACACAAAAATAGTGAATGGCTTTATTTGTTTTATTTTGATGACTTACAGCATATTCAGCAAACCATTGTTGTTGGGTTTTCATATAGAGTTGTAATTAGAGTTTGTTAACACTCGTTAACGCTATTATATCAGTTTTTAGCGCTAAATAAATTATCTTTGAGTGTTATTTATTTTTTAAATATATAAAAAATAGCATAGACACATTTATACATTTAAACTTTATCAAATTGATACTACACAAAGCAATTAAAATAGCTTTTATATTTATAATTTTAAGTATTCAATATTTATACGCTCAAGATATTTCTGGTGTTATTATTGATGAAGAACATAAACCGCTTGAATTTGTTTCAGTTGCATTGCTACAACCAAAAGATTCATTATTAGTTAAATACACTTCAACAGATTTGGAAGGGAAATACGAAATTTCAGATGTAAAATCGGGTACTTATTTGTTTCAAGTGTATTTAATGACTTATGAAGCACAACAAAAAGTTATTGAAGTCAAAAACAAACACCTAAAGTTAGATACTATCCAATTAAATAGAGAAGTAAATAATCTTGATGAAGTTGTAATAAGTGCCGTAATTCCTATTAAAATAAAACAAGACACCGTTTCATTTAATACCAAAGCATTTAAAGTTAGGCAAGATGATAATGTTGGTGAATTGATAAAAAAAATGCCCGGAATTGAAATTGAAGCAAATGGAACTGTAATAGCTCAAGGTGAGGAAGTTACAAGAATTTTGGTTGATGGTAAAGAGTTTTTTGCAAATGATCCTACAATTGCACTTCAAAATTTATCAGCTGATGCCATAGAAAGTGTTGAAATTATTGATGAAAACAGTGATGATTCTAGAGTGTCAGGAGTTAAAGATGGGGAACAATCAAAAGTAATTAACCTTGTTTTAAAACCGGGTAAAAAGTTTGGCTACTTTGGTAAAGCGGGTGCAGGTTACGGAACTAATGATAGGTACGCAACCAATATAGATTTAAACAGTTTTACAAAAAAAACTCAAGTGGCTGTTTTTGGAAAATTTAATAATATCAACAATACAGGTGCGTCTGTTTTTGACAGAGATGGCGCTAAAAGTAGTTCAGCTAACGGGTTTCTTACCACTGGTACTGCTGGTGCAAATTTTAATTACGAAATTAAACCAGATTATAATTTCAATGTTGATTATTATTACGGGTACACGGATAATAAACAAGCATCAAGATCTAACAGAACGGAGTTTTCAAATAAAGGTTCTTTTAATTCTGAGTTAATCAATGCAAGCAAAGAAGTTTCAAACAATCATAATGTAAATTTTAGTTTGCGTGATCGTTCAAAAAAAGGAGCTTATTTGTTATTAAGAGGGAAATTTAAAAGTGATGATCGAATTGGTGATGGCGTTAATAAAACCATTTATTTTAATGATGATGGTAGTGAAGACACTAGTAGTGATAGACTAGTAAATAGCGAAGATGAAAAAAATGATGGAGATTTAAGGTTTTCGTACCGTAGAAAATTAAGTGAAAATGGAAGGAATATTAGGGGGAATTCGGGTATTACTTTTAATAATAGTGATAATCAAAACTACCAGAAATCCTTAAACGAATACAACTTATCTACCCCTGAAGATTATAGAAA
Source organism: uncultured Lutibacter sp. (assembly GCA_965365125.1). Classification (GTDB taxonomy): domain Bacteria; phylum Bacteroidota; class Bacteroidia; order Flavobacteriales; family Flavobacteriaceae; genus Lutibacter. The sequence continues at coordinate 3,739 of CBDUAL010000145.1, forward strand.
AAGTAACGAAATAATTACCAGAGATAATAAAAATAATATGTTTAAATACAACTGGTCTGTTCGTTATACAGAGCCAATAATCAATAATCATTATCTAAACCTTACATCTGATGTTAAGAACGAAGTGAGGGCACTTGATTTGGTGCAAACAAAAATTGTAAATGATGAAGAAAAAGCAGGTTTTGATCACCTTCAAGATTATAAAAGAGAGCAATATGAAAATACTTTAGGGTATTTATTTAGTAAAAATAAAATGCAAGTTGCTATTTCAGCAACACATGATATTAAAAAACAGTATTTAACTATTGATGGTCTTTCGGTTTTAACAAAAAACTACACAAATATTTTACCAAAAGCATCTTTTAATTACAAAGTGAAAAAAGGAAAAAGAATTCGTTTTTCTTATGCTAAAAGTATAATAGTACCAAATGTTGGTCAGTTATCACCAATTATTAATGATTTTAACCCTTTGCGTATTTCGTTTGGAAATCCACTGCTAACACCATCAGAAGCGCATCAAATAAACGCACGTTTTTTCTCGCATAGTTTTAAAAGCGCCAACAGTTTTTTTATTTATTTGAAATACAATAAAACAACTAATGCAATAGTTTCTAAGCGTTATTTTGGTGAAAATAGAGTTAGATATTCAACTTTTGAAAATTATGGATCTAAGTCTGATTTTAGGGGGAATATGAATTTTAGTCGAAAAATCAGTAAATTAAATATTAGATATGCAGTTAGAATGAATGGAAATATGTACGATAGAACTACCATTATTTCTGATGAATACAATATAATTAAATCTAAAACAGCAGGCGGAGGTATTAGTTTTAGTAATATTAATAAAAATGTTGTTGATGTAACTGTTGGTGGAAGTATAAAATTTACCAATTCAACATATTCTTTGCAAGACTCCGAGAATAATTATCTAGAACAGAACTACTACACCAAATTTGATTACGATATTTCAAACAGTATCAATTTTAATTCACAATTTGATTATTCACTGTATTCAGATAGTAATTTTGATTCTCAGGCAGTACCTATTTGGAATGCGGCTGTTGAATATGTTTTTATGAAAGGAAAACGAGCAAATTTAAAATTACAAGTAATAGATATTTTAAATAGAAATGTAGGTGTTTATATAAGAAGCACTCCAGACTATTACGAAGAAACCTTCAGAAAAAATTTGGGAACCTACGCAATGCTAAGTTTTAATTATAATTTAAAGCCACCTTCAGGGAAAAATAGTAAAAGACAAAAAAGAACTTCGTAATTTTATAAGAAGTAAAATACTGTATAATAAGTTGTTATGTTTTTAATCATATTTTTTAATAAATCTTTTTGCCTTTTTGTTCCCAGAATCTAAGGCAACAGATTTTTTATAAAATTCAATAGCTTTTATAGTATCTCCGTTTCTTTTTAAAGCATCAGCATAACTGTCATAAACGTTTGAGCTGTTTGGGTATAATGTTATATTTATTTTGAAAATTTGTAAGGCTTCTTCGTAATTTTTATTTTTCAACTTTTGGTACCCTAACTTATTAAAGTTACGTTCTTTAATAGTCGGGTCTAATGAATCGTTTTTTTGAATTGTGATATAGGCGTCTAATGCTTTATCAAATTCATGAGTAGCTAAATATTCTGAAGGTGTTTTTTCTGTAGGTGCTAATTTTTTAAAGTTGTATTGTAAAGTTTCATTTTCTTTAGGAACTAAAACTAAATACATTTTACCATTATTTGGATTGTTTAAAAATTGAATTTTTTCATTCATTTCTTTAACAAAAAAGGTGTTTTCATCAATTTTAAGAGGTTTAATTGCTGTTGCGCCTCGCCATTTTATAAAGAGCGTATTATCATTAAAATAAACAGTAATTAATTCATCCGAATTATAGAGATAACGACCCGTTGTTTTTTTGATGAATTCTTCACTATTTGAAGTATTTGAACAACTGACTGTAAATAATAAAAGAAGGGTGTAAATACTAGTTTTGAGTTTCATAATTGGTTGAAGTTGTTATGTGAAAATATAAAAAAACGTTTAATAATTTAACAATTAGACGTTTTTTTATAAATTTTGTAACAAATTAATTAGCCTAATTTACTTATTTGGATTAGTTTTTCTTTGTTTAAAATTTCAATCTTTCGATCAGCAACATTGATAATATTTTCTTTGTTGAATTTTGATAATGTGTTTATGACACTTTCTTTTGAGTAGCCTAACATGTTTGCCATTTCTTTTCTAACCATTGGAAGTGTATACTTATCTGATTTATAAATCTTAGCAAAGTCTAAAAGTAAAATTGACAGTGCACCATCAATATTTTTTTGAGACAATGTTGTTAACCTGTGAAATAAACCGTTTGAAACTCCAGACATATGTTTAATTAAGCTTAAAGCAAATTCACCATTGGTTTTTATAAAGCTTTCAAAAACTTTTTTATTGATAAAGCTAACGGTTGTTTTCTCAAGTGCTGTTGCGGTAAAATCAAAATTTTCAAAAGCAAAGCAACAGATAATACCAATAAACGAATGCGATTCAACCAAGCCAACGGTACAAGGCATATCATCATTAATTATTTCTAATTTTACCAATCCATCATTTAAATATAAAATATTAGTAACCTCAAGACCTCTTTTTATAATAGTTTCTCCAGCATCAAACTCAATATCTATTTTATGCTTTATCAATTCATTTTTTTCTTCATCAGAAAGTTTATTCAAACATTCTTTAGCATCTAAAAAGTTAAAATTATAATGAGTTCCTTTTTTTAAAAAATCGGGCATACTAGACAAATATTAAAATAGCATTCTATACAATGTAAAATTACATTATTGTTTACAATAAATTAAACTATATACTATAAAATATGCCTGCAATACATAATACTTAAAGCGCTAATCCATTTGTAACTTTACAGTATAATACTAAAAGAGTTAGTATGTATTTAATTTTAAAACTATAGTTATGAAAGATATTGTACTTAAAGCGTTAATTATACTTCCAATAATAGTCTTTGTAGATTTTTTGATAATGACAGTTATTGGTTTAACTGGAAGTTTTTTGGGTTTTAATAAAAATTTTTACGAGTGTACATTTTGTAGAATTAGTGAAATTATTTTTGTGCTATCTTTTTTAGGTTTTTTATTGGTTATTACGTTAGATATGATTTCTCATTTTAAAAGAGGGAAGTTGGTGTGTTAATGTTTTTTTAAAAAAAAGAGGCTGTCTTTTCAGACAGCCTCTTTAATATTATCTAAGTATTGTTTGTTTTCGATCAGGACCAACCGAAACAATTTTTACTGGAACTTCTACAAAATCTTCAATGAATTTTATATAATCCATCAATTCCTTTGGAAGTGTATCTTCATTTGTCATTTCAGTTAAATCTTCCTGCCAACCTTTAATTTCAGTATAAATAGGAGTTACATTGTGTTCTTCTATATTATATGGTAAGTGGCTAACTTCTTCTCCTTTATAATTATAAGAAGTACAAACCTTTAGGGTATCAAAACCAGACAGTACATCACCTTTCATCATCATTAATTGTGTAACACCGTTTACTTGAACTGCGTATTTTAAAGCAACTAAATCTAACCAACCACAACGTCTTGCTCTTCCTGTTGTTGCGCCAAATTCATGACCAACTTTAGACATTCTTTCACCAACTTCATCAAATAATTCAGTAGGGAAGGGACCAGAACCAACTCTTGTAGTATATGCTTTAAAAATACCGA
>CBDUAL010000146.1:0-7333 GCA_965365125.1 uncultured Lutibacter sp.
ATTAATCAAATAAAACAGGATTTTTTAAATGCATAAATTAATTTTTAAAGCTTTAGCTTTGCTAGGAAGTACATCGCTAATTTCAGAATCACCTTTTAATTTAAGAGCCATTTTAGTTTTTTTAGTTTTAACAAAATTACTAAAAAATGAGATGAATTTTAGCTATTAAAAAAAGAAAGAGCGTAAATACGGAGTATTTACGCTCTTTTTATGAAATTCATAAATATGCACTACATATTTTTAAGTTCTGCTACTAATTTGGTCAATGCATCTTTAGCATCACCAAATAACATGTTTGTTTTTTGGTTAAAGAACAATTCATTTTCTATTCCCGCATAACCAACATTCATACTACGTTTATTCACAATAATATGTTTTGCATTTTCGACATCTAAAATTGGCATACCATAAATTGGGCTTGAAGGATCATTATGTGCTGCAGGATTTACAACATCATTTGCGCCAACAACCAATACAACGTCTGTATTTGGAAATTGAGGGTTAATGTCGTCCATTTCAACTAATTTATCATAATCTACGTTACTTTCAGCCAATAAAACATTCATATGCCCTGGCATACGACCAGCCACTGGGTGAATTGCATATTTTACACTAACACCTTTTTTGGTTAGTAATTCTTCTAATTCGTGAATTACATGCTGTGCTTGCGCAACAGCTAACCCATACCCAGGAACAATAACTACATTACTTGAATAATTTAATAATACAGCAGCGTCACTTGCTGTTGTTTTTTTAATTGTTCCTCCAGATTTTCCTGCACTAGCTCCTGCGGCTTCAGCACCACCAAATGCTCCAAAAATCACACTTGCCAATGAACGGTTCATAGCTTTACACATTGCAAAAGTTAAAATTAAACCAGCAGAACCTACTAAAATACCACCTACAAGCATTACCATGTTATCGTATAAAATACCTGTAATTGCAGCAGCAATACCTGTTAAAGAGTTTAATAATGAAATAACCACAGGCATATCTGCACCTCCAATAGGAGCAACAAATAAATAACCATAAATTAAAGAAGCTACTAGTAATACATAAATTAGAGTAGAGCTATCAGCACCCATTAAAACAATGTAAGCCGAGAAAGCTAACAACACTAAAAATAAAATATTGTTGATAAGATTGTATTTTGGTAACCTAAGATCTTTCATAGATCCGTTTAATTTTGCCCAAGCAACTAAACTTCCTGTAAAAGTAATACTACCTATAATTATTGCTGATATAATTGTTGAAATTATAGCTACTGAAGCTTTATCAGCTTCGGCAAGACCTGTATTTTTATTAAATTCAACTAAACCAATAAGTAAAGCACTTGCACCACCAAAACCATTAAATAATGATACTAGTTCAGGCATTTTAGTCATTTCAACTTTCATGGCAATTACCCAACCAATAATTCCACCAATAACAATTGCACCGATAATAAGCGCATAAATTATAGGTGAAATTTCTTTTTCAGTAAGAACAATAGTTCCTACAATTGCAAGTCCCATTCCAAGCGCTGAAATTAAATTTCCTTTTTTTGCAGTTGCAGGGTGACCTAAATTTTTTAAACCAACAATAAAAGTTACTGTGGCTATTAAATATATGATACTTAAATAAATACTCATTATTTCTTCTTTTTAAACATTTGTAACATTCTGTCGGTAACGGCAAATCCACCAACAACATTTATAATTCCTAATACAACCGCAATAAAACCTAACCCCAGTGCTAAGTAATCTTCAGGATCTGATTGTAACATTACTATAATTGCACCTACAATAACAACACCACTCAATGCATTTGCACCTGACATTAAAGGTGTGTGTAAAACTGTTGGAACGTTTTTAATAAGCTCAATACCAATAAATATTGCTAAAATTAGAATATAAATTAGTTCAAGGTTTTGACGTATAAATTCTATAAATTGATTCATATATGTAGTATTTAATTTTTTCTAATTTTTCCTTCCTGTACAATTAAAGTACCATCAGTAATTTCATCTTCTAAATCCCATTTAAATTCATTGTTCTCAGTAAGATGTACAATGAAATTAAACATGTTTTTGGCGTATAAGTCACTTGCATTGGTTGAAACACTTTCTGGAGCAATAGTTGTTCCAATAATTTTTACACCATTATGTATCACTGTTTCATCCATTTTGCTAAGTTCACAGTTTCCACCTTGGGCAGCAGCTAAATCAATTATTACAGCACCGTTTTTCATATTGCTTACTTGGTCTGTAGTAATAAGTACAGGTGATTTTCTTCCAGGCACCATTGCGGTTGTAATAACTAAATCGGCTTTAAACAAAGATTCGTTTACCGCTTCTTTTTGTCTGCGCGCATAATCTTCAGAAGCTTCTTTAGCATAACCACCTTCTGATTCTTCCCCTTCATTGTCAACACTAATAAATTTAGCACCTAATGATTCGGCTTGCTCTTTAGTTTCCGTTCTAATATCGGTAGCTTCAACAACAGCTCCCAAACGTTTTGCTGTAGCAATAGCTTGTAAACCCGCAACACCAACACCGTAAATTAAAACTCTTGAAGGTGTAATGGTTCCTGCAGCGGTCATCATTAATGGGAAAATTTTAGTCATTTCATAAGCCCCTCTAATAACAGCTTTGTAACCAGCTAAGTTATTTTGAGAACTTAAAACATCCATATCTTGCGCTCTAGTTATTCTAGGCATAGCATCCATAGAAAAAGCAGTAACACCTTTTGCAGCAATTGCTTCAATTAATTCGGTATTAGATTTATGGAATAATTGGCTCATTAATATTTGACCTTTATCTACCAGTTTTAAATCTTCTTCATCAAAAGGGTTTATTTTAATAAGAACATCAGATTCTTTAAATACAACGCCTCTTTTTTCAACACTTGCACCTATTTTAGAATATTCTGAATCTTTAAATGAAGAGGATGTTCCTGCATTTTCTTCAACAATAAGTTCAAATCCTTTTTCTGCAAGTTGTTTGGCAATATTTGGTGAGATTGATACTCGTTTTTCACCTTTTTTTGTTTCTTTTAATATGCCTATTTTCATAAGTTAATTATTTAGCTGAAATTAATAATTTAAAGTTTTTTTAGATGAAATGTTTTTAGAAGAAGTTTAAAATTTGGATATTATTTTTTTGCTTTTTCGGCGAACTTTTTATCATATTTTAGGTTTGGACAGCAAATATAAAGTTAATTGTTTTAAATGTTGTAAAAGTTGATAAAAATTACATTTTAATAAATTGTATAAAAAGTGGGTTTTTTTATGAGATATGTTTAATTGCGTCTATGTTTTATTGTAATAAATTATGTTTTTCGTAAATTGAGAAATTCAAGAATTTAAGATATATATTATGTAATATATTTGCATAAATTAAAATGGAAACGTAAAATTGAGTTTATGAAAATTACATTTTTAGGAACAGGAACATCGCAGGGTATTCCCATGATTGGCAGTTCGCATCCTGTATGTTTGTCTACAGATAAAAGAGACAAGCGTTTACGTGTTTCAATTTTAATTGAATGGGATGATTTTACCTATGTAATTGATTGTGGTCCGGATTTTAGATATCAAATGTTACGAGCCAATGTTCAAAAAATAAACGGTATTTTATTTACGCATGAACACTCAGACCATGTAGCGGGATTAGATGATATTCGTCCTTTTAGTTTTCAATTAGGAGCAGTACCAATTTTTGCGCAAAAAAGAGTGTTGCAGAATTTAAAATATAGGTTCGATTATATTTTTAATGATCTGAACAAATATCCAGGAGCACCAAGCGTGGAACAATACCAAGTGGGAGAAGAAGATTTTATGTTACACAATTTAAACGTAACACCTATTAAAGTAATGCATGGTACATTGGAAATTTTAGGGTATAAATTTAAGAATGTAGCTTATTTAACAGATGTTAAAACAATTAGCTGTGAAGAAAAAGAAAAGTTGCAAAATTTAGATATTTTAATCATTAATGCAATTCGTTATAAAGCACATCATTCTCATTTAAATTTAGAAGAAGCTTTGGAATTGATAAACAAATTGAAACCTAAAAAAACATATTTAACACATATAAGTCATCATTTAGGTTTTCATGCTGAAGTTGAAAAAAAATTACCTGAAAATGTATTTATAGCCTATGATGAATTGGTATTAGAAGTTTGAGAGCCTAGTTGTTTAAATGATATATTTGCTTAATTTCTTCTAATATTTCACCAAAATTTATTTTTAAATCCACCAGTTTTCCATTGTGAATATCAAAAACCCATCCGTGTACTTTAAAATCACGGTTGTTGATAGCTAGTTGAACATCAGATGTTTTTAAAACATTTATACATTGCTCACGTACATTTAATTCAACCAAACGCTTGTACTTTTCTTCTTGGTTAGTTATAGCATTGAGTTCTTCACTATGCATTCGATAAACATCTCTAATATTACGTAACCAAGGATTTAAAATACCTAAATCGTTTGGTTCCATGGCGGCTTTTACACCCCCACATTCATAATGACCGCAAACAATTACATGTTTCACTTTTAAAATTGAAACAGCATATTTAATAATTGACATAGCGCTTACATCAAGACTAGAAACCATATTTGCAATATTTCTCATTACAAAAACATCACCAGGTTGTGCGCCCATTAATTCTTCAGAAGAAACACGGCTGTCTGAACATCCAATGTATAAAATTTCGGGCTTATGATCTTCAGAAAGCTCTGTAAAATAATTAGGATTTTCATCTAATTTATGAGCAACCCATTGCTTATTATTTTTAAATATTTGATTAATATCCATACTTATTTATCATTAGCCTATGTGTATGCAATAGTATAAAATTAATAACAGAGTTTAATTTTTTTAAAGAATTTATTTTTAAAAAAGCGCGTGTTGTTGCTGTTTTTATTTAGCATATTTAATTATAAGATGGTATATTCGTTTATATAACAAGTTAAGTTAGTTTTTCTTTTAAAATATAGTTTCTTATGTTTATAAGTTTTAAATGGTTTCAAAAGTTTTTTTTGTTGTGTTTTTTGTTGTTTGCTGCTTTAGGTTTTTCTCAAAATAAAGTTTCTGAAACAAGTAGTAAGCCAATAATAAATGAAGCTTTGGAAAGTGTGCCCAAAATTTCAGAGATTATTCCTTTGGCTAGTAATCTTGGTAATCGTTTATTAGAGATAGAAAACAATGTAGGGGCGTTAGTTGATATTGATTATATAAATAAAGAATACACAAAAGTTGAAGCATATTTAAAAGCTTTTAATATCAAATTTAACGAACTAAAAAAAGAAGAGGCTGTAGGTTCAAACGAGTTAAAATACTTAAAAGATGAATTAACTCAGGAGAAACAAATTTTTAATGATATTAATAAACCCTTAACAAATGCGATACAAGAACTAGAAAAATCAAGATTAATTTGGATAGCTGAAAAAGAAAAATGGGAAAGTTGGATAGCATTTGTGTTAGAAGAAGATATTCCAAGTCAGGCCAAAATAAGTTTCAACAATGCTGAAAAAACTATAGAGAAAGCTTTAGCTATAATTTCATCACAATTAAATACATTGTTAAAACTTCAAGAAAGCGGTTATCAAAATCAATCTGTTATAAATGATTATACTTCTAAAATTTCAAAATTACATCAAAAGAAAATAGTAAGCTCATTTGAAAAAGCTTCTATACCAATGTATTCTCCACGTTTTTTTGAACAATTTACTGCAAAAATATTTACGAATGTAGGTAGGGGGTTTAAAACAATTGTGTTGCCAAACTCTAACTTTTTTCAAAAGTATTGGTGGTCAATTTTAATGCAACTAGTCATTACTTTTTCGGTAATTATTTTGATTAGAAAAAACAGGAACTATTTGTTAAATCATAAAGACTATAAAATTTTGGCTAATAGAACGGTGTCGTCTGGAATTTTCTTTGGGGTTATTTTTGTATTTATGATTTATTTAGATGATAATAGTTTACTTAGTTGGAATTTCTTTTTAGCAACCATTGGAGGAATTTCTTTTTGTAGGCTTTATAACAATTTTGAAGGTCAGGTTTGGAAAAAATATTTTTTATATACCATAGTTACATTATTAATAGTTACAGGTTTTTTTGATTTAATTAGTTTACCAATTCCATTATTTAGGTTATATATATTATTGTTATCAATTGTAGGAATTTATAAAATAGATACTTGGAAAAAAATAAACAGAGCAACTGAAAACAATGTAAAATACCACTGGTTTTTTAATATAACTACGGTTTATTTAGTTGTTGTATTGTTTTCTGAAATAATAGGTAAAGAGGTTTTAGCTCTTTTTATGTATGAATCATTTCTAAAAACAACCATTATTGTAATTTTTATGATCGTATTTATGAAAATGATTTACGTAGGTATTGAACTTGGTTTTAGCAGGTTGTCAAAGAAAGTGTTGAGTGGCTCTCCTGAACTTATTTCAAATACGGTAAAACGTTTTTCAACCATTGTAAATGTGATGATAATTATATTCGCGTTGTTACCTAGATTGTTAGTTGTTTGGGGGATTTATGAATCTATTCCAAATGCAGTAGAATCTATCATGAAATCTGGTTTTAATATAGGTCAAGTGAATATTAGCATAGGTCTTTTAATAACTTCAATAAGCGTATTGTATGGTTCTTATATTTTATCTACAATTATTGAAATGTTTTTAATGAGTGACACATTTGAAAAGGAAAAATTAGACCAAGGCACAAGATTATCAATAGCCCAATTAATTAGATACTTCTTATTGTTTTTCGGGTTTTTACTAGCCATTGCAACACTTGGTTTTAATTTAACCAATTTTACAATTGTATTAAGTGCCTTGGGTGTTGGTATTGGTTTTGGTTTGCAAGGAGTTGTAAATAATTTTGTGAGCGGATTAATTTTACTTTTTGAAAGACCAGTTAGAGAAGGCGATACTATAGAAATGCAAGGTGAGTGGTCTGAGATTAAAAAGATAGGTTTACGCGCAACCCGGGTTATGACATTTGATCAATCAGATGTGATTATTCCAAATTCAGATTTAGTGTATAATCAAGTTACAAACTGGACATTGAGTAATAAGAAAAAAAGAATTAAAATACCTGTTGGTGTGGCGTATGGTTCTAATGTTGAGTTGGTTATGAGGTTGTTGGTTGAAGTTGGAAAAACCAATAAAAATTTATTAAAAAGCTATGAACCTGTGGTGTTATTCAGAAATTTTGGAGAAAGCGCTTTAAATTTTGAACTGCGTGTTTTGGCAAAAGATGCGCTTAATGCTATTCAGGTTGAAAGTGATTTATTGGCTGAAATTGATAAGGTATTTCGCGAAAATAATG
>CBDUAL010000147.1:0-7305 GCA_965365125.1 uncultured Lutibacter sp.
TATTGTGCTTGATCTAATTTTAAAGTACCTGCTACTTTTTTCATTGATTTAATTTGTGCATTACCACCTACACGAGATACTGAAATACCTACGTTAATAGCTGGACGTACACCTGAGTTGAATAAATCTCCATCTAAGAAAATTTGTCCGTCAGTAATAGAAATTACGTTTGTTGGAATATATGCAGAAACATCACCCGCTTGTGTTTCAATAATTGGTAAAGCTGTTAAAGAACCTCCACCTTTTATTTTTCCTTGAAGTGAATCAGGAACATCATTCATTTGAGCAGCAATGGTATCATCATTAATAACTTTTGCAGCACGTTCTAATAAACGAGAGTGTAAGTAAAATACATCTCCAGGGTATGCCTCACGTCCTGGTGGACGACGTAATAATAATGAAATTTCACGGTAAGCAACTGCTTGCTTAGATAAATCATCATACACAATTAATGCAGGACGACCCGTATCTCTAAAATACTCTCCAATTGCAGCACCTCCCATTGGAGCATATACTTGCATAGAAGCAGGATCAGATGCATTGGCAGCAACAATAGTTGTATACGCCATAGCTCCTTTTTCTTCTAATAAATTTGCAATACCAGCAACCGTAGATGCTTTTTGACCAATTGCAACATATATACAATATACTGGAACACCAGCATCGTAAAATTCTTTTTGATTGATAATAGTATCAATAGCAACTGTTGATTTACCAGTTTGACGGTCACCAATAATAAGTTCACGTTGACCTCTACCAACAGGAATCATTGCATCAACGGCTTTTACACCTGTTTGTAATGGCTCTGTTACAGGCTCACGATAAATAACACCAGGTGCTTTACGTTCTAATGGCATTTCAAAAGTTTCACCTTGAATTGGTCCTTTACCATCAATAGGAAGACCTAACGTGTTAACCACACGACCAACAATTCCTTCACCAACTTGTAATGAAGCAATTCTTTCAGTACGTTTTACGGTAGAACCTTCTCTAACATTTTTTGAATGACCTAATAAAACAACACCAACATTGTCTTCTTCTAAGTTCAATACAATTCCTTCTAATCCATCTTCAAATTCAACTAACTCACCGTATTGTGCGTTTGCTAAACCGTATACACGTGCAATACCATCACCTACTTGTAAAACTGATCCTACTTCATCTAAAGAAGCTGAACCGTCGAATCCTGCTAATTGTTGTTTTAAAATTGCTGATACTTCAGCTGGTTTTATTGATGCCATTTTTTATTGTTTTTAAAACTATTTATTGTTTTTTAAAATCGAAATTTAACTTTCGTTTTCAAATTGTCTTTTTAATACTTGTAATTTATTTGCAACACTTGCATCGTATTGAACATCGCCAATACGTAATATAAATCCACCAATAATATCTGGATTAATTACATTTTCAATGGTTGCTTCTTTTCCTGTAATTTCTTTTACCTTACTTAACACTTGTTTTTGTAAAGCTGCAGTTAAAGGTATTGCTGAAGTTACTTTTGCAACTTCAATTCCTTTAAGTGCATCAAAAAGATATGTATATTTTTTTGCAACATCTTTTAAAATTGGCAATCTTTTATTTTCAATTAAAAGATCAATTACTCCAAAAGACAAACTTGATATTTTTGTTGAAAAAACTTCTTTTAAAGCTGCTTTTTTAAGGTCTGATTTTAAAATTGGGCTATTCAGCAACAATTGTAAATCTGTATTTTCGTCAATTGTATTTGCAACTAACAACATATCATTGTTTACTTCAACTTCTTTATTTTGTTCAAGTGAAAAACTTAATATTGCTTTTGCATAACGTAATGCTGCTCTAGATCCGCTCATTTCAATAATTTAGCTAATAGTTACTTCTTTTAACATGTCTTCAACAAGTTTAGCTTGTTTATTTTCGTCAGATAATTCTGCTCTAACTACTTTTTCAGCAATATTGATAGACAATTCTGCTACTTGATTTTTTAAATCTGCAATAGCTGCTTGTTTTTCTGCTTGAATAGTAGCTTGAGCTTGCTCTACAACTTTATTTGCTTGTACTTGTGCTTGCTCTTTTGCTTCAGTGATAATGTTTTCTTTCATTTCGCGTGCTTCTTTTAAAAGGGTATCACGTTCAATACGTGCTTCTTTTAAAATACGTTCATTATCGGCATTTAAGTTTTGCATTTCTTTACGCGCATTGTCAGCAGACTTTAATGCTTCATTAATTGAATCTTCTCTTTCTTTTACCGCTCCTAAAATTGGCTTCCAAGCAACTTTTTTTAATAAAAAAAGCAATGCAACAAAAATTATTGTTGTCCAAAATACTAAACTTTCTGGTGCTACTAAATTCATAATTTAAATGTATTTCTAAATTCTTTCAGTTTAATTAATTTAAAAATATCTGCAACCAACCGTTGCAGATATTTTTTTTTGCTTTCAAAAATTATTTTGCGATTAACGCAACAACAACAGCAAATAAAGCTACACCCTCAATAAGAGCGGCAGCAATAATCATTGCAGTTTGAATTTTTGCAGTAGCTTCAGGTTGACGTGCGATAGCATCCATTGCAGATCCACCAATTTTTCCAATACCAATTCCTGCTCCAATAGCAGCTAATCCAGCACCAATTCCAGCTAATACCATAGTTTCTAAAATTTAAAATTTATAATTAATAATTAAACAATTCTTTTTAATGATGGTCTTCAGCTACAGCCTGACCAATAAATAACGCTGATAACAACGTAAACACATACGCTTGTAAAGCTGCAACTAACAACTCTAACACACTCATAAATAAGACAAACGCTGCAGAAACAGGTGCTATTGCAACTGTTTTAAAAATAAATATTAATGAAACCAAGCTTAATATAATAATATGTCCCGCAGTAATATTAGCGAATAAACGTATCATTAAAGCAAATGGTTTTGTGAACATTCCAATAATTTCAATAGGAATCATTATAGGATAAAGAGCTTTTGGAACAGGTGGCATTAATATATGCGACCAGTAACTTTTATTTCCACTAAATGTTGTGATTAAAAAAGTGATAAATGCTAAAACTCCTGTAAAAACAATATTACCTGTTAAGTTTGAACTCCCTGGGAAAAAAGGCACCAATCCAATTAAATTATTAATCCATACAAAAAAGAAAACTGTTAATAAATACGGCATATAACGTGCATATTTTTTTTCTCCAATATTAGGAACAGCAATGTCATCACGTACAAAAGCTACTAAAGGTTCTAAAAATCCAGCTATTCCTTTTGGTGCGTTTGTGTTCTTTTTGTATGAACGTGCAACTGCTGAAAACAATAAAAATAATATTATTGCAGACATAAACATTGAAAACACGTTTTTAGTTATTGAAAAATCTAACGGTTTACTAGCGTTTGTGGGAGCGTTCTCATTATCTAAAGCAAGTACATTTTCACCTTCATTGATTTGATAAATTTGTTCGTGAATTCTCACAAATTTTTCACCATTATTTTCAACAATAACTTCTCCGTTATTATCATGATGAAATTTACTAGACATAAAAGTGACTATTCCACTTTTTGACCACAAAATAACGGGTAAAGGCATTGAAATTGCATGTCCATTCCAATCTGCAATATGAAAATCATGAGAATCTCCAATATGTTCATTGATTAAATCCGATGGATTAAACTCTTTTTCTTCTTGATTTGTTTGGTGAACATTTTTATTATTTTCAGAATTATGATTTTGAGCATTCGAAAATTGAGCGAATGAAAAAAACATCATAATTGTCAAAAAATATATTTTTACAGGTCTTGCTACTGAAATCATTATTTATATTGAGTTTTCTTCCTAAAATTTGAGCAAAAGTACTTTTTTTTTCATTAAAAACTTAAAACATTTTACTTTTTTTTAATTCCATTTAAAATTTTAATGATAAAAGTCAGTTCAAAACTGAGAAAAAAGAAGTATGGAATAAAAAAAGCAATAACATCTGGTATCTTTTGATCTTTGTCTATTTGTACTAATGGTAATAAAAACAGTACTGCAGCCAACATTTTCAAAATACTTAGAGCCATAAATGTGAATCCTGTTTTTTCAGGAAGTTTTTCATTTACATAAATAATTACAAGACAAACTAGGGCTGTTGTTATAATTTGAAAAAGGTAAATATCAAAAATTGAGTAAAAAAAAGAATAATTTTTTAAAAATAAATTAATAAAAAAAAAATGTAAAAGGAAGAGAACTATAGTAAATGGTATAATTTTTTTTATAAGATTCAGAATGGATAAATTCATTTTTTATTTGTTTAATGAAATCACTTTTTTTATTACCAAATACAACGAACCAAATATAGCTAACAACGAAAAAATAATAGTATATAAACTATAATCATTTTCATATTTACCATCCAACCATTGGCCAAATAAAGCCCCAATAGTAATTACAATTCCCATTTGAAATGCCATTGAGGAAAAGTAAATATATTTATGAAGCTGATTTTTCTTTTGATTTTTTTTCATTTTTTAATTCCTTCACCGCTCCTTTCATAGCACAAGTTGCGTTAAATTCGGCTCCTGGTTCAACGGATAATTTACTAACAACAACATCACCCGAAATGGTAGCCGTAGCTTTTAAAGTTAATAAGTTTTCAACAACTAGTTCTCCAGAAAATTTACCTTCAATATCTGCATTTGTACACTCAACTCTTCCAACGGCAGTTCCTGATTTTCCTATTACAACACGTCCTTTAGTTTTAATAGTTCCATCAACTTTACCATCTATTCTAAAATCACCTTCAGAAATAATATCACCAACAATAGTGGTGTTTGTTCCTATAATATTTCTTTCTAAAACTTGGGGTGTTTTGTCTTTTTTGTCTGAAAATTTCATTCTTACTAATTTTGAGGGATTGTTAAATTTTTGAATTTATAGTTTGTAATACTTCTTCAGCTTTTTTTCCTTCTTCGGTACTTGGGTAATTTGATTGCACAAATTTCAACGCTTCTTTAAATGCTATTACGCCTTCTTTTTTACCGATTGCATACGCTTTTAATAATTCAAATTTAGGCACAATTGCTTGTCCTTCATAAGTTGAAATTGCCTTGTTGGCTTTTTCAATAACAGCGTCAAATAGCTCATCTTCATATTCATGAAAAACGGTTGCATAGATACTTTCAGGGGAATTACTATTATCTTCATTTGATACTTCCGTAGGATTTAAAATAATTTTAGCATATTTAGAATCGGGATGATTGCTTGTAATATCGTTTTTATAGGTGAATGCTTTTTCACTGTTTTGTGCCAAATACATTTTATATAAATGATATTTTGCAGGAATTAACAGGTCGTTTTCTGGGTAAAAAGTAAGCAGTTTTTCGAGCTTTGAAATGGCTAAATCAATTTCTTTAAATTGCGATTTATAACTTAAACCTAAGCTGTAATAAGCGCTATTTCGTTCACTTACAATGCTATCAATTTTAGACTGATCTTTTGGTATATTGTTTAAATAATACGATAACTCGTATTTTTTTGAAGGATCAATTTGTGGAGCTTTAGTTGTACTAGCCGTGGCTGCTGCTAAATTCAGCTGCATTTTATCGCTCAAACGCCAGTTATCTTCTAAGGGTCTGTTTCCCCATATTTTTTTAAACTCTTGCTCCCCAAAACCTTTGGATTGCGGATTGTAAAAATACCATTTTCCTGAGTTCTTTGAAACGCCCATATCACCTGCTTTATAAGATGACGAACCTGAATTTAATTGAATTTGTTCTTCAGCTAACCTTCGTTCTTCTTCGTCTTTTAATTGTTGAATGTGCTTGTTGAAATAAGCTGTTTGTTCATCTGGAGTCATTGCTACAACAGTTATAATACTGTCATTTCTTTTAACAATAGCTTCGTATGTAATTACTTCGTCTAATTTATTTCGCTTTCTTATAAGGCTTCTAATTCGCTTGGTGTTTTCATTTTTTGAAATTTGTAAAATACTGTCGTAATAAGCTCCGGCAACACTAAACTTTGCTTTGTCGAAATAAATATTCCCAATGGCTTCGTAACTTAATTCTTTTTGAAACGTATTGTTTGTACTTGTTTCAACCGATTTTTTGTAATAATCAAGTGCCGAATTTACATCGTCTTCCGCAGTAATTTCACCCAATCTAAAGTACAATTCATCTAAATAATCGCGGTTGTAACGATCTTTTATCAATCGCTCCAATTCATCAACCATAGCTATTGCTTCTTCTTTATTTGAAACATTTTTAGCCTGTTCTATTTCAGCATGAATTTTATATTTATAAGGTGCTTTTTTGAAATCTATAATTTTTTGAAAAGCAATATCGGCCGAATCTTTTTCATTTCTATCGGCGTAATACTGCCCTAAAACAAATAAATTTCGGGCAGTTTGTTCTTTATTATTATCGGTTAAAACGGCTTGGTTTAAGTGGTAAATTACGTTGTCAATACTATCCGTTTTTACATAAGCCATTGCCAAGGTAGTATGAGCGGCTTCTTTATCTTTTTCTGAAAGAGTTTTAAGGTTTAATACCATTTTTAACCTTTCAATTGCAATTTCTTCGTTTTGTAAACGAATATTAGTTTTGGATTGCCAAATTCTAGTTTCGTTGATTAAATCGGCTCTTGGATAGTTTATAATAACGTAATTAAACGCTTCTAAAGCGGGTACAAAACGTTTTGAATAATAGCGCGATTTTCCTAATAACAAATAAGCGGCATCAATTTGAGTATTACGCTCTTGCCTTGCTATTAACATAGAGTGTTTTTGGATAGCTTTTACGGCTTTTTCTTCAGCTCTTTCAAATTCTTGAGGAGAACTATCGGTATCACCTGTCATTCCAGGCAATGCTAATTCATCAATTTTTAAAGGCTCAATGGGTAAAATTCCCCAATAATCATCTTCATAATTGGCACTTAAAGCCTCTAAACCATCTAACAAAGCTTGTTCGCCGTTAAATAACACATTGTATTTGGTGGATACCGCATGGTATTGCCTATTTACAAAAGCATCTTTTTTTGTTGAACAACTTAGGGCAAAAATGAATAGTAAAAAAACTACAAATATTTTATATATATTTTTCAATAGAATCGGTTTTACGTTCCTTCTTAACTGCATACTCACTATAAATATTGTTAAAAAGAATGTAAAAATACAAAATATTGTGTACTTAAGTTAATTACACCGAAAAATAGGTTTCTAACTCTTTTAATGTTTCTTCTGAAGTGTTAATATCTTTTACAAGATTCCCTTTGTCTAACACCACAATACGCTCACAAACTTCGGTTACATGACCTAAATCATGGCTTGATATTAATACGGTTGCATTGCTTTC
>CBDUAL010000148.1:0-7251 GCA_965365125.1 uncultured Lutibacter sp.
TTGTTAAATAGTTAACAGTTTGTGCAAAATTAGTATATAATTTTTAAATAAACACAATAAGTTGAAAAACATTTTAAATTTGTATTCTAAAAAAAGCAAAAAGAATGAAAGTTTTAAAGTTTGGAGGTACTTCAGTAGGTTCTATAGATAACATAAAAAGTGTAAAAGAAATTATTACCGACGGTGATAAAAAAATAGTGGTGCTTTCTGCAATGTCAGGTACTACAAATGCATTGGTAGCAATTTCTGACCAAATAAAAGCGGGTGAAATTGAAGCAGCTTTGCAAAGTGCTTCAGATTTATCAGTTAAATATGATACCGTTATTGATGATTTATTTGAAACTTCAGCCTTAAAGCAAGAAGTAAGTAATTATATAGATCAAATTTTTGATTATTTAAAATCATTAACTTCTGAAAAGCATTCAGAACATTTATATAATAAAATTGTTTCTCAAGGAGAATTAATGTCAACTTATATGTTTACTAAATTCTTAAATCAGGAAGGTGTAAACGCACGTTTATTGCCAGCATTGGATTTTATGAGAATTGATAAGTTAAATGAACCTGATGATTTTTATATCAAACAAAATTTACAACGTATTATTGATGAGACATTACCTGCCGAAATTTATATTACCCAAGGTTTTATTTGTTTAGATGCTTACGGAAATGTTGCTAATTTACAACGAGGTGGAAGTGATTATACGGCCACTATTATTGGTGGTGTTATTGAAGCTGATGAAGTTCAAATTTGGACAGATATTGATGGAATGCACAACAATGACCCTCGGTTTGTTGAAAATACCCATGCCATTTCAAACTTGAGTTTTGATGAAGCTGCTGAGTTGGCTTATTTTGGTGCTAAAATTTTACATCCACAAACGGTAATGCCGGCTCGTGAAGCAAACATTCCTGTGCGATTAAAAAACACCATGGATCCACCATCTTATGGAACATTAATTTCTCAAGATTATGAAGGAGAGGGAATTAAAGCAATTGCTGCAAAAGATGGTATTACAGCCATTAAAATTAAATCGGCTCGTATGTTGCAAGCACACGGTTTCTTGAAAAAAGTTTTTGAAATTTTTGAGAAATATGAAACGCCAATTGATATGATTACTACTTCTGAAATTGCAGTTTCATTAACTATTGATAATGATGCTAGTTTAGATGCTATTGTTGAAGAGTTGGAGAAATTCTCAACAGTTGAAGTTGACGACAAACAAAGTATTATTTGTTTGGTAGGGCATTCAGTTGTGAAACATCATGATACCCATCGTTTGTTTCAAGTATTGCAGGATATTTATGTTCGTATGATTTCTTATGGAGGAAGCGATAATAATATTTCATTATTGGTAAATGCGAATGATAAAATTTCGGCATTACAGCACCTAAATAAATATATTTTTTAAGGAATTTAAATATAAGAGCTAATGCCGTTTTAGTTCAGTATAATTAGTTGAGTGTAATTAATTTTTAGCTATAAATTTTCGTCAGTTCGAGTGATTTTCGATAGAAAATCGTATCGAGAATAAGGAAATTATAGTTGAAAATGGTTCTCGATACATTTTTTACTCCGTTTTACTACACAAAAAACATTCGAACTGACGAGTTTAATAGTTAAACATATTTATAAAAAAAAACCAAGCAATAATTGCTTGGTTTTTTTAGTTTGTATTTATACGTTTTTAAGCATTCATTAAAGTTTCAATTTCATCTGCTTCAATAGGAATATCTCTCATTAAATTAAACGGAGCACCTGATTGATTTATAACAACATCATCTTCAATTCTAATTCCCATATTTTCTTCAGGAATGTAAATTCCAGGTTCAACAGTAAAAACCATACCTGCTTTCATAGGTGTTTTTAATGAACCATAATCATGCGTATCTAATCCCATATGGTGAGAAGTTCCGTGCATAAAATATTTTTTATATGCAGGCCAGTTAGGGTCTTCGTTTTGAACATCAGCTTTGTCGAGCAAGCCTAAACCAATTAATTCTGAAGTCATAATTTTTCCAACTTCTTTATGGTAACCGGCCCATAAAGTCCCAGGAACCAACATTTTTGTTGCTTCATTTTTTACTCTTAAAACGGCATCGTACACGGCTCTTTGTCTTTCAGTAAAACGACCGTTTACTGGGATAGTACGTGTCATATCACTAGCGTAGTTTGAGTATTCAGCACCAACATCCATCAACAGCATATCACCATTTTTACACTCTTTATTGTTTTCAATATAGTGCAATACGCACGCACTATATCCTGAACCTATAATTGGAGTGTAGGCAAAACCTTTTGAACGATTTCTTAAAAATTCGTGCATATATTCAGCTTCAATCTCAAATTCCATTACGCCTGGTTTAATAAAAGGTAACACTCTTCGGAAACCTTTATTGGTAATGTCACAAGCAGTTTGCATAATCTCAATTTCTTCAGGTTCTTTTACCCCACGAATATGTTGCATTATTTGTCCGCTTTTTTCCCATTTATGCGCAGGAAAATCTAATTTGCATTGTTTGATAAAACGATCTTCACGAGTTTCAATTTCAACCGATTGACGGTAATGTTCGTTGGTGTTAAAATAAACACTTTCAGCTTCAGTCATTAAATCAAAAAATATTTTTTTAAAGTCTGATAACCAATAAATAGTTTTTACTCCTGAAACAGCGGTTGCTTCTTCTTTTGAATATTTTGCACCATACCAAATTTCAATAAGCTTACTTGTTTCGGTTACAAATAAAATTTCACGATGATTTGGGTCAATAGCATCAGGAAAAAGTACCAAAATACTTTCTTCTTGGTCTGCACCACTTAAATATAATAAATCGCTACTTTGTTTAAAAGGTAATGTACTATCGGCGCCCGTTGTAAACAAGTCGTTTGAATTAAAAACAGCAATAGATTTAGGTTTCATTTGAGCTGTAAATTTTGCCCTGTTTTTAATGAAAAGTTGATTATTAATTGGAAGGTATTTCATTGTATATAAATTTATAGGATAAAATAATGAAGAAATATAAAGCTCAATAAGTTAAAAATGAGTTGTTTATTTCATTCAGAAGATTTTATTGTATTATTGAGGAACAAAGTTATAAATTTGTTGGTAATGAACCCTTTTTAATCTAATATTATTTATGCGAAAGTTAATAGTATCTCTACTTATTCTTAGTTTTTCAACAGTTGTTTTTTCACAACACAAGCCTGCTTATAAGCTTTACAATGCCAAAGGAAAGCAGGTTTCCTATAAAAAAATGATCAAAGTAATGAGTCAGTCAAATGTGGTTTTGTTTGGAGAGCATCACAACAATCCTATTGTACACTGGTTGCAATTTGAAGCTACAAAAGATCTAAGTAAATTAAGCGAATTAACATTAGGTGCTGAAATGTTTGAAGCTGATAATCAGTTGCAGTTAAATAAATATTTAGCCGAAGAAATTGATCAAAAAGAATTTGATACCGTTGCACGACTTTGGAGTAATTATACAACAGATTACAAACCTTTGGTTGATTTTGCTAAAGAAAATAGTATCAAATTTATTGCGACTAATATTCCAAGAAGATTTGCCAGTGGCGTTTTTAGAGGTGGTTTTGAAAGTATAGAAATGCTTACTTCAGAAGAAAAATTATGGATAGCTCCGTTACCAATTAAATACGATGCTAATTTACCGGGTTATGTTAAAATAAAAGCTATGATGGGCGGCCACGGTGGTGCTAATTTGCCAAAAGCACAAGCGGTAAAAGATGCTACTATGGGTTATTTTATTTTGAAGAATAGAGAACTTGGTAAATTATTTATGCATTTCAACGGTTCCTATCATTCAGATAATTATGAAGGAATTCATTGGTATTTAAAGCAAAGTGAGCCTAATTTAAAAGTGGTAACTGTAAGTGTAGTTGAACAAGATGTTATTAAAAAATTAAATCCTGAAGAAAAATTAAAAGCCGATTTTATCATTGTGGTTCCATCAACAATGACCAAAACGTATTGATCTATTTTAGAATGTTGTTTGACAGGTTTTCTTCGGAAGCAATCTATAGATTCTAACAAAATAGAATGTGTAAAATGGTAAACAGATGTATAATAATCGGCTAGATTAAGTTTGTAGATTTTTTAGAATAAGTTAGGTTTTTGCGCCATTTTACTAAAAGGTTTTCGTATTAAATTGGAGTACTTTTAATTGGAGTTTTTGCAATAATTTTTTTGAAATCTATCTTTCTCGAAAATATAAAAATAATAAAATATACAGTAAAAAGACTTTTTTTATGAGAAGTATGTTAAAGTTTTAGTGATTTGTTGCTAATTTATTACTTTTATGAAATTATTATTTTATAATCATTCTAAATAAAGCAAAGGGGTCATTTTATCTTTTAATACAATAAATGAAAGTGTTATCTTTGTGCTTCTAAAAAAAAATTTTAAAAAATGAGCGGATTTTTATCTTCATCAATTGCAAGGAAAGTAGCTATGGCATTGTCAGCACTCTTCCTTATCATTTTCTTAATTATTCATTTAGCAGTTAACCTAACTTCATTATTTAGTGCAGACGTTTTTAACGAGGCTTCGCATTTTATGGGAACAAATCCAGTAATACAGTTTGCTATGCAACCAGTATTAATTTTTGGTGTTGTTTTTCACTTTGTAATGGGATTTGTGTTAGAGCTAAGGAATAAAGGAGCGAGAAATGTAAAGTATGCAAAATTTAACGGAGCAGCAAGTGCTACTTGGATGTCTAGAAACATGGTTGTAAGCGGATTTGTTATTTTAGTTTTTATTGTAATACACTTTTTGGATTTCTGGATTCCAGAAATAAATACCAAATATGTCTTAGGTGATATGTCGGGGGTTTTACCAGGAGAAGAAGGCTATCGTTATTTTGCCGAATTACAACATAAATTTGTTCCAGTTTGGAGAGTTGCTGCTTATGTAGTGGCGTTTATATTGTTAGGGTTGCATTTAGCACACGGTTTTCAATCAGCATTTCAATCAATGGGTTTCAATAATAAATACACAAAATGTGTAAAGAATTTAGGACTTATCTATTCCGTAGTTATTCCTTTAGGATTTATTATTGTTGCATTATTTCACCATTTTAACCATTAATCTTAGATAACTATGACGACTTTAAATTCAAGAGTACCAGAAGGTCCAATAAAAGATAAATGGACAGTTTATAAAGACAATATTGACCTTGTAAACCCGGCTAACAAACGTAATATAGATATTATTGTTGTTGGAACAGGTTTAGCAGGAGGTTCTGCAGCAGCTTCGTTAGCAGAATTAGGATATAACGTAAAAGCTTTTGCTTACCAAGATTCTCCACGTAGAGCGCATTCAATTGCAGCACAAGGAGGAATTAACGCAGCAAAAAATTATCAAAATGATGGTGATTCAAACTATCGTTTATTTTATGACACTGTAAAAGGTGGTGATTACCGTTCACGTGAAGCAAACGTTCACCGTTTGGCAGAGGTGTCTGGAGCAATTATCGATCAATGTGTGGCACAAGGAGTTCCTTTTGCACGTGATTATGGTGGATTGTTAGACAACCGTTCTTTTGGTGGTGTTTTAGTTTCAAGAACTTTTTACGCTAAAGGTCAAACAGGACAACAATTATTATTAGGATGTTATTCAGCAATGAACCGTCAAATTGCTCGTGGAAAGATTGAAATGTTCAATCGTCACGAAATGTTAGACGTTGTGAAAATTGATGGAAAAGCAAGAGGTATTATTGCGCGTGATTTAATTACAGGTGAAATTGAGCGTCATTCAGCGCACGCCGTAGTTATTGCAACTGGTGGATACGGAAATGTTTATTTCTTATCAACTAACGCAATGGGATCTAACGCAACTGCTGCTTGGAAAATTCATAAAAAAGGAGCGTATTTTGCAAATCCTTGTTTTACACAAATTCACCCAACGTGTATTCCACGTTCAGGAGATTACCAATCTAAATTAACGTTGATGTCTGAGTCATTACGTAATGATGGTAGAATTTGGGTACCTGCTAAAATTGAAGATGCAAAAGCAATTCAAGAAGGTAAATTAAAGCCTACAGAAATTGCTGAAGAAAATAGAGATTATTACTTAGAAAGAAGATATCCTGCATTTGGTAACTTAGTACCTCGTGATGTTGCATCTAGAGCGGCAAAAGAACGTTGTGACGCTGGTTACGGTGTAAATGCTACAGGAGAAGCTGTATACTTAGATTTTGCTGCTGCAATTTTCCGTTATGGAAGCGAAAAAGCAAAAGTACAAGGACTTACAAATGCTTCTAAAGAAGAAATAATTAAATTAGGTGAAGGAGTTATTGAAGCCAAATATGGTAACTTATTCCAAATGTATGAGAAAATTATTGATGAAAATCCATACAAAACACCTATGATGATTTATCCAGCTACACACTATACAATGGGTGGTGTTTGGGTTGATTATAACTTAATGACAACTGTTGATGGTTTATACTGTATTGGTGAAGCTAACTTCTCTGATCACGGTGCTAACCGTTTAGGAGCTTCTGCTTTAATGCAAGGTTTGGCTGATGGATATTTTGTACTGCCTTATACTATTGGTGATTATTTATCTGATGATATTAGAACAGGAAAAATTTCAACTGATTCACCTGAATTTGTGGAAGCAGAAAAAGAAATTAAAGAGAAATTAGAATTCTTTGTTAATAATAAAGGAACACATTCTGTAGATTATTACCACAAAAAACTAGGTTTAGTTATGTGGAATAAAGTTGGAATGGCTCGTAACGAAAAAGGTTTAAAAGAAGCAATCAAAGAAATTCAAGAAATTCGTGAAGATTTCTGGAAAAACGTAAAAGTTCCTGGGAATTTAAATGAAATGAATACTGAGCTTGAAAAAGCTGGAAGAGTAGCTGATTTCTTAGAATTAGGTGAATTATTTGCGAAAGATGCCTTAAACAGAAACGAATCTTGTGGAGGTCATTTCCGTGAAGAATATGTTACTGAAGATGGTGAAGCATTGCGTGATGATAAAAATTATGCTTATGTTGCTGCTTGGGAATACACTGGTAAACCAAGTGAAGCTATTTTACATAAAGAAGAATTAGAATTTAAAGATATCGAATTAAAAACTCGTTCATACAAATAAGAAAGATTATGAATTTAACGTTAAAAATTTGGAGACAAAAAGGACCTCAAGATAAAGGTCAAATGGTCGAATATAAAGTAACTGATATTTCAGAACATATGTCTTTCTTAGAAATGATGGATGTTTTGAATGA
>CBDUAL010000149.1:0-7211 GCA_965365125.1 uncultured Lutibacter sp.
GCTATTTCTAAATTAATTTTATCTTCTGAAGGATACACTTTGCTACCATATTTTTTTTGAAAATTGGTAATTCCATCTAAAATTTCATCAGCAGTAATATAATCATTTGAAGTTTTGGCTTCTGCCAATGTTTGTATGTATATTGGTAAAATTTGACGTACAAATACGGAATCTTTTCCGTGAAACTTTGCTTGATTGATATCGTTGTGAGATACCCAAGTATTGTTAGCATCATTTGGAACAGGGAAAATTCTTAGAATAGATCCTGTAATTGCAGAATACAACAGGTTAACTCTTTTATCAACATTAATAACATCTTTTTCAAACTTACTTTTAATATTGCTTTTTTGAGCTTCAGCTTGTAGTTCACCTAATTTATAATTCCCTTTTTCATCAAAACAACTAGCCAAGCTTGTGTATTTTTGTTCGTGTGGAATTCCTAAAATATCTCTTAATTTGGTGTTTCCTTTTTCAACATAAATAATTGGAATTTGAAACCAAGTTCGTGGGTTTTGTTGAATTGATAAAAATACCTGAGTAGCGTTTAACCCTTCATAGGTATCTTTTTTACTTACTTTTCTTAATAATTCAGAAGCATAGGTGTGCACCGGTTTCATTCTTCCACCAGCATCTTGTATTACTACTTTACTAAACTTTTCAGCATGTGCAACTGAAATTATATTTTGGGTTATTACGGAATCAATTTGAGATTCAGATAAGGTATGATTGTGTTGTTGTGAAAATGCAAAGCTTGAAATAAATAGCAGTCCAACAATTGATAAAGCTGTTTTTTTATTTCTAATTTTTTGAAGACTTTTTCGTAAAAAATCAAAACGGGTGTTTTTGGTGAATAAGATTAAAATTAAACCTGCATACAACGCAAAATACCCAATATATGTAATTAGTGTTCCCCAATAATCATGGTTAACCGATAGGTGTGTTTCTTCATAATCAGGAGTAATATTGTAACTTGATTGGAAGAATTTATATCCTTTGTAGTTTAAAATGTTATTCATAAATATTCTAAAATCAAATGTTTCACTTGGATCAATTACTGTTACTTCACTAGCAAAAGACATTGGACTATTAGAGCCAGGGTATTTGTCTAACTGAAAATCGTTTAGTTTTATGCTAAAAGGTAATTCCATTTGCATAGCGCCATAGCTCATTCTAAAATTTAAATTTCCAATAGTAAATTGAGTTGGCGGTTGAATGGCAAATTTCTCGCCACGTAATTTTATATGTTTTGTTTCGTTATTTACGGTTACATCAAATTCTAATTGTGCATTGGTAAATTGATCGCCATCACCTGAAACGGTTTTATATTCACCCTTCACAGGTCCTTTTGGAACTACAAATTGTAAACCAGCAATATTATGAACTGCTAATAATGAAAAATCTTGAACAGAATCTTTAGAAATACTTCCATCAAATTGATCAGCCATTCTAAAATAGTTACCTGAAACGGCAGTTTCAATAGTTAAACCGTTGTTGGTGGTTCTAAGATCAATGGTATTTTTATTAGGTGCATCAAAACCAACTAAAACTCCGTGAACCAATTCAGAGCTTCCCTTTTTTAAATAGTGGTTGTGTCTTCCGCCTCCGCCAGATTCCACAAATAATAAATATTCAGTTCCGGTTTCACTTTCTTCAAAAACTTCTGAAGCGTTAGGTACATAATCGGTTAATTTAATAGCAACATCAGTTCCTTTAAAATCTGTAGTATGGCTAAAACGATTGTTTCCCATTGCAGATAATAAAACGGGATAATGTACAGGTTCTTTTTGTACATTTCCATCATTCATAATGATGCTTATATAGGTTTTTTCCGAAAGAAATTTATTGCTAACATTCCCTTCTTTAATAGGCATAATTCCTTCAAAACTTACATAACGTGTAATTCCTGCACCAACAATAATAAAAATGAAAGAAACGTGAAATGCTAAAACCACTATTTTTTCTTTTCTAAATAACTTGTATTTAATAATGTTCCCAAAAAAGTTAATTACAAAAAATATCATAATCCCCTCAAACCACCAAGAATTATAAATGAGCGCTTTTGCGGTTTCAGTTCCAAAATCATTTTCAATAAATGTAGCAACTCCCATTGCAAGTGCAAAAATTAAAAATAAAACAGCCATTAAGCGGGTTGAGTAAAAAAAGGTAAGAATTTTATTCATTATTATTTGGTTTTAATATGAAAATAAACAGATTGCAAAAATACTGATAAATGTCATACGGTTTGTCTAAAACGGTAAAGTTAACGATATTAATTTTATACAAATCATACTTTGTAAAGTTAAGAGTAACTTTTATTACAATTAGTGATTATTGTCATTTAAAATGGATAGATTTTATGGTCGAAAAAATAAATAATGTAAATTTGTATAGATTTATTTTTGAAATGAAAGAACAAAATTTACATCTGCCTTACGTTAATATTTATTTAAATATTAAACGCCCTGAAAGCTATTTTATATAGCACCTATTTAAACTTCATTATGTACTTTTTTTAACTTAAACCTTACTCTTATGGAATTACCGTATGCAGAACCCTATAAAATTAAAATGGTTGAACATATCAAACGTTCAACAAAAGAACAACGCTTAAAATGGATTAAAGAAGCCAATTATAATTTATTCAACCTGTCATCAGATAAGGTGTTTATTGATTTATTAACCGATTCTGGAACCGGTGCAATGAGCGATCAACAATGGGCTGAAATGATGATTGGAGATGAAAGTTACGCAGGTTCTTCATCTTTCAAAAAATTAAAGAAAGCGGTTAAAAAAATTACGGGTTTTAAGTATTTTTTACCCACACACCAAGGTCGTGCAGCTGAAAACGTGTTGTTTTCAGCATTGGTTAAAGAAGGTGATGTTGTTCCTGGAAATTCTCATTTTGATACCACAAAAGGACATATTGAGTTTAGAAAGGCCATAGCCGTAGATTGCACAATTGATGAAGCCTTTGACACTTCTATAATTCATCCTTTTAAAGGTAATGTAGATTTAAAAAAGTTAGCTATTGTTTTTGAAAGTCATCCAAAAGAAAAAATTCCTTTTGTAATTATTACCATTACTTGTAATAGTGCTGGTGGGCAACCAGTATCTGTTCAAAACATCAAAGAAGTTTCAGAATTATGTAAACAATATAAAATTCCACTTTATTTTGATGCAGCACGTTTTGCTGAAAATGCCTATTTCATAAAAAAAAGAGAAGAAGGGTATCAAGATAAAACCATTAAAGAAATTGTAAAAGAAGTTTTTTCGTATGGTGATGGAATGACCATTAGTGCTAAAAAAGACGGCTTAGTTAATATGGGCGGTTTTATAGCTCTTAATAATAAAGAGGTGTTTAAACAAGCTACCGTTTTTAATATTATGTTTGAAGGTTTTATTACTTACGGAGGTATGAATGGTAGAGATATGGGGGCCTTAGCTGTTGGTTTAAATGAATCTACTGAATTTAATTATTTAGAAAGTAGGGTAGAGCAGGTAGCCTATTTAGGTCAAAAATTGGTAGCTTATGGTGTGCCTGTACAACAACCTTTTGGAGGGCATGCGATATTTTTAGATGCTAATAAATTTGTGCCAACTATTCCTAGAGAAGAATACAGGGCGCAAGCATTGGCAATTGAGTTGTATATTGTTGGAGGAATTAGGGGAGTTGAAATTGGCACTGTTTTAGCAGATAGAGATCCGTTTACACGTAAAAATCGATTTCCAGAATTAGAGTTGGTGCGCTTGGCAATTCCTCGTAGAACTTATACAAATAATCATATAGATTATGTAGCAGCAGCTTTAAAAAATGTTTATAATACAAGAGAAGAAGCTAAATCTGGATACGTTATTATTGATGAAGCTCCAATAATGAGACATTTTACCGTTAAATTCAAGAAATTATAATATCCTTAACTCTTTTTTTTAGTAATATTGCATTGAAAAGAAAATGTAAATTTAATATGATGTTATCACGAGCTAGTAAATACGCTATTTTATCAACGTTGTTTTTGGCAGAACATTCCAGTGAAGAAAAAAAAATTAGTGTAAAAGTAATTGCTGAAAGTATAGATGTTCCAAGCCCATTTTTAGCAAAATTATTTCAACAATTAGTACGTGGTAAAATTATTTCTTCAACAAAAGGCCCTAATGGAGGTTTCTATTTAACTGAAAAAAATGGTAAAAGAAACGTTTTAGATATTATTGAAAATATTGATGGTTTAACTAAATTGAACGACTGTTTTTTAGGTTTAGAAGCGTGTGATTCTGAAAATCCTTGTCCTGTACATTTTATAGTTGAACCTTTTAAAGAAAACATCTTAGGTAAATTTAGAGATAAAACAATCATGGAGTTTACTCAAGAAATCTCTGAAAAAGGACGTGTACTTACCTTAAAAGACATCAGTAAAAAAAAATAAAATAATATTTTTACTTCAGAATAATATAATTGTTTGCGCTTAACAAATTAAAATATATATATTTGCAATATAAAAGATAAAAAGATCTTTTAGTATTAAATAGAACGCAATTAATTAAACTCGTAAAACATGTTATCTAAAAAACAAGCAAGAGCTTTCTTTTTGGGAGGTACATTGGTAACGTTTCTTATTTTTATAGGACTTACTATATTCTCTTTATCAAAAGGAAGTGATCAAACACATCAAGAAAATTTATCTGCAGATGTAGTTAGAGGAAAGGAAATTTGGGAATCTAATAATTGTATGGGATGCCATACAATATTGGGTGAAGGCGCTTATTATGCTCCAGAATTAACAAAAGTTATTGATCGATTAAATTTAAAATACAATGGTAACGGAGAGCAAGTTATCAAAAGTATTTTAATGTCTGAAGGGCCTTGGCAGCCAAATGGTAGAAAAATGGTAGCTTATGGAATGACAGAAACTGAAGCAACAGATGTTGTAGCCTTTTTTAAATGGATTGGTAAAATTGATTTAAACGGTTTTGGAAAGGTAGTGGGAGTAGATAGAAAAATATCTCCTTTAGCAAAAGAAAAAATGAATACCTAAAAAAGACATTGTGAAATAGCACAAACAAAATTTTTATTAGAACATAAATGAAATTTGGCTATTGATAATGACTAATTAAAAACAACAAAACAGACATTATGAAATATAAATCACAAAAAGTAGCATATTGGTTTTTTGCCCTTTCAATGCTATTATTAGTCTTACAAATTACCTATGGTTTTGTTATGGGTTTTGCCCGAATGGGATTTGATAATTTACACGAATTTATTCCTTTTAACACGGCAAGAGCAGTTCATACCAATCTACTGGTAGTTTGGTTATTATCAGGATTTATGGGAGCTGCCTATTATATTATTCCTGAAGAAGCACAAAAAGAGTTGGTAAGTGTTAAATTGGCTTATGTTCAATTAATAAGTTTAGCACTTGTTGGTGTAGTAGCAATTGTAGGTTTTCATTTTAATATTTGGGAAGGACGTAAATTTTTAGAAATTCCTAGACCTTTAGATTATTTAGTTGTTGTAAACGTACTGCTATTTTTAGGATTGATTTTAACAACCTTATTTAAAGCAAAACAACGCACAACTACTTCATTAGTACTATCAATGGGATTGTTATTTGCAGCCTTATTGTATTTACCAGGAATGTTACCATTCGATAGTCAGGTTACCGATTCTTTTTTTAGATGGTGGGTTGTTCATTTATGGGTTGAAGGAGTTTGGGAATTAATTATGGGGGGTATTTTATCGTTCTTATTAATTAAGCTTACAGGTGTAGATAGAGAGGTTATTGAAAAATGGTTGTATGTAATTGTTGGTTTAACATTTTTATCAGGAGTTTTAGGAACAGGTCACCATTACTATTATATAGGTGTAAATAAAATTTGGCTAGTTGTTGGTGGAATATTTTCAGCATTAGAACCTTTAGCTTTCTTAGCAATGGCATTATTTGCAGTAAACATGTATAGAAAGGGAGAGAAGAAACATCCAAATAAATTAGCGTTGTATTGGACATTGGGTTCTGCAATTGTTTCTTTTGTTGGTGCAGGACTGTTGGGGTTTGCCCATACATTACCTCAAACAAATTTATATACACACGGAACCTTAGTAACTGCAATGCACGGTCATTTAGCATTCTGGGGTGCTTATGCAATGATTGTTTTAGCAATTATTAGTTACGCTCTACCTAATTTAACAGGTAGAAAATTATACGAATCTTCAAGAGGTAGAGCCGCTTTTTGGTTGTCTAATATTGGAATGATTGGTATGACGGTTGCCTTTGGTGTTGCTGGTGTAGCTCAGGTATATTTAGAGCGTAAGTTTGGAATGGATTTTATGAAAGTTCAAAAAGAAATAAGCGTTCATTTTGTAGTGTTAGTATTATGCGCAACAATGTTTACAACAGGTATCGTACTTTATATTATCGACTTTTACAAGCACGGTAAACCAACTGATGAAGCATTAGAAGTATAAAATAGTAGTTTTTTTTTAGATTGATTTCCAACGTAATATAAGCTATATTGTTTGATATAAACTAATTGCGTTGGTTTTCTATTTGTTATATAAAAGTAATTATTCATGAAAAATAGAGCACCATATTACCACCAAATTGGCAAAGAAGTTGAGGTGTTTGAACACGCATATAAAAATAAAATTCCGTTTTTATTAAAAGGTCCAACAGGAACTGGTAAGTCGAGATTTATTGAGTATATGGCTCATAAATTAGATAAAAAACTAATTACTATTTCTTGTCACGAAGAAACTTCATCTACAGATTTAGTGGGAAGGTATATTATTAAAGGAGCAGAAACCATTTGGTTTAATGGCCCATTAACAACAGCAATAAAAGAAGGAGCAATTATTTATTTAGATGAAATTGCCGAAGCAAGACCCGATGTAATTGTTGCCATTCATTCTTTAACAGATCATAGACGTGAATTGTTTATTGATAAATTAGGTGAAACCGTAAAAGCACACCAAAATTTTATGTTGGTTGCTTCTTTTAATCCAGGTTATCAAAAAGGGTTTAAAGAGTTAAAACCATCTACACGTCAGCGGTTTATAGCAACTGCCTTTGCATATCCTGAAGCACTTCAAAGTTCTGCTCCTTTAGGATATGAGGGGTTACAAATATCAGCAGATCTTCTTTCTCGGTGTCATCCGTCTGGCTCTTAAAAAGCCAGCCCAGCAAGGGGATATCCTTAAACCCCGGGACCCCGGCTTC
>CBDUAL010000150.1:0-7181 GCA_965365125.1 uncultured Lutibacter sp.
CATCTTCTTCATTTCCTAATACAACATCACAGTAAGAAGTCAATTCAGTCATAATTGCTTCTCTATGAGCATCATCACAGAAATTCCAAAGTTTTGCTCTATAATTTAAATCTGTAGAAATAGTTAATCCTAATTTGCTAGCCGCTTTAACAGCTTCTAAACAAACATCAGCAGAACTTTGAGAAATAGCTGGTGTAATACCAGTCCAGTGAAACCATTCAGCTCCAGCAAATACTTCTTCCCAATTAATCATTCCTGATTCAATTTCAGACATTGAAGAATGTGCACGGTCATAAACTACTTTAGAACCACGAGAAACTGCACCAGTTTCTAAAAAATAGATTCCTAAACGGTCTCCACCATATACAATCTTATCAACACCAACACCTCTTTTACGCATTTCCATCATAGCACATTCACCAATATCATTTTTTGGTAAACGAGTTACAAAATCAACAGGCACTCCATAATTTGCTAAAGATACTGCTACGTTAGATTCTCCACCTCCATAAACAACATCAAAATTGCTTGCTTGAGAAAATCTTAAAAATCCTTGAGGAGCTAATCGCAACATGATTTCTCCAAACGTTACTACTTTTTTCATTCTTTACTTATGTTTAATTTTAGTTTGTTACATCGTTGTAACAGTTTTAAAAAAAATATAGAATTAGTTAAAATTCTATTTTTATAAACGACTATTTTTCAACTTAAAGGTTTGAATTAAATAGATTTATTTATCATTAACCTTTTTTTTTATTGAAAAAATAGATACATTTGTTCCAACGATGTAGCAAATGTATAAAAAATTTGGGAACTAAAAAAAAAACTACCATAAAAGATATTGCAAATGTTTTGGGATTAACTCCATCAGCAGTTTCTAAAGCTTTAAATGACAATCCTAGAATTAGTGATAAAACCAAAATAGCAGTAAAACAAGTTGCTGAAAATTTAAATTATCAACCCAACCACTTGGCAAGTGCTTTAAGAAGTGGGAAAAGTAATTTAGTAGGTGTTATAATTCCACGTAATAATAGTAACTTTTTTTCCTCAGTACTTGAAAAAATGGAAGAAGTTCTAAATAAAGAAGGGTACAATATTATAATAACACAGTCTTATGAGTCTTATAAAAAGGAGTGTTATAATATAGATTCTTTATTATTTACCCAAGTTGACGGAATAATTGCTTCAATGGCAAATGAAACTACCAATCTCAAATTTTATGAAAAAATTAAATCAAAAGGCATTCCTTTAATTCTTTTTGATAGAGGGGAAAATGATTTAAATGTTGACTATGTTGGTATTGATGATTACGATACTAGTTTAGAGATTGTTGAACATTTGATTGATAAAAATTACAAAAGAATTGCACATATTGGTGGATTTAGCCATACTCGTATTTTTAAAAACAGAATTAGAGGGTATATTGATGCTTTACACAAGTTTGATCTTCCGTATGAAGAAGAATTAATGAGTGAAAGTAACCTCACACTAGAAGATGGAAGAAGCATAACAACAGCATTGTTAAAGTTACCCAATAGACCTGATGCAATATACGCAGCTGGTGATTATGCCGCTTTAGGTGCATTGCAAGTTTTAAAAGAGCAAAATATTAAAGTACCTGATGAAATAGCTATAGTTGGTTTTGGGAACGAGCCATTTACGTCTTTTGTTGAACCTTCAATTTCAACCATTAATCAGCATAGCACCCAAATTGGTAGGTTAGCTGCGGAAGCTTTTTTAGACAGAATTAAGGATCCAACAAAAAAAGTTTCCCTAAATAAAATTATTTTAAAAGCAGACTTAATTGTTCGAGGTTCTTCATGTAGAAATTAAAGATATTTAATTTATAATTGTTTTTTATCTTAAAATAGCGATGTAAAGTTGAAATTTAGAATAAATAAGCATATTTTTGAGTGTTATTATAGCATTCCTTTATGAAATTTGTGCCAAATTACTTATTAGCTTTATTTTTTTGGTTATACCAAATAACTGTATTTTCACAAAATTCTATAGAAAATTTTAAGGTATTAATAAATCCTACCGAACTTAAAATGGAGGGTTTTTTGAGTAACTATATACAATTTAATTCAATCAGTGGTAATGAAAAAGAAGCAGGTGAGTGGCTGAAAAAAGTATGTAGAGACAAAGGATTGCATATTACTTCAATGGGTACTAAAAACGGAAATTATAATTTTTCTGCTTCATTATATCCACTTTCAAAACAATTGCCAAACATTATTTTTTTAAACCATATTGATGTTGTTCCGGCTGGAGATATTTCTAAATGGGAATTTCCGCCATATTCGGGTGAGATTACCGAAACTGAAATTTGGGGGAGAGGTGCTTTTGATAATAAAGGAAATGCCATGATGCAATTGTTCGCTTTGTTAGCTATAAAGGACCAGTATAAAGGCAAACAATTACCTTACAATATTACTTTTTTAGCAGTTTCAGTTGAAGAAACACAAACGGATGGTGGTGCACAATTTGTGGTTGAAAATTATTTAGAAAGTTTAAATCCTGCAGTATTAATTGGGGAAGGTGCGCCTGGTTTAATTGGTATTTTAGACGAAACATCTACAAAACCACTATTTGGAATTTCTGTAGCTCATAAAAGAGCTTTGTGGATTGAATTAGAACTTTCAATAAAAACTTTTGGACACGGTTCAGTAACTCCCAAGAATTATCCAACAAAAGCAATGAATGAAGCGTTACATAGACTTTTAAAAAAGAAATCAAAAGTAGTTTATAACGATTTAAATGTAGATTTTTTAAAACAATTAGGGCATATTGAGAAAGGATTAAAAGGTTGGGTTTTAAAACATCCAAGGTTTTTTAAATGGGTGTTAACACCACAATTAAGAAAGAAAGAAGAATTATTTTCCTTATTTTCTAACACAACCACTTTAACAGGTGTTCAAAGTAAAGGTGAAACTATTAATGTAATACCTAGTACCATTAAAGCAACTTTAGACTGTAGATTATTGCCTTATGAGTCGAGTAAATTATTTTTAAAGAAGTTAAAGAAAAGGTTGAATAATGATAATATAAAGATATCAATTAAAGAAAATATGCCCGATGTAATTCCATCAAATAATCAAACTAATTATTATAAAAGCATTGAAAAAGGACTGTTGCAAGTGTATCCAAATAGTGATGTAATTACTACGTTGTTACCCAATTTTAACGATGTTGGCATTTTTAGATTGTTTAATGTTCCTGCTTATGCAATAACACCATTGGTTTTAGAACGGGAATATTTAGAGCATATTCACAATGAAAATGAGAGAATTCCTATTGAAAACCTAAATAAAGGGAAAGATGCTTATGTAAGCATTATCAATGAAATTTTAAAGCAACAATAATTATAAATGTTCTTTTAAGGTTTTAATTTCATCACGAAGCTTTGCAGCAACTAAGAAATCTAATGCTTTAGCCGCTTCTTCCATCATTTTTCGTTTGTCTCTAATTTTTTGTTCAATTTGTGGTTTTGTTAAATAGCCTAATTCTTCTTCAGCAGCCATAGTTGCAGTAGCATCGTATTGGTAACTAGAGCCTGTATTATTTCCTAAGGTATTTTCAATACTCTTTTTAATTTGCGTAGGTGTAATTTTATTCGCGGTATTGTAAGCTATTTGTTTTTGTCTTCTTCGTTCCGTTTCGTCAATAGTTTGTTGCATGCTATTGGTCATTTTATCGGCATACAAAATAGCTTTCCCTTCAACATTTCTAGCGGCTCTACCAATAGTTTGTGTTAAGGAACGATGAGAACGTAAAAAACCTTCTTTATCTGCATCTAAAATAGCTACCAATGAAACTTCTGGTAAATCCAATCCTTCACGTAATAAGTTGACTCCAATAAGCACATCAAACAATCCTTTACGTAAATCTGCCATAATTTCAACACGTTCTAAGGTGTCAACATCAGAATGTATATAACGGCAACGAATTTGAATTCGGCTTAAATATTTTGTCAGTTCTTCCGCCATTCTTTTGGTTAACGTGGTCACTAATGTGCGTTCGTCTTTTTCAACTCTAATTTGAATTTCTTCAATTAAATCATCAATTTGATTCAAACTAGGACGTACTTCAATAATAGGATCTAGTAAACCAGTTGGTCTAATTACTTGTTCAACAACAACACCTTCAGTTTTTTCTAATTCATAATCCGCAGGTGTGGCACTTACAAAAACCACTTGATTTTGAATCATTTCAAATTCATCAAATTTTAATGGTCGGTTGTCCATAGCTGCTGTTAACCTAAATCCGTAATCCACTAAATTTATTTTTCGAGATCTATCGCCGCCATACATAGCGTGAACTTGCGAAACCGTTACGTGGCTTTCATCAATCACCATTAAATAATCGTCTGGAAAATAGTCTAACAAGCAGAAAGGTCTTGTGCCAGGTTCTCTTCCGTCTAAATACCTCGAATAGTTTTCAATACCGCTGCAATAACCTAATTCACGTATCATTTCTAAATCAAACTCGGTACGTTCTTTTAGTCGTTTTGCTTCTAAATGTTTGCCTACTTCTTTGAAATATTCATATTGTTTCATTAAATCTTCCTGAATAGCGTGAATGGCATTTTGTAAAACATCAGGAGAGGTTACAAATAAATTGGCAGGATAAATATTGAGTTGCTCAAATTTTTCAACTACCATATTATTGGTTACATCAAAGCTTTCAATTTCTTCAATTTCATCTCCAAAAAAATGAACTCTATATGCATGTTCACCATAAGAAGGGTAAATAGTAATGGTGTCTCCTTTTACTTTAAAGGTTCCGCTGCTAATTTCAGTTTCAGTTCTTGAATATAAACTCGTTACTAATTGTTGCAAAAACTTAGTTCTTGCAATTGCTTGATCTACTTCAATAGAAATGATATTTTTTTTGAATTCAACAGGATTTCCAATACCGTAAATACACGAAACCGAAGCAATAATGATAATATCTCTTCTTCCTGAAAGTAGGGCGGAAGATGCGCTAATTCTCAGTTTTTCAATTTCTTCGTTAATGGATAAATCTTTTTCAATATACGTTCCTGTAGTTGGTAAAAAAGCTTCAGGTTGGTAATAATCGTAATACGAAACAAAGTATTCCACAGCATTGTTGGGAAAAAATTGTTTGAATTCAGAATATAATTGCGCCGCCAAAGTTTTGTTATGCGCCAAAACCAGCGTTGGTTTTTCAACTTGTTGAATCAAATTAGCCACAGTAAATGTTTTTCCAGATCCTGTAACACCCAACAAAGTCTGATATTTTTCACCAGAATTAACCCCTTCAACTAATTGTTTAATAGCTTCGGGCTGATCTCCTGTAGGTTTAAATTTTGATTCTAATTGAAACTTCATGCTGCAAAAATAAACTAAATATTTACGATTTATGATGTATTGTAAAATTCAGTAAAATTTAAGGAAGAAGAAAAGTTGTTTCGTTAAATTTTCTACAATTTTATTGTCGAATTAAGCTAAAGTGACCTTTTAACACACGTCCGTCTTCTAATTCAACCCTATACCAATAGTCTGTTGAAGGCAATGGGTTTCCTTTGTAAATTCCGTTCCACCCTGGACCTAACGGATCTAAAATAGCAATCAATTTTCCAAATCGGTCAAATATATATACGTTTGAAGTCGGTTGAAATTCAATTCCCGTAACGTGCCAAGTATCATTAAAACCATCATTGTTAGGTGTAAAGAAATTTGGAATGCTAATTACAGAAACCTTTACGGAGGCTTCTAGGCAATTTTCTAGATCTCTAATTTTTACAATGTGTTTTCCTGAACTTACATTTTCAAAAACATTACTTGCTTGGAAATCACCATCATCTAAAGCATATTCGTAATTACTTATTGGTAAATTAAGTGTTAAAACAGTAATCCTATTGTTGGTTGAATTGTCAATGATTTCAATATTATCTATACCAAAATTCGGTAAAATTCCAACGGGTTGGTTTTCAACTTTTACAGTTTTAGTTTGTGCACAGGTGTTTTGACTTGTATTTGAGGCTGTTACTGCATATAGACCAGGTTCAATGATTGAAATTTCAGGAGTATTACCAATAATTTTTCCCGCTTCATTTATCCAACTATATTCATAAATTCCTTCAGGATTTTCAATACGAATTGTTGTGTTGCTCGATGAAAAACAAATAGTTGTGTTTGAAGCTAAATCAAACTGCGGAATAGCTTCAACGTTTAAAGTAACATGAAAACCTAAGCCAAAACAACTGTTATTTATATCGTCGGCACGTACCACAATTTGTTGTGAATTTGGTGATGTATTGGTGTAATTTGTTTCGTCTATGGCATTTTGTTCTGCCAAAGCATCTGCAATGGTTTCGTAATATGTAATGGTAAAACCTGTTTGCGGTAACAAAGCATTTAATACTTGATTGGTTGCGGCACTAAAATCAAAAGTTGCAATTCCGTTTGAAAGTTCACATTCATAAAATTCAATCATTAAATCGTCTGGAATATCTGTATTTGTAACTTCTAAATTCACTTCAGCAACCGCTTTACAAGAAGTTGTGTTTTCAATATTTGCCCAAACAGTTGAAGTTGTAGCGTTTGAAAAAGCGGTTGGATTTGCAATTAAAAAGGTAGTATCTGCGTTAACAGCAGCCAAAGAATCGGTATAGTAGGTAATTGTTTCAGTTAGGTAATTTACTGAAATTAAGCTATTGGATTCTTCTAAATTAAAATCTACAATGCCATCCAAATCATCATCACATTGAATTAAAGTTACTGGAGAATTTACAATAGGAGTTGGAGTGAAAGTTACTTGTATAGATTTGCTATTAGAACAATTTATTCCACTTAAACCAGTTACTGTAACAGTATATAAGCCAATTGTATTGATAGTTATACTTTGAGTTGTACCAAGAGGATTTCCCATTTCGTCTTCCCATAAATAGGTATATGTTCCAGCTGGATTTTCAACTGAAATAGTTTTAGGAGTTTCATTTTCGCAAAAACTTATTGTTGAAGCTAAATCAAACTGCGGAATTGTTTCAACGTTTAAAGTGACGTGAAATCCTAAACCAAAACAACTGTTATTTATATCATCTGCACGCACTACAATTTGTTGTGAATTTGGTGTTGTATTGGTGTAATTTGTTTCGTCAATGGCATTTTGTTCTGCCAAAGCATCTGCAATGGTTTCGTAATATGTAATGGTAA
>CBDUAL010000151.1:0-7145 GCA_965365125.1 uncultured Lutibacter sp.
CTCCGAAGCGAGGACGCTGCGCAGGGTCGATACCGCGAACTCACGCGCCACGATCACTGCAACGATCCAGGCCGGGGCGAGGTCGAGCTCGAGGAGCGAGATGAACGCTGCCGAGGTCAGGATCTTGTCCGCCGCCGGATCCAGTAGCTTGCCCAGCCTCGTGACCTTCTTCTGCCGCCGAGCGAAGAACCCGTCCAGGAAATCATCGCCCAAATCAACCAAATGGCCATAGACTACGCTTAACTAAAAAAGCCCGGCCCAGACCTTCCAGGCATTCGTGTCCGCCCGATAACATTTTATTATTATTGGAGTTTCTTTGTACAATCTGGCTTATGGACGATCCCAGCTTTTACAGGATTACTATATCCTTACATAATTAAGCGCGTTGAAAATAAAAAAGCTTATAAATTTACATTTTGGTGGACATTAATTGCGGTAATATTACTTTCTTCAATTCCAGAAAAGAAAGCACGTTATTTAATGCCTGTTCTTATTCCACTGGCATTAAATACAGGGTTTTATATCCAGTTTTTAATCAAGGAATTTTCAACCTTAACAAACAAAAAAGAAACAATACCTGTGTATTTTAACTTTGGCTTAATTGCAACAGTTGGAATATGTTTTCCGGTAGTGTTGTATGTTGTTTTAAAAGACTCTTTTGAGTTATATTTTATCAATTATATATCAACCTCCTTGGCTTTACTTACTATTGGTATTTTTATGATTAGAAGTTTGATTCAGAAACATATAAAAATAACTTTTTATTTAAGCATCTTTTTTATGGCTTCAGTCTTTGTTTTTGGAATCCCTATTTCGAAGGTATTTAACAAAAATGATGCGTTTACACCCATCAATTCGCTTCACCAATATGAAAAAGAAAAGGGCATAAAAACATATTCCGTAGGTGATGTTACCCCTGAAATGATATGGGATTACAACGGAAAGCTTAAAAATATTCACAAAAACAATCGTTTAGAATTTCCCTCTGAAGAAAAGTTTGGATTGCTATTAACAAGTTCCGATTTCTTTAAAATTGATAATGAAATGAATGTTAATTACAATATCAAATACATAAAAACTTATAATTTAAATGTTGGAGCAAAACAAAAAGATAGACTTATCCGTCAATTTTATTTTGTTTCAAAAAAATAGTACTTTCGCAAAATGAAAACACTTATGCAAACAGAGAAAATAGCTTACACATTTTTAGCAATCATATTTGGATTGGGGATTTATTTTTCGAATACCGATTTAACTTATTTTGATACTGTTTACACCAAAGAAGATGGCTATGCTGAATATGGAACTGCTGTATTTTTATTTTTCTCTTGCTTACTACTCGTCTATCGTTTTTTTAAACTGCAAAAATTTAAAAAAACCTTATGGAAATTTGGAATTTTAATGATTGCTTTGGTGTTTTTATTTGGTGCTGGTGAAGAAATTTCTTGGGGGCAACGTATTTTTAATGTTGAATCTTCTGAATATTTTTTAGAAAACAATGCTCAAGGAGAAACCAATTTACACAATATGGTTGTAGATGGTAAAAAAGTAAATAAAATTATTTTTAGTCAGCTTTTAACAGTTGTTTTAATTATTTACTTAATTATTATGCCT
The DNA here is from genome assembly GCA_965365125.1 of uncultured Lutibacter sp. GTDB lineage: Bacteria > Bacteroidota > Bacteroidia > Flavobacteriales > Flavobacteriaceae > Lutibacter. The sequence continues at coordinate 1,615 of CBDUAL010000151.1, forward strand.
TTATTGTATCGCAAATTTGAAGGAATTAAAAATTTAGCAAATATGTTTGCGGTTCCTGTGGTAAAGTGGCAGCATACCATTGCTTTTTTATCGTGTACAGCATTAATTATGTTTATGCCTTCAAATAGAAAATGGGAATTGTATGAATTAGCGTTTGGAGTAATTTTCTTTTTGATATTTTTAAATCCGTTTAACAAACAAATTTACTCGGCTAATTCTTAATAAATTTCTTAAAAATAAAACTGGTTAATTTATAGAATATAAATCCGTAAACAGTACCAAAAAACATTCCCGTTAACACATCTAGCGGAAAATGTACTCCAATATAAACTCTGCTATAACCTACTATTACTGCCCATAAAACTAACAAAGTTAAAAGGTGTTTTAACTGTTTTTTAAACAACATTCCAAAGTAAACAGCAATAGCCATTGAATTAGCTGCATGTGCCGAAAAATAGGAGTATTTACCGCCACAACTTGCCTTAACTAAACGGACTAAGTGAGAAATACTCTCATCATGGCAAGGTCTTAAGCGTTTAAAACCATATTTAAACAAATTACTGGTTTGATCTGAAACCGCAATTAATAAGGCGATAGAAACAATAATTATGAGGGTTCTTTTTAAACCGTAATATTTATAGCATAAAAAAAGTAGTATTAAATATAAAGGGATGGCACTGTATTTATTTGTCATAAATAACCAGAAACCATCCCAAGTTGTTGTTCCTAAATTGTTTAGGAATAGTAGTAATTCAATATCGTAATTTATTAGACTATCAATCATTGAATACCATTTGTATGTATTACTCTACAAGTTCTAATTCAAAAACTAAATCTGCATTTGGAGGAATAACGCCTCCTGCTCCTGCTGCTCCATACCCTAAATGTGAAGGAATGTAAAGCAACGCTTTATCTCCAACGCTCATTTGCTGTAACCCTTCTCTAAAACCAGGAATCAATGGCGCTTCATCACTGTAAACAGTAGGAAATGGTGCGTAACCTCCTCCTGAATCTTGACGATGATCGTACATTTCATAAGTTTCGGCAAGTACTTTCCAAGTTGTCCAAAATAATTTCCCATCTGCAAAATATCCTGCACAATTAACTTTTACGTTTGTACCTGTTTTTGGTTGAATGCCATTTTTAGTTTCAGTAATTACGTATTTCAAACCTGAAGGTAATTCTTTAGCACTTGAAGCATATAAATCAAACTTAGCTTTTGTTTTCGCCAACAACGTTGTCATTCGCTCTTCTTTTGCCTTGTTAACAGCTTCTAATTCTTCAAAATACGTTTTGAACCGTTCTGCAGCTTTAAATGATTTTGCTGCTTTTCCTATTTTAATAATTTCAACACTTTCAATTTGATCATTTTGAACAATAGAATCAACCACAGATTGACCTACTTCAACGTTTCCAAAAACAGTGTGTTTTCCATCTAACCAAGGTGTTTCTTTGTGTGTTATAAAAAACTGACTTCCATTGGTAGCTGGACCAGAATTTGCCATAGACAAAATACCAGGACCTGTATGTTTTAACAACAAAGCTCCTTTTTCATCCTTTGGAAATTCATCTGAAAATTTATATCCAGGATTACCAGCACCTGTTCCTAAAGGATCCCCTCCTTGAACCATAAAATCAGGAATTACCCTGTGAAAAACAGTTCCGTTATAAAAAGGCTTTCCTTTTAATGAATCGGCTACAAAATTGTTTGTTCCGTTTGCTAAAGAAACAAAATTAGCAACTGTTATTGGTGTTTTTTCAAACTCTAATTTCAGTAAAATATCACCTTTATTTGTTACAATATCAGCATACATTCCATCTTCTAAATCAGCATATTTAGCTGGTTTACAAGAAACTGCCAATAAAGAAATAATTAAAAAACTTAGTTTAAAAATCTTCATTTAAAACTATTTTTTAGTGATTTCTAATAATTCTACTTCAAAAATTAATGCATCAAACGGACGAATTTTTCCACCTTGACGAGGAAATGCACCATAAGCAATATCTTGAGGAATAAAGAATTTGTATTTTGAACCTACAGGCATTAACTGTAAACCTTCTGTCCATCCTTGAATTACTCTATTTACCATAAATTCAGCAGGAGTCCCTTTTTCAACAGAGCTGTCAAAAACAGTTCCATCTAATAAAGTTCCTGTATAATGAACTTTTACTTTTGAAGTAGCTAATGGCTTGTCACCTGAACCTGTTTTTAAAACTATGTACTGTAAACCACTTTCTGTTGCTACAACACCAGCTTCGTCTTTATTTTTTTCTAAAAATTTCTCACCTTCTAATTTTATATGCCCAAACTCTTCTAAAGCTTTTTTCAAAGCTTCTTCTTTTTGTTTTGCTTGTTGTGCTACTTGTCTTTTTTGAAAAAAATCTCTTAAAATAACATCTACTTTTTCAAAGTCGATTAAAATATTAGTAGAATCTAATCCGCTAGAAACACCTTGTATAAAAAGGTCTTGGTCTACTTCATCAAAATTTCCTTTTAATTTAACTGCGATATCTAATCCCAAAGCATAACTTGCAGAATCTATACCCGTTTCTAAAGATTTTTTTGTAATTCCTGTATTATTACAAGATATTAAGGTTGAAATTACTGTAAATACTAAAACAAATTTAATTACTTTCATTTTTCTTATTGATTTTATTTAATTGAACTTTATAAATTAATGGTTGATTAATTCCTATTTTATTTTCATCGCCCAAATATCCAAAAACTTTATGAGATGGAAACAAAAAAGTTACAACATCTCCTTCATTCATTAATTGAAGTCCGTTTCGTAAACCTTCAACTAATTCTTGTTTGTTTATGGTATAGTTTTGCAAACCTAATTCTTGTGCACTATAAATAACTTCATTATTTAAGTTATAAATTTCACAAGCATACAAAACTTGATCTCCAAATTTTGGAGTATACGTATTTGTGCTTTTTAAATTATAAGTATACCAAAAACCGCTAGGTGATGCTATATAAGTGGTCAAAGAATCTTTTTTTATGATATTTTTCAGAAGATTTTCTTCTTTTTCGTTCAACTTTTTATTCAACGAAACTGATGTCTCCATAAAAGAAGAGGTTTTTGTTGTTATCGGTTTTCTCGGAACTGGTTGTCCGCAGGAAATTAAAATTCCTATTAAAAACAAACTAGCAATTTTAGCCTTCATAAGAGTGCAATAAATCGTTTTTATACGTTGGAAGAATTTTTAAAAATTTAGAAATGGTAGCATCTAATGAAATTTCCGATCTTCCACCAGCAGCATTGTCGTGTCCGCCTCCATCAAAATGTTCACGCGCAAATTTATTTACTGAAAAAGTACCTTTAGACCTCAGTGAAATTTTTACAATTTGCTGATCTACATCTTCAATAAAAATGGCTGCAAAAATAACCCCTTCAACAGCTAAAGCATAATTTACAACACCTTCAGTATCGCCTTTTACATAATTAAACTCGTTTAAATCTTCTTGAGAAAGATAAATATAAGCTGTTTTTAATTTTTCAATCACCACCATATTACTTAACGATCGCCCTAAAAGCTGTAATCTTCCATAAGAATTGGTGTCGTACACATTGTTATGAATTTTAGCGTTATCAGCGCCCTTATCAATTAAATCGGCAATAATGCTGTGGGTGGTACTTGTTGTTGAAGGAAAACGAAAAGAGCCCGTATCCGTCATAATACCCGTATATAAACTGGTAGCAATTTCAGCATTTATAGCTTCAACTTCACCTAATAGTTCTAAAAAGTGATATACCATTTGACAAGTAGAGCAAATTGAAGTATCTGAAAACAAATACTTTGCAATAGCATCTGGCTGTTGATGGTGGTCTATCATAATAAAAGTACCATCAAAATCTTCCAAGGTGTTTTGCATATCGCTACCAACCCTATGCAAGGCATTAAAATCTAGCAGAAAAATAATTGAAGCTTCATCAATAGCCGCTTTTGATTGGCGGTTTTGCATATCAAACTTCAACGCTTCTTTTGAACCTGGCAACCACTTTAAAAAATCGGGATAATCATTAGGTGCAACTACCGTTGCGTTATGACCTTTATTATTTAAAAAATGATACATTGCTAAACTTGATCCAATAGCATCACCGTCAGGATTTCTATGTGGAACAATAACTACATTTTTAGGAGTTGAAAACAACTCTTTAATTTCTTTTACATCACTTAACTTCATAGGGTGCGAATATACAATTTAATACCCTATTTTATTTCATAAAGTAATGTATATTTGTTGTAAACACCTATAAAGTTTTCCATAATGAATTATATTAAAAGCTTAGTGCTACTATTTTTAGTATGTATTGCCTGCACTTCAAAAAAAAAGTATGATTCACCCTTTATTATTGCTTTTGGATCTTGTAACAATCAGGTTTTAGAAAATAAGTTATGGACTTCCATAGCAAAAAACAATCCCAGCGTATGGATTTGGGGCGGAGATATTATTTATTCTGATACTGAAGACATGACGTATTTAGCACAAAACTACCAACGTCAAAAGCAAGATTCAACCTATGCTAATTTTACAAAAAATGTTGATGTTTTAGCTACTTGGGACGATCACGATTATGGCTTAAATGATGGTGGTAGTGAATATCCTTATAAAAAAGCTTCACAACAGTTGTTTTTAGATTTTTTAGATGTTCCTAAAAATGACGCCCGAAGAAAGCAAGAAGGCATTTATTATTCAAAAGAATATAGGGTGAATAACAAGTCTGTTAAAATTATTTTATTAGACACACGCTATTTTAGAACTGCACTTACTGCTGATACCATTTCAAAAAAACGATATCAACCAACTTTAGATGTAAACGCTAATATGCTTGGAGCTACGCAATGGAAATGGTTAGAAAATGAGCTTCAAAACTCAACAGCATCCTATCATATTATTATGAGCAGTATTCAGTTTTTATCGGCCAAACACGGTTTTGAAAGTTGGGGAAATATGCCTAACGAAGTAGCAAAATTGGAAACACTTTTAAAAACTACACAGGCAAAAAACGCCATTATCTTATCGGGAGATCGCCATATTTCAGAAATTTCAAAAAAACATATTGAAGGATTGAATTACCCGTTGATTGATTTTACATCGAGCGGAATGACCCATTCTTACACTAATTTTACCAGTGAACCTAATGAATACAGAATAGTTGATGTGGTTTCGGAAAAGAGTTTTGGGGTTTTAAAAATAGACTTTGTAAAACAAGAAGTGCTTATGGAAATTCGGGGTGAAGATAATTTAGTGCTAAAAAGTTATACGCAAAAATATTTTCAGTAAATTTGATATTAAGCATAAAATATTATATTTACGGCGTTTAAAAAACAAAAAACTACAAATGGCAACAAACAGAACATTCACAATGCTTAAACCTGATGCGGTTGAAAAAGGACACATTGGACCTATTTTAGAAAAAATTAATACTGCAGGATTTAAAATTGTAGCAATGAAAATGACCCGACTAACAACAGCTGGTGCTGAAGAGTTTTATAAAATTCATAAAGACCGTCCGTTTTTT
>CBDUAL010000152.1:0-7050 GCA_965365125.1 uncultured Lutibacter sp.
CGTGAATGGTACAACCGTGCACCATTGCATTGTGACCAATAGATACGTTATTACCAATGTTTGTTGGGTGTTTTTGATACGTTGCGTGGATAACCGCTCCGTCTTGAACATTTACCTTGTTACCCATTTTTATGTAGTGTACATCTCCCCTAATTACGGCATTGTACCATATACTACATTGAGTTCCCATTTCAACTTCTCCAATAATAACTGCATTTTCAGCGATGAAACAATCATCACCAAATTTTGGAACGTTTCCGTTCAACTCTTTAATAATCATAATAAATTAATTTTGAAATAATTAAAAGGCATAATTAATATTAGGACAACCACTGTTTCTTGGTGCTCTACACCCAAAGTTATAGCCCAATGTTAGTTGGTTATAACCTGCATCGTCAAACAAAATATCTCCTGTTTGTTTGGTGTAGGTGTAAGAAACCATGAAGTTCTTATAATTAATACCTATTATAGGTGTAAAATATTGTAATTCTTGAGGCAGGGCATTGTCAAAACCTTGACGGTATGAAAAAGCAGCCCAAAGTTGGGCTCCGCGTATATTTTTATAAACCTTAAAGTTGAAATCAACAAATTTCTCACCCGTACGTTCAACAATTTGCCCCATTATTGAAGGTTCAAATTGAAAACCTTTTTTTTCACCAAAATAATACCCAGCTGTAAACAAATAGCGTCTTAAATTTAAAGATTCGTAAAAACTATCGTATAAATTTCTAGCACTTAGCACAATGTTTTTAGCCGTAAAATAAGTGAACAATCCTTTGTAATGGTATGCCATACTAAAATCGGCATTGAAATAAGCTTCACTTTGAACTATTTGAGATATTACAGGATCGTAAATTGTAAATGAGCTTTCATCAACGGTATTATTAACCGCCATTAAACCCAATCCGAATGATAATTGGTTGGCATCATCAGGCCTTCCCATATTGATGTGATAAGCAAAAACAGCCTCAAAGCCTTGTTGAGCGTGATATCCATTTTTATCATTGAATAAAACAAGACCCGCACCAATATTATTTCCAAATCTGGTATGCGCTGTTAAAGTTTGTAAAGAAGGTGCATCTGCTATTCCACTCCATTGGTTTCGTGCTGTAAATCTAATTTTACTGCAATTTCCTATACCAGCTGCAGAAGGATGCACTAAAAAAACATTGTCTGAAAGATAATCTGAATAAACAGGTAATGTTTCCTGTGCTTTTATTGTGAAAGACACAATAAACAACAAACAGCTAATAAGAGTATTAAATAATTTCATCCCTTTAATATAGAATTCAAATATATAATTTTTTAACCTATTATTTTCATTCAAGATCTTAATATTAATCCCAGATTTAAAATAAAGACAATACTTTACCGTTTTGCTCCTTGTTTCTTCCAATAAAAAATTGAATTCTCATATAAGAAAGTACCTTTAACAAGGTTTTAAATCTGTAATCTTTTTTTGAATTTCCAATATACAAAACACTATTTACAGTTGTTTTACTTAATTGTGTGCCTAAAATTAGTCCACTCTTTTGAATGCCATTCATTTCCATTTTTTCATGAATAATTATAGCAATTTCTTGCCTATTTGTAATCTCACTCAAGTTTATTGAAACCACAAATTAAAGCTTAAAAAAGTATTACCTTCTAACCTAGAGGAATTTAACAATATAAACTGACATAAAATTAAAAAGTTGTTAAATTTCATTAAGAATTTAAACAACTAATAACCATTTAATTTTAAAACGATATATTTGTTTTACATTATGAACAAAATTTTGAAAAAAATTACTGCTTTTTTAATGGCTTTTGTAGTCCTTTTTTCTACAATGTCATTTACCATTAGTGAACACTATTGCGGTGATCACTTGGTTGATAGTGCCTTGTTTTCAAAAGCTGCATCTTGTGGAATGGAACTAGAAAAACCCAGCCCTACTAAAGATTGCAGTGTTCAAAAAAAGAATTGTTGTAGTGATGTTGTAAAACAATTTGAAGGTCAAAGTGAGTTAAAAACCTCACCTACAACCCTAAATTTTGAACAGCAAATTTTTATTAACACCTATTTTTACACCTACATTAATTTGTTTGAAGGATTAGATAACAATGTAATTCCTTTTAAACATTATACGCCCCCCTTACTTGTCAAGGATATTCAAGTTCTTGATGCCGTTTTTTTAATTTAATTTTAAATTTTCAGAATTCAACACCCAATTAGCAACCGTTAATATGGGCATATTTCTGTATTTATACTTTTTAATACATCTTTCTAAACATTTAAATATCAACACCATGCTAAACAAAAGCATTCAATTTCTAATAGAAAACAAATTAGTAGCCGTTTTATTACTGGTTTTATTTTTAGGTTGGGGAATAGCTACAGCTCCTTTTGATTGGGATACTGGAAACTTTCCCAGAAACCCAGTAGCCGTTGATGCCATTCCTGATATTGGCGAAAATCAACAAATTGTTTTCACCAAATGGAGCGGTCGCTCACCTCAAGACATTGAAGATCAAATTACGTATCCGTTAACCACATCATTATTGGGAATTCCGGGCGTTAAAACCATTCGAAGTTCATCAATGTTTGGATTTTCAAGCATTTACATCATTTTTGAAGAAAATATTGAATTTTACTGGAGCCGAAGTCGTATTCTTGAAAAACTAAATTCGTTACCAAGCGGATTAATACCTTTAGAAGTACAACCTACTTTAGGACCTGACGCCACAGGTTTAGGGCAAATTTTTTGGTACACATTAGAAGGAAGAGACGCAAAAGGAAATGTAACAGGTGGTTGGGATTTACAAGAACTGCGTAGCATACAAGATTACTATGTAAAATATGCGCTTTCTTCTGCTAACGGTGTTTCTGAAGTAGCTTCCATTGGTGGTTTTGTAAAAGAATATCAAATAGATGTAGATCCTGAAATTTTAAAACAATACGGTATTTCTTTACAACAGGTAGTAAATGCTGTGCGAAATTCAAATAAAGATATTGGCGCAAAAACCATTGAAATTAATCAAGTAGAATATTTAGTACGTGGTTTAGGGTATCTAAAATCTGTTAAAGATCTTGAAAACACCGTAGTTACTTCCAAAAATTTTACTTCAATTTTAATAAAAGATGTAGCTAAAGTAACTTTAGGACCTGCTGAACGCAGAGGAATTTTAGACAAAGAAGGTGCTGAAGTTGTTGGAGGTGTTGTGGTTGCCCGCTATGGCGCAAACCCAATGAAAGTAATTACCAATGTAAAAAAACAAATTACTGAAATCAGTGCCGGATTACCCTCAAAAGTGTTAAAAGACGGAAGAACTTCGCAGTTAACTATTGTCCCTTTTTATGACAGAACTGAACTAATTCAAGAAACATTAAACACCTTAAATGAGGCTTTAACATTAGAAATACTCATTACTATATTGGTAATTATTGTGATGGTTTTTAATTTAAGAGCATCAGTATTGATCTCTGGATTACTGCCAATTGCCATTTTAATGGTATTTATTGCTATGAGAATTTTTAATGTAGATGCCAATATTGTTGCCTTATCAGGTATTGCAATCGCCATTGGAACTATGGTTGACGTTGGTGTTATTTTATCGGAAAATATGATTCGGCACCTTGATGAAAACACCGACAAATTACCTATAAATACCGTTATTTTTAACGCAACAAAAGAAGTTTCAGGAGCTATTACCACTGCTGTAATGACAACCATAATTAGTTTTATTCCAGTTTTTACAATGATTGGTGCTGAAGGAAAACTATTTAAACCGCTAGCATTTACCAAAACAATGGCTTTAACAGCCTCTTTAATTGTCGCATTATTTTTAATTCCGCCTTTTGCTGCTTGGTTGTTTGGGTGGAAATCTCCCTTTAAAAAAGGAAAACTTTTTGGAAATATCTTTTTAATTATTTTGGGAATTGCGGGACTCGTAAGTGGCTACACCATTGCCTTTTTATTAATTGCTTTTGGGAGTATAGGTATTTTAAAAAATAAAAAAATACTTTCTGAAGTAAAATCAAACGTTACAAACATTGCCATTTCTGCACTAACAATTGTAACGCTTTTAAGCGTGTATTGGAGACCTTTGGGTGTAGAAAATTCTATTTTTAACAACCTTATTTTTGTAAGTATTATTTGTTTTGGTTTGTTAGGCATTTTTATACTTTTTAGAACATATTACGTAAAAATGCTACAATTGGCTTTGGCAAACAAGCTGTTATTTTTAAGCATTCCAACATTCATAATTATTCTTGGTATTGGCGTTTGGAAAAATACTGGGAAAGAATTTATGCCCTCCTTAAATGAAGGTTCCTTTTTATTGATGCCAACCTCCATGCCGCATTCGGGAATTTCAGAAAATAAGCGTGTGCTTCAACAATTAGATATGGCTGTAGCAACCATTCCTGAAATTAAAACAGTGGTTGGAAAAGCGGGAAGAACAGAAAGCGCTTTAGATCCTGCTCCACTTTCAATGTATGAAAATATTATTAGTTACAAACCTGAGTATAAATTAAACGAAGATGGAAAAAGATTGAAATTCAAAGTAACTAACAATGGTTTGTTTGAAACTATTTCAGGGGAATTTATTCCTTCAGGAACCAAAATTGACACCAAAAATTTGATTGAAGATACAAATGGTGAATTCTACCGAAACTGGCGTAAAAGCATTAAAAGTGAAAACGATATTTGGAATGAAATTGTACGGGTTACAAAACTTCCAGGTGTAACTTCAGCTCCAAAATTACAGCCTATTGAAACGCGTTTGGTAATGCTTCAAACAGGAATGCGCGCTCCAATGGGCATAAAAATAAAAGGGCAAAATTTAACTGAGATTGAAGCTTTTGGCTTGGAATTAGAAACTGTTTTGAAAGAAATTCCTACCATTAAAAAAGAGGCTGTTTTTGCCGATAGAATTGTTGGAAAACCCTACTTACTCATCGACATTGATAGAGCAAAATTAAGTCGTTACGGACTAAACATCAACACTGTTCAAAGTGTTTTAGAAGTTGCCATTGGTGGTAAATTAATTTCACAAACCGTAGAAGGGCGTGAACGTTATGGTGTTAGAGTTAGGTATCCAAGAGAAAAACGTACCAATCCTGAGGATTTAAAAAAGTTGTATGTTCCTACTTCTAATGGTAATTCAATTCCACTAGCTGAATTGGTAAGCATCAACTATGAACAAGGTCCGCAAGTAATAAAAAGTGAAGATACTTTTTTGGTAGGTTACGTACTTTTTGATAAAATAGATGGGACAGCAGAAGTAACAGTTGTTGAAAATGCTCAAAAAATTATTCAAGAAAAAATTAACAAAGGTGAATTAATTGTACCAAAAGGCATTAATTATCAATTTACAGGCACGTATGAAAACCAGCTTAGAGCAGAAAAAACACTTTCTGTTGTTGTGCCTTTGGCGTTGGCAATCATCTTTTTAATACTGTATTTTCAATTTCGTTCGGTAGCCACATCGCTCATGGTTTTCACCGGAATCGCAGTTGCTTTTGCAGGTGGTTTTATCATGATTTGGTTGTATGGCGAATCGTGGTTTTTAAATTTTGAGCTTTTTGGAATCAATCTTCGAGCTTTGTTTCAAATGCATCCTATTAATTTAAGTGTTGCTGTTTGGGTTGGTTTTATTGCCTTATTTGGAATTGCTACAGACGATGGTGTTGTAATGGCAACCTACTTAACACAAACTTTTAATAAAAATAAGCCAAAAACAAAGCAAGATATAAGAGCTTCAATTGTAGAAGCTGGTGAAAAAAGAATTAGACCATGTTTAATGACAACCGCTACTACAATACTAGCGCTTTTACCTGTACTAACCTCCACTGGAAGAGGCTCTGATATTATGATTCCAATGGCAATTCCTAGTTTTGGAGGTATGCTAATAGCCTTAATTTCACTTTTTGTGGTTCCTGTATTATTTAGTTGGAAACAAGAATTGGAAATTAATAAACAACTTGAGATTCCCTCCAATGTATGAATCACAAAAAAATAAAATATGCGTCATTCTGAACTTGATTCAGAATCTTATCTAAATACTAACAAAAGTTTAAAAAACAATGAAAACTAACTATATTATAACATTTATAAGTCTTATTGCAATTAGCAGTTTTAGCAACGCACAATCCTTAGATGATTATTTAAAAATTGCTACTAAAAACAGTCCGCAATTACAAGCAATACACTACAATTATGAGAGTGATTTAGAGAAAATAAACGAGCTAGGAAGCATTCAAAACACATCTATTGGTGTAGGGTATTTTGTATCTCCTGTTGAAACAAGAGTTGGTGCTCAAAAAGCAAAATTTAGCATTTCTCAAAAACTCCCTTGGTTTGGCACCTTAAATACAAAACAAGAAGGCGCAGCCTTAAAGGCAGATGCAACATTGAATGGTTTTGACATGGCTAAACGTACGTTGTTTTTAAAAATAAAAACGAGGTATTATCAACTTTATGAATTAAAATCGAAAGAAAAAATTGTAACGGAACAGCTTAAAATAATGGCAACCTTTGAAAAACTCGCATTGAGCGAATTAGAAAATAACCGTTCAACTATGGTTGATGTACTAAAAATTAGAATTGAAAAAAATGAACTTTTAAATTTGTTGAACACCATTCAAGAAGCTTATAAAGCAACACAAATTGCGTTTAATTTACTATTGAACAGAGATGAAAATTCAGCAATTATGATTGCTAACAGCGTATTAATTGACGCTCCTGAAGCCCCCTTTTCTAAAGATGCTATTTCTATCAATCCTAAACTTTTACAATTACAAAATTTAAAAGAATCATTAGAAAAACAAGAGCTAGCCACCAAAAAAGAAGGCTTACCAACCGTTGGTGTTGGATTAGATTATGTAATTGTTGAAGAACGACCAGTTCCAAATATGGCAGGTAACGGAAAGGATATTTTTATGCCGATGGTTTCAGTTTCTATTCCTCTATTTTCAAACAAATACCGTTCAAAACAAAAACAATTTCAGTTTGATCAAAAAGCAATTGTTGCTACTGCAATAAATACAACTAATGAATTAACAACGCT
>CBDUAL010000153.1:0-7034 GCA_965365125.1 uncultured Lutibacter sp.
CTATAATACCTGTATTTCCAAAGTAAAAATCATAGGTATATGGCTTTCCTTCTTTTGTAAGTCCTAAAATATTTTTATCAACAGCATCGTCCCATTTGCTTGAAGTTGTTAATACAAAAGGTTCAGTAATTAAAATAGTTTTAACGCCTTTATCTTTCAACTCGTTTATCATTTTTTCAGGATTTGGGAATGAATCTTTGTCAAACTTTAAATTCCCCATAGTACCTTGTACCGTTTTCCCAAACCAATACAAATCTAAAATTATGGCATCAACCGGAATTTCTTCATCTATAAAAGCATCAATAGTTTCTAGAGTTTCTGCTTGTGAATGATAGCCAAAACGACTTGAGAAATTACCCAAAGCCCAACGAGGAATCATAGGTTGTTTTCCTGTTAAACCAACATACTCGCTCACTAAATCTGTCCAATTATCACTAGCAACTACTTGATATGTTTTTCTACCAGAAATGGTTTCGTATTGCAATGAATTGTCGTTTTTACTGTCTAAATCTAAAAAACCAATAGGTGCATTGTCAAAATGAATGGCATATAAATTTGATGAATACACCAACGGCATAGTGAAATTCATTAATTCAGAATGAGTTTCGTAACCGTAATGTGCTCGGTTGTATAATTCTAAACGATACCCTCTTCTATTCATTCCTAAAACTCTTGCTCCACCTCCATATAAAATTTCTTCAGAAGTTAAATTAAAATCTAATACTTCATGTGTTGCTGTTTTTACGTATCCTTTTCTTTCTGAAATTAATGGTTTGTTTTTATACAAATAAGCTATTTGAAAAGGAGCTTTGGTTATTTGAACTTCAATACCTGACGTTTTTAAATTAATGGTATTATTTGTTTCTGAAATTGTAAAATTCACTTGTGATGGCTGCAACACAACCGCATGAGATTCTTTATTAAAAATTTCGCTCGTAGGTATAAAAGACGTTTCTACAATTTTGGTTGAATAAGGTTTTATAGTATAAACCCCATCATTTGTAGTGACTTTAACTTGTTTGTTTTCTTGCGTAAAATTGACAAATTTTCTATTCTTATTTTGTGCAAACCCAATGGTAAAAAACAAAATAAAAGCAAACAGTGATAATTTAAATAGTTTCATCTTTTATTATTTTAATAAAAACTCAATAGGTATTTGAAGTCGCTGATTCCAAGAATTCTCGGAATGATCGTGACCTTCAAATTTTAAATTTCTAGAGTTTTTTATGGAATATCCTTTCTTTAATAAAACCTCATCAACCTTGTGTTGAAATGGTAAATAATACTGATCTAAAGTTCTGGTACCATAATCAAAATAAATTTTATGATTGGTTACTGAAGGTAATTTTTGTTCTAAATAGCTAAAAAAAGATGCTGGAACTGGACTATTTTCTTGTGGCATAAATCCAATCCAATGTGTTGACAAACAAGCTGCGCTTCCAAAAACATCAGGATACTCACACAATGCATACATAGAAATTAACCCACCCATACTTGAACCTGCAATAACCGTATTTTCGGCATTGGTTGCTACAGAAAACTTAGCATCTATAACTGGTTTCACCTCTTCAACAATAAATTTTAAATAATTATCAGATTGTAAACCTTTAAAATCTGTTCCAAATTGTTTTGTTGCTATTTCAAAAATGGAATCCTTATACTTTCGAGGCAATAAATCAAATGGTTTTTGAGGATAATAATCTGTATGCCGAATGTCTGAATGATTCCAAATTGCAACTACAATGGTGTTTTTTATTTTCTCTTTTTGAAGTAAATCGCTCACAATTTCATCAACTTTCCATTCTTGTTTGTTCCAAGTTGAAGTACTGTCAAAAAGCATTTGCCCGTCGTGCATATACAAAACGGCATATTTTTGTTTTGCTGAATAATTTTCAGGTAACCAAACATCAACGGTTCTAGGTCTTACATATTTTGAAGGAAAACTATCAATTCTTTGAATAGTTCCTGAAACTAGTTTTCCTGTGTATTCTGAAAATTCAACTTTAAAAATTTCGTTTTGTACTTCAACTTTTTTCCCTTGTTTACAAGAAAATGTGATTGCTACGAATAGAAGAAGTGTAATGATTTTTTTCATTTTTTTTGATTTAGTTATAACTACGGAATGGATACCTGCCTCCGTAGGTATGACACTTACCACTATAAATAAACTATAATTTTGTGGTTAACAGTGTAATCCCTTTAGAGCCAATTTTTAACGTTTCTTTCCAAGTAAAATCTTTTTCAGAAACGATGTTTTTTACTTTTTTGCCTTTTAAACCAACCTCGTTAAATCGTTCTAAATCTAATTCGATTGCTTTTTGATTTTTATTTAAAATTACCGTTACAATTTCATCACCTTGAATTCTAAACAATACGTAAACACCGTCTTTAGGTGCAAAATGAACTGTTTTTCCGTTATGAATTGCTTCACTATTTTTACGGTAATTCAATACTTTCTTCATATAAGATTGCATTGATTTTTGATCTTTAGACAATCCTTTGCCTGTAAACGCATTAACTTTATCACCTTTCCATCCTCCCGGAAAATCGGTTCTAATTAAACCGTGATCTCCTGGTTTTGCTGTGTCGTTCAATAAAATTTCAGTACCGTAATAAATTTGAGAAATTCTTGGTAATGCCAATAGATAGCCTAAAGCCATTTTTGTATTTTCTACATTTTCATTTAGCTGCGTAAAAATACGACTCATATCATGGTTGTCTGGAAAAATCATAAGGTCACTTGGGTTTGTATAATGAAAATCATTTGCCAAACCTTCGTACATTTTTACGAATCCTTTATCCCATTCTTCATCTTCATTCAAAGCATCAACAATGGCTCTTTGCATTGGAAAATCCATAGGAGATCTTAAATTAGATTCATATCCATCTTTATTATTTGCGCCTGTTTGCCAGTACCCAACTAATAACGGATTTAAGCTCCACTCCTCACCTACAATACTAAATTTTGGATATTCATTCATAATAGCTCCCGCCCATTTACTCATAAATTCCTTATCAGGATATGGGTATGTATCTTGACGAATTCCACCTAAATCTAATGTTTCAATCCACCAAATACTATTTTGAATTAAGTACATAGCCATTTGAGGATTTTTTTGGTTTAAATCGGGCATTGTATCAACAAACCAACCATCGTTCATTAAATTTGCATCGGCTTTTGAAGCATAACTATCTTGATTGGTAGTTCTTCTGTGGTTGGTAACAATTAACTCTCCTGCTTCAAATTCTTTTTGAAAATTTACCCAATCTTTAGCTGGTAAATCTTTCATCCACCAATGTTCTAAACCAATATGGTTTACAACTTGATCCATCACAAATTTCAATCCTTTTTCTTTAGATTTTGCAGCCAACTCAATGTATTCTTCCATAGTTCCAAATCTTGGATCTGGCTGGTATAAATCGGTGATTGCATATCCGTGATATGAACTTTCATTCATATCGTTTGTTAAAACAGGTGTAGACCAAATTGCGGTAAAACCCATTTCATCAATATAATCTAAATGCTCGGTAATTCCTTCAATATCGCCTCCGTGTCTAGCATAATCATCTTTACGATTAATGCCTTGCTCTTTCATTCCTTTTACAACATCGTTCGATTTATTTGCATTTGCAAAACGATCTGGCGTAATTAAATAAATAACATCAGAACTATTAAATCCTTCTCTATTTTCAGAATTAGCTTTGCGTTGTTTTAGTTCATATTCGTAGGTTGTTTTTACTTTTCCTTTTTTTGAAAAATGAATTAAAAACGTTCCAACTTGTGCTTTAGAAACATCAACCGTTAAAAACAAATAATTCTCATTTTCTGTTTTAACACTATTCACTAAGCTACAATTAACACCTTCAATTGAAGGTGTTAATTCAGCAATATCTTTGCCATAAATTAATAATTCTAACTGATTGTGTTTCATTCCTACCCACCAATTTGGCGGTTCTACACGTTCAATTTTTTGAGCATTGATTTGTAATCCCATAAAAAATAAAATAATTAAATAATTAAATTTATGCATAATACTGTGTTTAATTAAACTGTAACTAATTGTTGTGCTGGAATTGTAACCTTCTCACCTTTAACGAATAAATTAACTTCACTTCCAGATTCATTAAAGAATTTACACTCAGTTTGACTTTTGTAAACCTTTATAATATTTCCTCTAAAATTAATAGTAAAAGAATAAGATTTCCATTCCGTTGGAATTTGTGGGTTGAACGTTAAATTACCATCTTCCCAAACACGCATTCCTCCAAAACCTTGAACAATAGACATCCAAGTTCCCGCCATACTAGTAATATGACAACCTTCGTGAACTTCGTGGTTATAATCATCTAAATCTAAACGAGATGTTCTTACATATTGTTCGTACGCTTTTGGCATTCTATCAATAGACGCTGCTAAAATTGAATGTACACAAGGAGATAATGAAGATTCATGAACCGTTAAAGGTTCATAAAAATCGAAATGACGCTCTAGTTCCTCTTTACTGAATTTGTTTTCAAAGAAAAACATTCCTTGTAAAACATCGGCTTGTTTTATATAGCATGAACGTAAAATACGATCCCAAGACCATTTTTGATTGATTGGTCTTTCCGAAGTTGGTAACTCTGCTACCGGAATTATTTCTTTATCTAAAAATCCGTCTTGTTGTAAATACACATTTTTACCTTCATCAAAAGGGAAATACATATTATTTGAAACTTCTACCCATTTAGCGGTTTCTTCAGCAGTTAAATTTGTTTTTGCAATAACACGCTCAAAATCGTTAGCATATTCTTTTTTCACTCTATTTAAACATTCTACAGCATATTCAATACACCATTTTGCTAAATAGTTTGTGTAAAAGTTATTGTTTATGTTGTTCTCGTACTCATTTGGCCCCGTAACACCTAAAATTACATATTGATTTTTAGCTGCTGAAAAATTAGCTCTTTGATGCCAAAAACGAGCAATAGCAATCATAACTTCTAATCCGTTTTTTGGAACGTATTCAAAATCTTGTGTGTAATTTACATAGTTGTAAATACCATAAACCATAGCTCCATTTCTATGAATTTCTTCAAAAGTAATTTCCCATTCATTATGGCATTCTTCACCATTCATAGTAACCATTGGATACAAAGCTGCTCCATTTTTAAATCCTAATTTCTCAGCATTTTCAATAGCTTTATCCAATTGGTTGTAACGATACAATAATAAGTTTTTTGCAACATTTGCATCTTTAGTAGCCATATAAAATGGAATACAATAGGCTTCAGTATCCCAATAGGTACTTCCTCCATATTTTTCACCTGTAAACCCTTTTGGACCAATGTTTAAACGAGCATCAGTACCCATATAGGTTTGATTTAATTGAAAAATATTAAATCGAATTCCTTGTTGCGCTTTTACATCTCCTTCAATAATAATATCAGCAGTGTGCCAAATTTCATCCCAAGACTTTATTTGCGCTTCCAATAATTGTTGATAGCCTAGGTCTTTTGCGTTGGTTACATTTTCATAGGCAGCTTTTACCAATTCATCGTTAGCATAATTTAAAGAACTTACATAACTTCCGTATTTATATATTGTAGCGGTATCTCCTTCTGAAACAGCTAATTTGTACGAATAATAAATGGCTTTTTCTTCAACCTTATTTTCTTGAGTTAATTCAACAGCTTTATTATTTAATGCAAATGAAACTTCCATAGCTGTTGCTACGTGAAATTCAGTTTTTAAAGTTTTAGATAAAATACAAGCTTTGTTTAGGCTTTCAGAAATTTCTAAAGTTTCCCAAAAATACTCGTTGTAATTAGAATCTTCATTTTCAATTCCAGCATCTAAATACGGTGTAAAAGTAATTTCACCTGAAAAGTTTAATGCTTTTACGGCATATTCTATGGCTCCAACTTCGTTGTATTTTACACTTATAAAGCGCTTTGTAAACAATTCAATTTGTTCTCCTGAAGGTAAAACAGCTTGAAAAGAGCGACTTAACCAGCCTTCTTTCATGTTTAATTCACGTTTAAAATTTGAAATTTTACAGGTATTTAAATCAAAGTTAGCGCCGTTGATTTGAACCTGAATTCCAATCCAATTTGGAGCATTTAATACTTTTGCAAAATATTCAGGATAGCCGTTTTTCCACCATCCAACTCTAGTTTTATCTGGGTAATAAATTCCTCCAATATAACTTCCTTGGAATGTTTTCCCTGAATAATCTTCTTCAAAATTGGCGCGTTGGCCCATAGATCCATTACCTATACTAAACAGACTTTCAGAAGCTTCTACATTTTCAGCATCAAATCCGTCTTCAATAATAGACCACTCGTTTGGTATAATATAATTCTTGTTCATTTTCTTATTTCATTATATTTCTTAAAAAATCAATAGTAAAGCCAGCCGTATCGCTTAAAATATACGTTGCTTCACTTAACAAATCGGCGTCTCCAATTCCAATACTTACCATTTTTGCAGCATTAGCAGCTTCAACACCAGCAATGGCATCTTCAACAACAATACAGTTTTCAGGTTTCATATTTAATTTTTGAGCACCAATTAAAAACACTTCAGGATCTGGTTTTGCTTTTGAAACATCGTTTCCATCAACAATGGCTGTAAAACGATTAAAAAGACCTACTTTTTCTAAAATTAACGGCGCATTTTTACTTGCTGAACCCAATGCATATTTTATTGAATGCTCGTCTAAATAATCTAACAATCCATTAATTCCTGGTAGAATTTCATCGGCTGTCATTTTATGTACATACTCTAAATACTCGGTATTTTTTTGAACTAGTAATGGTTGTTTTTCCTCATCGGTTAATTCAACGTTACCAATATTTAGTAAAATTTCTAGAGATCTAACTCTACTAACTCCTTTTAACAATTCATTGTGTTCTTCAGTAAATTCAAAACCTAATGAGTTGGCTAAATTTCTCCAGGCTAAAAAGTGATACTTTGCTGTATCTACTATTACACCATCTAAATCGAAAATAAATGCTATTTCTTTTTTCATCTTTTTAATTACTTGTAATTA
>CBDUAL010000154.1:0-6990 GCA_965365125.1 uncultured Lutibacter sp.
AACTAATAATAAGGCGCCATACCAGAAATGTATTCTTTTAAGATTATTCATTATCATTTTACCATGTTAATTCTGGTCTAATCATGAAACTTCAATTCAGCCGTGTTTTTATCAATTGAAAGCATTGATCCAGAGGGGACATTAATTACTATTTTAATATCTTTCCCGGTAGCATTGAGTGCATAAGGTGCAATACTGCTTTCAACCAATTTTTTTAAATTGAGCTGTTCTTTATTGATTTCGATTCCTCCTGTTTGTGTTCGAGCCCAAGTAAGCAAGTTTTCCAGCAATTCAAAAGCAGATTGAGATGAACTATTCAGCGAACTTATAATCTTTCTTATCTGAGTATCATCAAGATCATTGTATTTCTGAACTAATAAATTAGTGAATCCTAAAATACCATTGAATGGACTCATAAGATCATGAGAAATAATACTGAAAAATTTATCCTTGGTGGAATTTATTTCTTTAAGTTCATCACGTTGGTTTGAAATAACTACATTTTTCAGAATCAATAATTGGTTAGCTTTTTTCTTAATTATAAATCTATTTAGAAGGATAAAAATCATTAGTATAACTAATATGGATACCCCAATAAATGAGTTTCTTAAATTGGTTTGCTTAGCGATTTCTAAATTTTGAATTTCATTGTTTTTGCGGAGCAATTCATTTTCTTTTTCTTTTTTCTCGCTATCATATTTGGTTTGCATTTCTGCAATTTGCTTTGAGCTGTTTTCATTGTAAATACTATCCTTAAGTGAAATAAATTTTTGTAGATAATCTACAGATTTATAGTGATTGCCAATAGTGCCATAAAGTTCAGCGTAGCTATTATAGATATCCAATTTTTCTTCCTTTAAATCCAATTCTATTGCTAAATCTAGTGATTTTTTGTAATAATCAAGAGCAGAGTTAAATTTGTTTAACTTTTTATGAGTAAGACCAATACTTTTGTAGGCAAGTAATACTCCAATTTGATCATTAATTTTTTCGCTTAGAATTAGAGATTCTTTGAAATATTTTATGGCAGTAGTATAGTTTTTAAGTTCATATTCGGAGTTTCCAAGGTTATACAAACTAATTGTAGTTCCATAACTATTTTCATTTTTTTTATTCTGTTTAAGTGCTCTTTTGTAATATAATATTGCGGTTTTGTAATTGTTTTGAAATGCATAAATTTGTCCCATCATATTTTGTTGAGCTGCTATATTTTGTGTATAATTATGCTCTTCAGATAAATCAATAGCTTTCTGCACATATTCTTTAGCTTTAGGATAGTTTTGTTGTGCCAAATAAACAGCACTAATATTATAAGTAGTTTTTATGTGCAGATTTGTATATTTATTTTCTTCGGTAATTTGCAAAGATTTTAAATAACAATTTAAAGCATTTTCATAATCCGATAGGTTTTTATAAACAATACCCATATTGCTGTAATTCGCAGCTATCTCTCTAAAATTTTTAATCTCTTCATAGATTTTTAATGATTTTTTATAATTTTTTAATGCGAGATGAAACTCACTTTTTGCCCAATAATTAATTCCTATATTTTGAAGGGATTCAGCAATATCCATTTTACTACCTTCTTTCAATGCAATTGTATGGGCCATATTTGCATAATCAAGACCTTTGTCTGGAGATTTATATTTATATTTAAAGGCTAGATCATTTAATATTTTAACTTTTTCAAGTCCTTCTTTACCAGGTAGCAGTGCTTCTAAACTATCTATTTGGTTTTGAGCAAACAAACACATCGAAAATAATAAAAGGATAATTATAAGTATATTTTTCATAAATCATTTTTCAAAATGTTGAATACTAATTTACCTACTCTTTTTTTTACTTGGGTACGTAAAATTCTAATTACAAAATAGACTAACATGTTTTGCTACTCATTATGTTGGGCAACTTTCTTATATGCTTATCAGGATTAAATCCCAAGATAAAAATAATTTTAGCTTATTTTATTATTTTTGATTTTAAAATTTTTTCCAATGTTCTAATTTAATAAAATTGTGTTTAAATAATATGTTCAAGATTAATTTATAATGAATTTAAACACAGCTTAATTTAATACTTTAAAATTTATAATACAAATTTGAATTAAGATTACGGAAAACAGTACTGTAAATCAATTTTTAATAATATATCAAGCGAAACAAACTACAAATTAAAACTACTAAAAAACTAAGAGGTGTTAGAAACGTAGAATTTTTCCTTTTTAGACTTTCAACTATTTTTGCTTAAAACCAAAATCCCACAACTTTTTGACTTGATCCATCCTAATTTTGTAAACACCTAATAATGAATAAACTGTATAAAAACAAAAAAGAGTTACATTTCTGTAACTCTTTTTTTGCTCCTCCTCTTAGGCTCGAACTAAGGACCCTCTGATTAACAGTCAGATGCTCTAACCAACTGAGCTAAGGAGGAATTTCGCTTTTGCGAGTGCAAATATACACGCTTTTATTAATTCTGCAAACGTTTTTTTAAAAAAAATAACTTTTTTTGTGCATTTTTTTTTAGTGAATATATAACTAGCTGTTAATTAAATTATAATGAAACTATTTAAAAAGTGTTTTTTTAAATGTTTAGCATTTTTTCAACTTAAAAATTGTTGAAAGCATTACTTTTTCAAGTTAAATTGCGGAAATTTGCCAAATAGATAATAATTGTAAAAAAAATACAATTAAAATGGTGGTTTTGGTAAAAATTGTATTTTTGTGAGGTAACTAAAACATTGACTACGAACTAAAATATGGATAAATTTTCATTTTTAAATGCTGTGCACAGCGGTTTTATAGCCCAATTATATGATCAGTATTTAATTAATCCCGATGCAATTGAGCCTAGTTGGAGAAGCTTTTTTCAAGGATACGATTTTGCAAACGAAAAATATGCACTAACAGAAGAGGATGAAACAACTTCATTTGAAGTGCCTGATAGTGTACGAAAAGAATTTAAAGTATTAGACTTAATTAACGGGTATAGAACTCGAGGACATCTGTTTACCAAAACAAATCCGGTTCGTGCTCGTCGCCAGTACGCACCTACATTAGATATCGAAAATTTCGGTCTTTCCGAAAACGATTTAGATACCGTATTTGATGCTGGTGGAATTATTGGGTCTGGTAAAAATACGCTTCGAAACATTATAAAGCATCTTCAAACTATTTATTGCGATTCTATTGGAGTTGAATATATGTATATTAGAAACCCTGAAGAAATAAAATGGTTTCAAAAAAAATTAAATAGAAATTCAAACCATCCAGATTATTCGGTTGAATCTAAAAAATACATTCTAAAAAAATTAAATCAAGCAGTTACGTTTGAAAGCTTTTTACAAACTAAATATGTAGGGCAAAAACGTTTCTCATTAGAAGGTGGAGAAACTTTAATACCTGCTATAAGTTCAGTAATTAGAAATGCCGCTGAACTGTATGATGCTGATGAGTTTGTTTTAGGAATGGCACATAGAGGACGCTTAAATACCCTTACTAATATTTTTAGAAAACCTATTAGAGATGTGTTTAGTGAATTTGAAGGTAAAGATTTTGAAGATGAAGGAATTGATGGTGATGTTAAATACCATTTAGGGTTAACAACCTATAAAACCCTAAAAAATAATAAGAAGTTAAAAATGAATCTGGTTCCAAATCCGTCGCATTTGGAAACAGTTGGACCTGTGGCCGAAGGTATAGCACGTGCAAAAATTGATAAAACATATAACGGAGATAATTCAAAGTTATTGCCAATTATTGTGCACGGTGATGCTGCCATAGCAGGGCAAGGTTTGGTGTATGAAGTTACCCAAATGAGTAAACTAAAAGGCTATACTACTGGCGGAACCATTCATATTGTTATCAACAATCAAATTGGGTTTACTACCAATTATTTAGACGCGCGTTCAAGTACCTATTGTACTGATGTTGCAAAAGTAACACTGTCACCTGTTTTACACGTAAATGCCGATGATGTTGAAGCAGTAGTTCATGCTATTGAAATAGCATTAGACTTTAGAATGAAGTTTAAACGCGATATTTTTATTGATTTATTGGGATATCGTAAATACGGTCATAATGAAGGTGATGAACCTCGTTTTACACAGCCAAAGTTGTACAAAGCAATTGCGAAGCATTCAAACCCAAGAGATATTTACGCTCAAAAATTAATTGAAGAAGGTGTAATTGATGCCGCTTATTTGAATAAAACCATTACAGCTTTTAAAAATTTATTAGAAGAAGAATATGTGCTGTCAAAAAGTGTTAAAACGTCTAAAGTAAGTGAATTTATGCAAGAAACATGGAGCGACTTTACAAGGCGTAAAGCTGATGCCATGTTAATTTCAGAAGATACAAGTTATCCTAAAAATAAATTAGAAGAAATTGCAAAAGTAGTTTCAACGGTTCCTGAAGGTGTTAAGTTTTTAAGAAAAGCAGAACGTATTTTACGCGATCGTAATAAAATGGTGTTTGAAACCAATAAAATTGATTGGGGAATGGCAGAAACATTGGCTTACGGAAGTTTAATGCAAGAAGGTTTTGATGTTCGTATTTCTGGTCAGGATGTAGAACGTGGTACTTTTAGCCATAGACATGCGATTTTAAGAGATGAAATTTCAGAAGAAAGAATCAACCTCTTAAATACATTACCTGCTACAAAAGGACAAATGGATATTTACAATTCCTTATTGTCTGAATACGGTGTTTTAGGTTTTGATTATGGGTATGCCATGGCAAACCCTAATACTTTAACAATTTGGGAAGCACAATTTGGAGATTTTAGTAACGGCGCTCAAATTATTTTCGATCAATATTTATCGGCTGCTGAATCTAAATGGAAGTTGCAAAACGGAATTGTTATTTTATTGCCACACGGGTACGAAGGTCAAGGTTCTGAACATTCTTCAGCAAGAATGGAACGTTATTTACAATTATGTGCGCTTGATAATATGATTGTTGCAGATTGTACAACACCAGCTAACTTTTTCCATTTGTTGCGTAGGCAAATGAAACGCGATTATAGAAAACCATTAATTGTATTTACACCTAAAAGTTTATTGCGTCATCCTTTAGTAGTTTCATCGTTAAATGATTTCGAAAATAAAAAGTTTGAAGAAGTAATAGATGATACTATTTCACCAGAAAATGTTAAGAAATTGGTGTTTTGTACAGGTAAATTTTATTACGATTTGTTAGCCGAACGTACACTTTTAGAAAGAAATGATGTTGCTTTGGTGCGTATTGAACAATTATTTCCATTACATTTAGAAAAATTACAACAGGTAATTGATAAGTATCCAAACGTTGAAAAATATGTTTGGGCACAAGAAGAACCAGAAAATATGGGGGCTTGGAGTTATATGCTACAACGCTTTAGATTGGTGCATTTAGAAGTAGCATCACAACCATTTTATTCGGTTCCTGCCGCAGGGTCATCAGCAAGATTTAAAAGAAGGCACCAGCGTATTATTAACAACGTATTTGATAAAACTAACTAATAAAAATTCGTCTAAAAAGACTAAAAAATAACAAGATGATTTTAGAAATGAAAGTTCCCTCTCCGGGAGAGTCTATTACAGAAGTAGAAATTGCAGCATGGCTTGTTGAAGATGGTGATTATGTTGAAAAAGATCAGCCAATTGCTGAAGTTGATTCAGACAAAGCAACCCTTGAATTACCTGCCGAAGAAAGTGGTATTATAACATTAAAAGCTGAAGAAGGCGATGCCGTTGAAGTAGGATCTGTAGTTTGTTTAATTGATATGGATGCTAAAAAACCTGAAGGAACTTCAACAAAAGAAACCATTGTGGTTGAAGCTCCAAAAGAGGAGACAAAACCTGTTGAAACTAAAACCTCCTACGCTAGTGGGGCTGCTTCACCTGCAGCTAAAAAGATTTTAGCAGAAAAAGAAATTCCTGCTTCTGAAATTAAAGGAACAGGAAAAGATGGAAGAGTTACAAAAGATGATGCGTTAAAAGCTACGCCAAGTATGGGAACACCTGCTGGTGGATCTCGTGGTTCTGAAAAAACAAAATTATCAATGCTTCGCCGAAAAGTAGCACAGCGTTTAGTTTCAGTTAAAAATGAAACGGCTATGCTTACTACTTTTAATGAAGTAAATATGCAGCCTATATTTGATTTAAGAAACGATTTTAAAGAAGATTTTAAAGCGAAACATGGTGTTGGTTTAGGATTTATGAGTTTCTTTACATTAGCAGTTGTACGTGCGTTAAAACTGTTTCCTGATGTAAATTCTATGATGGATGGAGATTATAAAATTGCACATGATTTTCAAGATATTTCTATCGCTGTATCAGGACCTAAAGGGTTAATGGTTCCTGTAATTAGAAATGCAGAGAACTTAACGTTTAGAGGGGTTGAAAGCGAAGTGAAACGTTTGGCAATTAGAGCGCGTGACGGGCAAATTACGGTAGATGAAATGACTGGGGGTACTTTTACAATTACCAATGGTGGTGTATTTGGATCTATGTTATCAACGCCAATTATCAACCCTCCTCAAAGTGGAATTTTAGGAATGCACAACATTGTTGAAAGACCTGTTGCTGAAAATGGCGCAGTGGTTATTAGACCAATTATGTATGTTGCCTTATCGTACGACCACAGAATTATTGACGGTCGCGAATCGGTTGGGTTTTTAGTTGCTGTAAAAGAAGCATTAGAAAATCCGATTGAGATTTTAATGGATAATAATCCTAAAAAAGCATTGGAGTTATAATTTATTTTTTTTCAAAGTTTAAAAAAGGTCGAATTTTACATTCGGCCTTTTTTAATGATTTAAATCATATTTATTTAGACTAAATAAAGATAAGTTTGTAGTTTAAATCACATTAGGCTTGAAGTTAAATTATTTTTACGGTATTTTTTTATCAGTTGGTATTCATTCGTATGCACAAATTGTTGAACCTGCAGCTGCGGTTAATAAGCATACGTTTCAAATAGAAATGGAAGCGCAATATGCAGTTCAAAA
>CBDUAL010000155.1:0-6962 GCA_965365125.1 uncultured Lutibacter sp.
CCTCTAGTTTTAGGTTTTTTATATTTTTTGGCAATTTCTCTTCGGTAAGAACCACCTAAATTTACACGGCTATTTTTCTCTTTTTTCTCATGAAAAGCAGCCCCGCTAGGTTCAGTAATTACTTTTTTCTTACCTGTTTTTTCTGGTTCAACTTTTGGCATTTCTTCACCAATTAAATTTGTTGAAACTTCAATGTTCTCAGGTAAATCCAATACCTCAATTTCGGTATTCATCATAAATTCAATTTCACCTAAATAATCGGCTTCTTCTTCAGTAAAAAATGAAATGGCTGTACCTTCTTGTTCAGCCCTACCAGTTCTACCAATTCTATGAATATAATTTTCAGGTTCCTTTGGTATGTCAAAATTTATAACGTGTGTTACATCGGTTAAATCCAATCCACGAGCAATAATATCCGTGGCAATTAATACTTTAAAAAAGCCCATTTCAAAGTGTTTTACAGAGCGTAAACGATAGTTTTGAGTTTTATTTGAATGAATTACATCGGTTTCACCTGGTAGTAAAATTTCTAATTCTTCGTATAAAATATTGGCTTGTTTTTTATTTTTCACAAACACTAAAACCTTGTTAAAGGTTTCTTTATCTTTTAATAATTCAACCAAAAAGTTGAGTTTGGTATAAAAATTAGGAATTGGATATGCCAATTGCTTTATGGTATCTAACGGGCTACCGCTAGTTGCAATTTCAATTTTTGTTGGCGATTTAAAAAACTGACTTAAAATAGCGCTCACTTCATTGGTTAATGTTGCTGAAAATAAAATACTTTGACGGTTTTTTGGTAACAAATCTAGTAACGTTATAAGTTGTGGTCTAAAACCTAAATTCATCATTTCATCAACTTCATCAATCACCAATTTCTGAATTTGTTTCAACTTTAAAATACCATCTAAAGCTAAATCTAACAAACGACCAGGCGTGGCCACCAAAATATCTTGACCTTGATACACTAACTGTTTTTGTTTGTTTAAATTTGTTCCACCGTACACACCAGCAAAACGCACATTAATATAAGGCGTTAAACTAGTTAATTCATCAACTACTTGCACTACCAATTCTCGTGTTGGCACAATAATTAAAACACGCGGGTGTTTTTGTTCAGAATAGGGTAGTTGCTTTAAAATAGGTAATAGGTATGCAAATGTTTTTCCGGTTCCGGTTTGTGCAATACCCACCATATCTTTACCGCTCATAATTTCAGGAAATGCTCTTTCTTGAATTGGCGTTGGTGTGGTAAATCCCATTTCATCTAGGGCATCTAACAAAAATCGGTTTAAGTTTAAATCGGAAAAATTCATTACGTGTAGTTTTTTGCAAATATAAGCTTAAAACTTTTAGCAAACGTAAATTGTATTTTTAATCAATTTTCAAAAATAATGAGCCTTTTCTCAATCCTAACTTTTGAAAAATTCAATTGTTTTGCTAGCCATTCAAGTGTTTTTTGCTGGTAAAAAATTACATGTGTTTCATCGTTCTTATAATACCAATTCTCAAAATTAATAACTTCATTGTATATGTTGGTCATACAAAATATTGTTCCTTTTGAATTTAGGAGCGATTTTAACAACTGAAATTCTTTTAACGGATTGTGAAAATGCTCAATTACTTCGCAACACACAATATAATCATAGGTAGTTTTTAAAGCATTTGAGTTATTGTCAAAAAACGGATCGTAAGTAGTTATGTTGTATGCCTTGTCTCGTAATAATTTAGTAATAACAGGACCAGTTCCACAGCCAAAATCTAATCCTTTATGTGTGTTTTTAAAGCTAGCAAGTATTCCATTTACAATTGGACTCACAAATTGTTGGTAACCTGTATCATGAACATCGTTATTATGTTCTTTATAGCGTTTAATTTCTTTGTCTTTTGAAACAAAATCAGCAGGATCCATGTAAATGGCAAAACAATTTGAGCACTTGTAATAACTGTAATTTACCGTGCTAAAAATTGTTGTTGAGGTTGATTTACAAAGATTGCATTGCATTTTTTTAGTTTGCTAATTCAAATAATAACCAAGTATTTGGGTCAAATTTCAGCTCTTTTACATCACCTTTAGTTTCAATAGAGTATGGTGTGTTTGTGTAATCTACTTCAATAGTTATAACTTCAGAAGTGCCATCTTCATAAATAAGTTCAACATCTAACGGAAATTCAAATATGCTTCCTTGCATTTGTTCAACCATAATTCTCACTTTTCCTTTATAATAAATCCACTGAGTTTTAAGAACTGGGTGTCCAGGATTTTCTAACCATTGTTTAAAAAATACATCTAAATTTTTTCCTGCGGAAGCTGCCATTACGTTTTTAAAACCATTGGTTGAAGCACTTCTATACTTGTATTTGTGATAGTATGCTTTTATTCCTTTGTAAAAAGCTTCATCGCCTAATTCTCTTCGAAGCATATGTAACACCCAAGCACCTTTTTGGTATGAATTTGGGTTTAAAAGTTGAAGGTAATCAGTTGTTTTGGTATCAACAACGGGTGTTTTTGTTGTTTCATAAAACTTAAGAACTCGCGCGCGCTCTTGTTGCATTCTTTCTTGAAAAATACTATCTCCTTTTGTTTGTTGAATATAAACATCGGTAAAATACGTAGCAAAACCTTCACTTAACCAAACGTGTGGCCAATCTATTTCTGAAGCCGAATTTCCAAACCATTGGTGTACAATTTCGTGTGCAATGGTATTTTCAAATTTTTGTTCGCCAGTAAAAGATGCTTCAGGATAAAAAATACAACTCGCATTTTCCATACCGCCATAACGTGTTGTTGATTGTACGCTGGCTAATTTTTTAAAAGGATATTCACCAAAAAGATTCATATAAAATTCAAGAATTTCTTTTGAGTTTGTTAAATCGTGAAATGCTTTTTCTTTGTTTTGTGCATACACCCAAGAAGTAACAGGAGTAATACTATCAATTACACCCACACTATCAATGGCGAAATTGGCAGCGCCTATTACCATTACCTTTGTTGGTAGCGGTTTGCTAGTTTTCCAATGTGTTTTCTTTGTGTTTTCGTTTAAATCAATTTCTTCAATAAGTTCTCCGTTTGCAATTACTTTGTAATGTTTTGGAGTTTTTACATGATATTCAATAGTTGCTTTATCTGATGGGTGATCTATACAAGGAAACCAATTTTGCGCTCTGTTTGGCCAGTTGTCAGCAAAAAAAGTGCGTTCTCCAAGCATGTTTTTATCAATAATTAATCCATCTGCAGGAATCCCACTGTATTTAATAGTATAGGTATATGTAAGGTTTGCAAAATTGTGTTTTGGGTAAATAGTTAGCCTATTATTTTTGTGTTTAAAGTCTACAGTAACTTTATTTTGAAAAATAGAATCAACTTTCATTCCTTTTCCTGAAATAGAATCGAAACTAACCAAATCTAAATAAAATGAAGGAACACTTTTTCGAAACCTTAAATCAATTGCAATTTCAGCATCAATAACATCGTTTTCATCGTTCAATTCAATGGCTAAGTTATAATGTTCAATATTTAAAGTTCTTAAACGTTCTTTATATTGCTGTGCAAAAACGGATATGCTAATTACTAAAAATAGGAGGGTAATTTTTAAGGTCTTCTTCATTTTTTAAGTTGTTTCAAGATTTCAAATATACCAAAAAAGACCTAAAAAAAGTCCGTTGATACTGCATCAGCTAACTTTTTTAACTGAACTTTATAGTTTTTTTTATGGTATAAATACCATTTTTAGGACGTTTATGTTTAATTTTTATAGTTTTTCTTCAACAGAATTTAGGTTAAATGTTTAAAAACTTCTTAAAACGCTATTTTTTTCATGTTTTACCATCAAAATGTAAGTACATGCTTTGTTGTAATAGTACTTTCTTAAAATAGTTGTGCCTTTTCATTTTCTGTGGAAATATACAATATCAATATTGTTGTAGTTTAGATTTATTGTATTGTAAAACAGTTGTTTATATTTACTTGAATGCTTGTTGAATATGTGGAAAATTCAGATGTTTATACTTTATTGCTCCCTAAAATTTATGTGACAATAGTAACTTAAAATAAATATATATAACAAGTTGTAGTCGCTAAGTTATTTATACATATAATAATAAATAAATCTTCTTATCTTTACACCTTCTAATACTTAAAAACTGTTCAATGGATTACGGAAAAGAATTTAAAAAGTTTGCTACAAAAGATCAAGGGATTAGTAGTATGCATTATGATAAAATAGTGAGTAGTGTTACTCCTTATATTATTGAAGAACGCCAATTAAATGTTGCGCAAATGGATGTGTTTTCTCGTTTAATGATGGATAGAATTATATTTTTAGGAACTGCTATTGATGATTATGTGGCTAATATTATTCAGGCGCAATTGTTGTTTTTAGAAAGTGTAGATAATTCAAAAGATATTTCAATTTACATTAATTCTCCCGGTGGAGGCGTGTATGCAGGGTTGGGTATTTATGATACGATGCAATTTATAAAACCAGAAGTAGCTACAATTTGTACAGGTATGGCAGCGTCTATGGGAGCTGTTTTAATGTGTGCCGGTGAAAAAGGAAAAAGATCTGCGTTACCACATTCACGTATAATGATTCACCAACCTTTAGGTGGAGCACAAGGACAAGCAAGTGATATTGAAATTACGGCACGTGAAATTTTAAAATTAAAAGAAGAATTGTACCAAATTATATCTTCGCACTCAGGGCAAACTATGGAAAAAGTACATGCTGATTCTGATCGTGATTACTGGATGAAAGCTGAAGAAGCAAAAACTTACGGTATGATTGATGAAGTGCTAAAGAGAAAATAATAAGTTAGTTAAACTAACACATAAAACTAAGAATTAAAGAATGGCGAAAGATGAAGTTTTAGAATGTTCGTTTTGTGGTAGAAAAAAACCAGAAACAGACTTATTGATTGCAGGTTTAGATGCGCATATTTGTGATAAGTGTATAGAACAAGCGCACGGAATTGTTATTGAAGAAATTGCAGAAAGTAAATCATCTTCATTAACTTCTGAATTAATTGTGCACAAACCTAAAGAAATTAAGGCTTTTTTAGATCAATACATGATTGGTCAAGATCAGGCAAAACGTGTAATGGCCGTAGCGGTTTATAACCATTATAAACGATTATTACAGCCTGAATCTAAAGATGAAGAAGAAATCGAAATTGAAAAAAGTAACATTGTTATTGTTGGTGAAACCGGAACCGGAAAAACATTAATTGCGCGTACAATTGCAAAAATGTTAAATGTGCCTTTTTGTATTGTTGATGCAACTGTTTTAACTGAAGCAGGTTATGTAGGTGAAGATGTTGAAACTATTTTAACACGTTTATTGCAAGCTGCCGATTACGATGTAGCAAAAGCTGAAAGAGGGATTGTTTTTATTGATGAAATTGATAAAATTGCGCGTAAAGGAGACAACCCATCTATAACACGTGATGTTTCAGGTGAAGGCGTACAACAAGCTTTGTTAAAATTATTGGAAGGTTCTGTAGTAAATGTTCCGCCAAAAGGAGGGAGAAAACATCCAGACCAAAAATTTATTGAAGTAAATACCAAAAATGTATTATTTATTGCTGGTGGTGCCTTTTCAGGTATTGATAAATTAATTGGAAAACGATTAAATCGTCAGGCAGTTGGTTACAGCGCTTCAATTAAAGAAGATAAGGTTGACGAAACTAACTTGTTACAATACATTATTCCAAGTGATTTAAAATCGTTTGGGTTAATTCCTGAAATTATTGGTCGTTTACCTGTGTTAACACATATGGATCCTTTAGATGCTGAAACATTAAGAGCTATTTTAACCGAACCAAAAAACTCTATTATTAAACAATATGAAAAGTTGTTTGAAATGGATGGTATCGATTTTAAAATTAATGAAAAAGCATTGAATTACATTGGAGATAAAGCGGTTGAATACAAATTAGGTGCCCGTGGTTTGCGTTCGCTTTGTGAAGCTATTTTAACTGATGCAATGTTTGAAATGCCAGGATCTGATGAAAATACATTAGAAATTACAGAGAAATAAGCTGAAGATAAAATTAACAAATCAACGTTGAAAAAGTTAAAAGCAGTTTCGTAAAAAAATAAAATTTTAATAAGTAAAGGTGGTTGGGCATAGCCCAAATCACCTTTATTTTTTTTTTGAATTTTATCCCTATAAAAGTAGGCTCCCACTAATTTAGATGCATAAGATTCCTGACTTTGCAGGAATGACAAAAAGTAGTAATATTTTTTTGTATTTTTACAACCCCTTAAAAATAATACCAATTACGCTATTTTGATATCCAGAACTACCATAGATCAAATATTTGAAACTGCTCGTGTTGAGGAGGTTATTGGAGATTTTGTTCAATTAAAAAAATCAGGAAGTAGTTTTAAAGGACTCAGTCCTTTTTCTGATGAACGAACACCTTCGTTTATGGTATCTCCAGTAAAAGGTATTTGGAAAGATTTTAGTACTGGAAAAGGAGGGAATTCCGTTTCATTTTTAATGGAACATGAGCATTATTCGTACCCAGAAGCACTTCGGTATTTAGCCAAAAAATACAATATTGAAATTGATGAGATTGAACAAACCGACGAGCAAAAGCAACATGCTGATGAGCGAGAAAGTATGTTTTTGGTTTCAGAATATGCGCGAGATTATTTTCATCAAACTTTATTAGAAAGTGAACAAGGAAAAGCAATTGGTTTAAGTTATTTTAAAGAAAGAGGATTTACCGATGAAACCATTAAAAAGTTTCAGTTAGGGTATGCCATAGATGAGTGGCAAGCCTTTACGGATGAGGCTTTAAAAAATGCTTACAAAATTGAATTTTTGGAAGGTACGGGTCTTACTATTGTGAAGCCAGATAAACACTTTGATAGATTTAAAGGCAGGGTGATGTTTCCTATTCATAGTATGAGTGGTCGCGTGCTTGGTTTTGGTGGTCGTATTCTAGGAAATGAT
>CBDUAL010000156.1:0-6955 GCA_965365125.1 uncultured Lutibacter sp.
CGTTTTCTAAAATATCAAATAAATTAGCGCAATCTTTTTCGTCTTGTTCCCAAACCGGTAATTTGTAATCTAATTCAGGTAATACAAAACAATTTTCGCCATTTTTTTGAAATTCAGGAATCCATCCGTCATTGATAGAAACGTTTACAGAACCATTCATAGCAGCTGTCATACCACTAGTTCCTGAAGCTTCACGAGTAATTCTAGGCGTGTTTAACCACACATCAGATCCTAGTTTTAACTTACGAGATAAATCCATTTCATACCCAACCAATACGGCTAAGTTTTTAGATTTTTTCGAGAAATTAATCAAGTGATTAAATGTTTCAATTGCGTGATAATCTTTTGGGTATGGTTTACCTGCCCAAATTATTTGTATTGGATATTTAGAATTAGAAATTAACTTTTCAAAACGTTCTAAATCATACAACAACATATCAGCTCTTTTGTATCCGGCAAAACGTCTTGCCCAAACAACGGTTAAAACATTAGGATCGAAAATCTTTTCAGTCTGATTTAATACTTCATCAAAAAGTTCAGATTTTAACGCTGACTTTCTTTTTTTGTAAGCTTTTACATTTTTCTTTTTCCAAGCCTTTTTAATATCATTGTCTTGCCAAAAAGTCTGATTTTGAGCGTTGGTTATTGGAATAATTTTTGAAACACCATCAAAATCTTTCCACATATCATTAGAAACAACGGCGTGTAATTTAGAAACGGCATTTGATTTGTTTGCCATTCTTAATGCAGAAACCGTGTAGTTAATCATTCCATCATTCACCATCTCTTTTCTTAATTCTTCTTCAGATAAAGTTCTTCCAAAGAAACCACAACGATTTAAATGGCGACCGTCACGTTCCTCATTTCCTGCTTTTTCAGGAGTGTGAGTAGTAAATGCCATTTGTTCTTTTGAAACCCCTTTATCACGTAAATAATAAAATGCAGGTAGTGCATGCCCTTCATTTAAATGATACATATCTGCACCACCTAAAGCTTCAACTACTTTTGCACCACCAATACCTAAAATAATACTTTGAGAAACACGCGTAAGTTCATTAGAGTCGTATAAATGGTTGGTAATTGTTCTTGATAAATGGTCGTTTCCTTCAACATCTGTACTTAATAAATACATAGGAACACAACCAAATATTTCAGGTTTTAAAACATAAGCACGGACTTTTACACCTGGATTATCGTGTAATGGTACTTCAACTTCAATACCAGTATCTTCTAAAAAATTATATGTTTTTTCAATAAAATCAGTACGTAAAGTTTGGTCTTCGTTTCTAGCTTGGTCATAATAACCATACTTCCAAAGCATACCAATACCAATCATATTTTGTTTCAATTCAAAAGCTGAACGCATATGAGAACCAGCTAAGAAGCCAAGACCCCCTGAATAAATTTTTAAGGCTTGGTGAATTCCAAATTCCATGCTAAAATAAGCGGCTTTTTTTTTGTATTCTTTGGCAATTTTATAAGGGTGATGCCAAGTATTGTATTCGCTACTCATAAGTGTTTTATTAATGATTTATAAGTCACAAAATTAATTTTTTACATTGAAAATAAACTGTGCTAAATTACCATAAATGTGCTGTATTTAAATGTTATTTTACCAGTTAAAAGTAAATATACTACTTGAAGGTAAAAAAACAACATAAATTTACAGGGAACATCTTTTTATTTGCCGAAATAAAAATAGTATATTTAATTAAATAAGTTTGCTGTATATTTTAAATAGCACAACGTTAGTTCAAGTGATTTTAATATTTTTTTCGATAAGAATTGATGAAATTTCATTAAAACTCTAAGAAGTAAATAACTTATTTTTATTCAGAAATATAATTATGAAAAAATTACTTGCCATTGCAATAAAGGCAGCTATTGAAGCAGGAATAGAAATTATGAAAGTGTATGCTGAAGATTTTAAGGTTGAAATAAAAAAGGACAATACACCTCTAACAATTGCAGATCAAAATGCAAATTTGGTCATCAATAGATATTTAAAGCATACTAGCATTCCAATTATAAGTGAAGAGAACAAGCAAGTAGATTTTATGGAACGTAAAAATTGGGACACCTGTTGGATGGTTGATCCTTTAGATGGAACTAAAGAATTTGTAAAACGAAATGGTGAATTTACAGTGAATATAGCTTTAATTTATAAAAACAAACCTGTACTTGGTGTTATTTATGTGCCTGTAACTAAAACCTTGTATTATGGTTTGGTTGAAGCGCAAAAAAGTTATAAAACAGTTTTGCAACAACATCAATTCTCAGAAGTGAAATTAATGAATGTTACAGATGAAATTCACCCATCTAAAACAAGTGAAATTGTAAAAGTTATAGGAAGTCGCTCTCATAACAGTGCTGAAACAATTACTTTTATTGAAAGCATTAAAGCAGCAGGAAAAAAAGTTGAAATAGTTGCTAAAGGAAGTTCGTTAAAATTTTGTTTGCTTGCTGAAGGTAAAGCACACGTATATCCCAGATTTGCACCTACAATGGAGTGGGATACGGCTGCAGGTCATGCCATTTGTAATGCTGTTGGTTTGAAAGTTATGCAAACAATTGGTAAAGAGGAATTGCAATACAATAAAGAAAATTTATTGAATCCATTTTTTAAAGTGCAATAAAATAAGCCCGTTTATTTAGTATAACAAGAGTGCGTAGTAAATACATTGGGGCGTGAATAAGTAAATTATAGTTGCATGTAATTTTTAAATAACAGTCAATCTTTTTATTTTCAACACTTTGTAATATGTTACTTTGTGAGTTTTATTAGTTTTATAAATAACTTATGAACATTCATAAGGGGAGAGTTTAAATGAAATATTCAAATTAAAAGTGAATTTCTTTCAATATTTGGTTAATTTAAAAGGGTTTCACTTAAAAGTTTCGTTATATTTGTTTTAAACATTTTTGTTAAACCCTAAAGATATACCATCTTTAAATAAAAAAATAATATATGAAAGTAGTAGTTATTGGCTCAGGATACGTTGGTTTAGTATCAGGAACTTGTTTTTCTGAAATGGGTAATAAAGTTACCTGTGTAGATATTGATGAAAGAAAAATCGAAAAACTTAAAAACGGAATCATCCCAATTTATGAACCAGGATTGGAACCCATGATTCTTAAAAATGTAAAAGCAGGAAATTTATTTTTTACCACCAATTTAGGAGAGGCTATTGAAGGAGCTGAAATTGTATTTATTGCGGTTGGTACACCAATGGGAGATGATGGTTCTGCAGATTTACAATATGTATTAGCAGTGGCAAAATCTATAGGTGAAACAATGCAACAACGTGTTGTTGTGGTTGATAAGTCCACCGTTCCTGTTGGAACAGCAGATAAAGTAAAAGCAACCATTCAAGTAGCACTAGATGAAAGAGGGACTTCCTTAGATTTTGATGTGGTTTCTAATCCAGAGTTTTTAAAAGAAGGTGCTGCAATTAATGATTTTATGAAACCAGACCGTGTGGTTATTGGTGCCGATACAGATTATGCAATTGATAAAATGAAGCAATTGTACAATCCATTTTTTATGTCTCATGATTGTTTAATAGCAATGGATATCCGTTCTGCGGAAATGACCAAATATGCAGCAAATGCAATGTTGGCAACAAAGATTTCATTTATGAACGAAATTGCAAATATTTGTGAAAAGGTAGGTGCAGATGCAAATAAGGTTAGAGTAGGAATTGGTTCCGATTCTCGTATTGGCTATAGTTTTATTTATCCCGGAGCTGGTTATGGTGGTTCTTGTTTTCCAAAAGATGTAAAAGCCTTAAAGAAAATTGCAGAAGAATATGGGTATGAAGCAAAATTAATCACTTCAGTTGAAGATGTAAATGATGCACAAAAATTAGTGATTGCACAAAAAGTAGTAAAACGTTTTGGAGAAGATTTAACAGGAAAGACTTTTGGTATTTGGGGATTGGCATTTAAGCCAGGAACGGATGATATGAGAGAGTCACCTGCTATTTATGTAATTAATGAGTTGGTAAAAAGAGGTGCTAAAATTCAGGCTTTTGATCCAAAAGCTATTGAAGAAGCAAAGGAATGTTATTTAAAAGATGTTGAAAATATTACTTATTGTGCCTCAAAATATGAAGTGCTTCAAAATGCAGATGCTTTGATTTTATTAACAGAATGGAAAGAATTTCGTTCTCCTGATTTTGAAGAAATAAAAGCACAATTAAAGAATCCAATCATATTTGATGGAAGAAACCAGTATAATATTTTTAAATTAGAAGAAAACGGATTTGAATATTTCCAAATAGGAAAGGAATAGTAGAATTTGTTTTAGAAAAATTTAAAAATATTTAATAAATACAAAAACAATAATATG
The DNA here is from genome assembly GCA_965365125.1 of uncultured Lutibacter sp. Taxonomy (GTDB): domain Bacteria; phylum Bacteroidota; class Bacteroidia; order Flavobacteriales; family Flavobacteriaceae; genus Lutibacter. The sequence goes on from CBDUAL010000156.1 coordinate 4,352, forward strand.
AAAAGAATATTAATTACAGGAGGTGCTGGTTTTGTTGGATCTCATTTATGTGAACGCTTGTTAAACGAAGGGAATGAAGTACTTTGTTTAGATAATTATTTTACAGGAGCTAAGAAAAATATTATAAAATTATTAGACAATCCATATTTTGAAATGGTACGCCATGATGTTACAGAATCGTACTATGCAGAAGTAGATGAAATATACAATTTAGCCTGTCCGGCTTCACCCGTACATTACCAGCACAATCCAATAAAAACCATAAAAACATCTGTAATGGGTGCCATAAATACTTTAGGTTTAGCGAAGCGTGTTGGAGCTAAAATTTTACAAGCAAGTACCAGTGAAGTTTATGGTGATCCTGCGGTGCATCCCCAACCAGAGAGTTATTGGGGGCATGTAAATCCAATAGGAATTCGTTCGTGTTATGATGAAGGTAAACGTTGTGCTGAGACGTTGTTTATGGATTATCATATTCAAAATAATGTAGCAATTAAAATTATTAGAATATTTAACACTTATGGTCCAAATATGAACCCTTCTGATGGAAGAGTGGTTTCTAATTTTATTGTGCAGGCTTTGAAAGGAGAGGATATTACGATATTTGGAGACGGACTGCAAACACGCTCATTTCAATATGTTGATGATTTAGTTGAAGGAATGGTGCGTATGATGCATTCAGATCCATCATTTTTAGGACCTGTAAACTTAGGAAACCCGAACGAATTTACCATGCTTGAGTTGGCACAAGAAGTAATTGGGTTAACTAATTCGGCATCAAAGATTATTTATATGCCATTGCCACAAGACGATCCAAAACAACGCCAACCAGATATTTCTTTAGCAAAAGAAAAATTAGATGGATGGGAACCAAAAATTGAATTAAAAGAAGGACTTAGCAAAACAATCGCTTATTTTGAATCGTTGCTTTAAAAAATAAGGATATTTATTTAGCTTGTTGTCATCTCGCACTTGATGCGAGTTCTTTTCCTTATGAGTTTTAAGTTTTGAAACTTATGAATTATCTTGTTTAAGATTAATGAATGTTATAAAAAAATAAAAAATGAAAATAGGAATTACCTTTAGTACTTTCGACTTGTTACATGCAGGTCATATTAAAATGTTGGAAGAGGCAAAAAGTCAGTGTGATTATTTAATTTGTGGATTACAAACGGATCCAACAATTAACCGCCCTGAAAAAAACAAACCGATACAAACAGTAGTTGAGCGTTATATTCAGTTGAAAGGTTGTAAGTTTGTTGATGAAATTGTTCCTTATACAATGGAGCAAGATTTGGAAGATATTTTAAAATCGTTTAAAATTGATGTTCGTATCGTAGGAGATGAATACGAGTTTAAAGATTTTACAGGGAAAGCCTATTGTGTAGAAAAAGGGATTGAATTGTATTACAATGGTCGAGATCACCGTTTTTCAAGTAGTGGTTTACGTAAAGAAATTGCCATAAAAGAAAGTAAAAAGTAATTTAGATTATTTTGTTGATAACATAAGAGTAATGAACCTTAAGTTAGTATAGTAAAGATAAATATTTCTATATTTGCCGAAAATTAATTCAAACAGCACTATGAGATATTTGGTGAGGGCATGTATTATGCTTATCTTTATTTTTACTACGCAATTAACAATAGCCCAAAATATGAGCCAGGCTCAAATGGCAAGCATCAATATTGATGAATTGTCTGATGAGCAAATTGAAACGTATTGGAATAAAGCACAAGCAGAAGGTTATACTTTAAATCAGTTAGAAGTAATGGCAAAGGCAAAAGGAATGCCTGCAAGTCAAATTTCAAAATTAAAGCAGCGTATTAGTGCTTTGCGTTTTAAAGATACTTCTTCAACAGATACTGAGACAACAGATGCTAGTGAAATTTCTAATGTTGATGCATTTGGTTTGCTTGGAGGAGGTGAGGAACCTTCAGAAAAAAATGACTTATTTGGTTATGATTTTTTTAGCAATCCAAACATTTCATTCACACCAAATTTAAATATGGCAACTCCAAGTACCTATGAGTTAGGGCCTGGAGATGAATTATTGATAGATATTTGGGGGGCTGCAGAAAATAATTACATCAAACAGGTGAATCGCGAAGGGGCTATTAAAATTGAAAGTATTGGCCCTATCTATGTAAGTGGCTTGTCTGTTGATAAAGCCAAAGCAAAAATAATTTCTTATTTACAAAAAATTTATAGCGGTATTGCTGCTTCAAGCGATAGTTATGAAAAAGTACATGCCGATGTGTCTTTGGTAAATGTACGTACTGTTCAAGTAAATATTATTGGAGAAGTTAAAGCACCAGGAACGTATTCATTAAGCGGACTTTCATCTGTTCTAAATGCACTATATGCTGCGGGAGGTCCTACAGAAATGGGGACTTTTAGAAGCGTGCAGGTTATAAGAGGAGGAAAACATTTAAAAGATTTTGATATTTATAATTATTTAATAAATGGTTCTGAAGAAGGGAATGTTTTATTACGGGATCAAGATATTATTATTATAAAGCCTTATTCAGCTATTGTTACAGTTACAGGAAATGTAAAACGACCAGGGTTGTATGAATTAAAAGAAGGAGAAACTATTTCGGATT
>CBDUAL010000157.1:0-6911 GCA_965365125.1 uncultured Lutibacter sp.
GTAAAGCGATTTTAGATGTACGTTTTAGAAAATAGCGTAAAGGGTATAGTAAATTTATGATATCAAACTCCAAATTTTCAACTTCTAATATCAAACTTCGATTTTCATTTTCAGTACCAAAACTTCAAATATCAAATATTTACTATATAATATCAACCTTCGATTTTCATCTTCAGTCTCAAAACTTCAAATATCAAATATCAAATATCTAATATTTACTATTTAATATCAACCTTCAATCTTCCGTTTAGGCCTCCAAACTTCTAATTAAATTCACTAGTAAAGTGTAATTTAACAGAAGGATATTTACTTTGTGTCATTTGAATGGTAAACGCAGAATCTGCTAAAAACACTAATTGACCTTGTTTGTCTTTTGCTAAAAAACGTTGTTTCACACGTTTAAATTCTTTGAACTCCTCATTCTTAGGATCTTCAGGTTCAACCCAACAAGCTTTGTGTACAGGTAAATTTTCGTAGCTACATTTAGCACCATATTCGTGCTCTAAACGGTATTGAATAACTTCATACTGCAATGCACCCACAGTACCTACAATTTTTCTGCCGTTTAAATCTAGGGTAAATAATTGCGCAACACCTTCATCCATTAATTGATCCAATCCTTTGAATAATTGTTTAGATTTTAAAGGGTCGGCATTGTTTACATAACGGAAATGTTCTGGTGAAAAACTTGGAATTCCTTTAAAGTTTAAGTTTTCGCCTTCAGTTAGGGTATCTCCAATTTTAAAGTTTCCAGTATCTTGAATTCCTACAATATCTCCAGGGAATGATTCGTCTACAATTTCTTTCTTTTCAGCAAAAAAGGCATTCGGACTTGAAAATTTCATTTTTTTATTTAAACGAACATGTAAATATGGCGAATTACGTTTAAAAGTTCCCGATACAATTTTTATAAAAGCCAAACGGTTTCTATGATTTGGATCCATATTGGCGTGTATTTTAAATACAAAACCTGTAAGTTTTTCTTCTTTAGAATCAACCAAACGCTCTTCAGATTTTTTTGGTTGTGGCGTAGGAGCAATTTCAATAAAACAATCTAATAATTCTTTTACTCCAAAGTTATTTAAGGCCGAACCAAAAAAGACAGGTTGTAAATTCCCTTTTAAATATTCGTCATTATCAAAAGGCGGATAAACTTCTTCAACCAATTCTAATTCTTCGCGTAAAGTTTCAGCTGCTTTATTTCCAATAATTTCGTCTAATTCAGGAACTGAAATGTCATTAAATTCAACACCTTCTTGCACGGTTTGTTTGTTGTCTCCAGAAAAAACATTTAATTTTTTTCCGTAGATATTATAAATACCTTTAAAATCGTAACCCATTCCAATTGGGAAACTTAAAGGCGTAACACGCAACCCTAATTTTTGTTCAACTTCATCCAATAAATCAAAAGCATCTTTACCTTCACGATCCATCTTATTGATAAAAACAATCATTGGTATGTTACGCATTCTACAAACTTCAACCAATTTTTCTGTTTGTTCTTCAACCCCTTTTGCAACGTCAATAACCACAATTACACTATCAACTGCAGTCAATGTTCTAAAGGTGTCTTCAGCAAAATCTTTGTGACCAGGCGTATCTAAAATATTTATTTTTTTGTCTTTATAAATAAAAGCCAATACTGATGTGGCTACCGAAATACCACGTTGACGCTCAATTTCCATAAAATCGGAAGTTGCACCTTTTTTAATTTTATTATTTTTTACGGCACCTGCTTCCTGAATTGCACCACCAAATAATAATAACTTTTCAGTTAAAGTTGTTTTACCAGCATCGGGATGCGAAATAATACCAAAAGTTCGTCTGCGTTGTATTTCTTTTAAAAAACTCATCTGTGTATCTAAAATTTGTGTGGGTTTATTTCTTTAATTAATTTCGGTTTGCAAAAATATAAATAAATACCACACTATGTTAGCTATTTATGTAAGACTTTCAAAAGAAGATAATTATAAAATTTATTTACTTACCAATTAAAATAAGTAAAACAGTATAAAAGTAAATTACCACAATCACATAATAAGATTTTTTACTATATTACCTTCACACTAAATAATCACAAATATTATAAATTATGAAAATTAATAACATTTTAGAAGGTATTGGAAACACACCAGTTGTGCGACTTGCTAAATTATTTCCAAATGCTAATGTTTGGATGAAACTTGAAAAAGCAAATCCAGGAGGAAGTATTAAAGATAGAATTGCATTAGCTATGATTGAGGATGCTGAAAAAAGAAATATTTTAACTCAAGACACAGAAATTATAGAACCAACTTCAGGAAATACGGGTATTGGCTTGGCAATGGTTGCTGCAGTAAAAAATTACAAGCTTACACTAGTAATGCCTGAATCAATGTCAGTTGAAAGAAGGGCTTTAATGGCGGCTTATGGGGCTAATCTTGTGCTTACTCCAAAAGAATTAGGGTTAGGTGGTACCATAGCAAAAGCAAATGAGTTAGTAGCAAATAATAAAAATGCCTGGATGCCTTCCCAATTTACAAACCAAGCAAACCCAGAAATACACCGTAAAACAACTGCTTTAGAAATTGCGGCTGATTTTCCTGAAGGTTTTGATTATTTAATAACGGGTGTTGGTACTGGAGGTCATATTACAGGTATGTCGGAGGTTTTAAAAGAAAAATTCCCAAGCTTAAAAGTTATTGCTGTAGAGCCTAATGATTCAGCCATTATATCTGGTGAAGAACCAGGGCCTCATCCAATACAAGGTATTGGACCGGGTTTTTTTCCAGAAGTGTTCAATAGAAACTCAATTGATGGTGTAATTAAAATAACAAAAGAAGAAGCGTTTTCTGAAGTTCAAAATATAGCAAATACTGAAGGTATTTTGGTGGGTATTTCTTCGGGAGCCTCTTTAGCAGCAGTTAGAAAACAATTAAAAACAATAAATACACCCGTAACAATAGTAACTATTAATTACGATACAGGAGAGCGCTATCTTTCTATTGAAGAGCTTTTTAAGAAAAATTAATTAAAATATAAGAAGTTTTTACCTGATGTGTAATTATGTTTATTGTAATTACAGCGGGTTATTTTGTGGTAATACATCATTTAATACCGTTGATAAATTTCACACTATTGACTTTTAATATGGTGGTTATTGCATATTCTTTTTTGTAAATTTGTTGCAATTGAAAAATAAATGAAAGAAGAACAAGTAATTTTAGTAAACGAAAAGGATGAGCAAATTGGCTTGATGCCAAAAATGGAAGCTCACGAAAAAGCGGTATTACACCGTGCATTCTCAGTATTTGTATTTAATAGTAAACAACAATTAATGTTGCAACAAAGAGCTGCAGATAAGTATCATTCACCTTTATTGTGGACAAATACTTGTTGTAGTCACCAACGCAACGGAGAAAGTAATATTGAAGCAGGAAAAAGACGTTTACAAGAAGAAATGGGTTTTGTTTGTGAGTTAGAGGAAAAAACTTCATTTATTTACAAAGCACCTTTTGATAATGGCTTAACTGAACACGAATTAGACCATGTAATGGTTGGGTTTTATGATGAAGATCCAATTATAAATAAAGAGGAGGTAGAAAGTTTTAAGTATATGACTGTTGAAGAAGTAAAAGCCGATATACAAGTAAACCCCCAGATGTATACAGAATGGTTTAAAATTATATTTGATAAATTTTATAGTTTTATTAAGCAGTAATTATGAATGAAAGAGCATTAAAGTTTTTAAATACTTGGGGAAAAAGAAGGAAAAATGGTATGTGGAAATATATTACTTTTCATATCCTTTTTTTTATGGTTTTAGTATTTTTAGTTAAAAATGGGTATAACTATTTTACGGACAATGTACCGTCAAATTTTTTTACTTCAAAAAATATGTTAAAAGAATTAGTTAGTCCAGCTATAGGGGGGCTTGTTTATGGAATAATTACGTGGTTTATGAACGAAAAAAATTATAAACGTTTATTAAAAAAAAACAAGTAAATGAAAGTAACGGTTCATAGAAAAGCGCATTTTAATGCAGCGCATAGATTGTACAACGCCGATTGGACAGATGCCAGAAATGCGACTGTTTTTGGTAAATGTGCCAACCCTAATTACCACGGCCATAATTACGATTTAATTGTAGCTGTAAAAGGAGAGGTACATCCAGAAACGGGTTTTGTAATGGACATGAAAGTTCTAAAAAAATTGATTGAAGTTGAGATAGAAGATCAATTTGATCATAAAAATTTAAACGAAGAAGTTTCAGAATTTAAAAATTTAAATCCAACGGCTGAAAATATAGCCGTTGTAATTTGGAATAAACTTAGACCAAAAATTGATTCAAATTTAGAAATTTCAATCACATTATATGAAACGCCTCGAAATTATGTAACTTACGCTGGTGAGTAAAAATAGGAACTGTCTAAAAGTTGTTATTTTCCAATATGAACCTAGTTTCCAAACTCATGTAATAATTGGTTATCATAATGGTAAGATTCTGAATCAAGCCTGCCTCTTAGGCAGTCAGGTTCAAAATAACGGTTTTAAATGCTCTCTAGACAGTCTTTATTCTATTTTTTAGGCACTTTACAAGTGGTTATTCCAAAAATGGAGTATAAAGGGCAAATGCTAAGCACACTTGTTAGTAAAAATATAATAGCCACTGCAATTGCAATAATAGCAATGGTTCCTGAAATTAAATTTGAAAAATATAGTGTTGCTAACCCTAAAGCAATAACAACTCTAATAATTTTATCCGTAGATCCCATGTTTTTGTTCATATCAAAAGTATTTAAGTGAATAATATAAGACAAATATATGGACTGTAAAATTACGGTGCAGTGACTATAGTCACCACTAAGTTATAATTTCAATTGCATTACTATGTTGTTTAACTTTGTTTTCGGCTTCTAATTTTTTTATAATTCTACTAATAACTTCGCGCGCAGTTCCTAGTTCATTTGCAATTTGACGGTGAGAAATTTTAAGCGGATTTTTTTTGGTAATCGTTTTTTTATCAACCAAGTAATTATATACTCTAACATCTAATTTATCAAAAAGTAAATGATTGATAGTTTTTAACAATTCTGTATAGCGTACATTATATTGTTTATAAAATAACTGATTTAATGCAGGATAATTTTTTAACCAATTAGGAATTAAATTGGCAGGTAATAAAAGTACTTGAGTAGTTTCTTCAGTTACCGCAAAAATTTCACTTGGACTATTTTTTAGGATAGCCGAAAAAGACATAATACAACTTTCAGAAGGTTTTATATAATAGAGTAGCAACTCTTTTTCTTCATAACGTGAAAATACTTTTATAAGACCATCTAAAACAATTGGTATTACTTTTATAAATTGACCTTCTCTAACTAATTCGGTGTTTTTTTCAAAGGAAACTATGGTAGAAGCACTTTCAATTTCAGTTAATAATTCGTTATTTAAAAAATTTAAATTCTTTTGAATTATTCCTAAGCTCATTATAAATTAGTCGTTTTTCTGTTTGTTCAATTCATCTTGTAATTGACGTCTCACTTTTTGTTCACGTTCTAATGCTTTTTTTCTATGTTGTTCAAATTCCTCATCAAGTTCTTTTAAATCTAGTTTTGTTTGAGTTGTAATGCTATTACTTTGTTTGAATTTTGTAATAAAAAACAGTAATAATATAGTTAAAATTACAATTACTGAAAACATGAGGGTTTTAAAAGTTCCTTTATTAAGTTGCATTCCAATTAAAGAAATACTTTGAATTTCATTATTTAAATTAGTAATAGTGGCTTCTGATGTATGTATCGCTAATTTAAGACTGTCAATACTTTTCTTTTGTGAGTTTATTAATTTATCAGCAGTTATTATTTCTTTTTTTGAGGCAGAAATAGAATCGGTAACGTTCGACTTTAATTTAAGTAACCAAGTTGTTTTTACAACTTTATAATCTTGATAACGGTTAGAGTTTTTTATTAAATTATCGAATTGATTGCTTACTGAGCCAGTGTCAGTAAATTTTTTTACAGTTTGCGCAAAGGTTATTGATACTGTAAATAGTAATGTAAATAATATGAGTGTTTTAGTTTTCATTTATATAAAAGGGGGTAATATTAATATCTAGGTGTTTAACGAAAGTTGTTGAGAGTTATTGTAACTTGTTTAATAGTTTATTTAAATCGTTCATCCGATTTAAAGTTTTCTTTATTTAGGTTTGTTTTTTTTTCAAGCCATCCTTTTTTGGTGTGAAACCGATTGTCAAAATCTTCAAAAAAAGGTTTAATATCTAACAAAGGTGAATTGTTCATCATATCAACGTCTAAAATATGAATTTTATTTTCATCTATGCGTTCAATTTCAACAATAGAAATACCTAATTTATTAGGTCTTTTAGGAGATCTTGTGGCAAATATTCCTTTCGGATTTGTATCCATAAACGGAATTACTTCAAGTTTAGGTTCTTTTATTAAGTGTAAATGGTAAATTAAAATAATATGAGAAAACTCTTCCAAATTTTTTAAACCACTTACATAACCTTTATTTAAAACAATAGTGCCTTTAACACTTTTTGCTCCTGTAGGTTGAATTGGCATATTTTCGGGTGTTAACCAAGGTGTTTTAATGGTACCGATTATATCTAAGCTAATGTTATTTTTATTCATAAAAATACTGTAAAATGCTAATTTACATATTTTAACAATTTAAAATGGAATTTAATAAAATTTAAGTGTGTTAATAATAAAAGTTGTAGCTCTAATTTAGAAATACCAAAAAAACTTCACCAATTTAGTACATTTAAATTATTGTATAGTTGTTCATAAGTGGTTAATAAATACTAATCGATCTTTAATTATTGAAGCTAAATTAATAATAAATTTGACTTGAATTAGGTTCTTTATTAAATTTCAATTTAAAATAGATTAAAAGGGAATTAAGTG
>CBDUAL010000158.1:0-6891 GCA_965365125.1 uncultured Lutibacter sp.
TGAAAAGAACCGAAGAAGACAACGAATAAAAAAGTACAACATACATGAATATATCAGTAGTTATTCCACTACTTAATGAAGACGAGTCTTTAAACGAATTATACGATTGGATTGCAAAAGTTATGCAATCCAATCGTTATTCTTATGAAATACTTTTTATTGATGATGGTAGCACAGACAACTCTTGGGAAGTAATTCAACGTTTATCTAAAAAAGACCCAAACGTAAAAGGGATTCGATTTCTTCAAAATTACGGAAAATCACAAGCATTAAATGCTGGGTTTAAAGAAGTAAAAGGCGACGTTGTTATAACTATGGATGCCGATTTACAAGACAGTCCCGATGAAATTCCAGAATTATACAACTTAATTGCAAACGAAGGTTTCGATTTAATTTCAGGATGGAAAAAGAAACGCTACGATTCAAAAATTAGAAAAAACATTCCTTCAAAATTATTTAATGCAGCAGCCCGAAAAACGTCGGGTTTAAAATTGCACGACTTTAACTGTGGGTTAAAAGCCTATAAAAAAGCTGTTGTAAAAAATGTTGATGTTCGTGGTGAAATGCACCGATACATTCCTGTACTTGCTAAAAATGCTGGCTTTACCAAAATTGATGAAAAAGTAGTTACCCATCAGGCGCGTAAATATGGTGTTACAAAATTTGGAATTGATCGTTTTATCAATGGTTTTTTAGATCTTATAACTATTTGGTTTTTATCTAAATTTGGAAAACGACCAATGCATTTATTTGGCTTGTTAGGATCTATCATGTTTATGCTCGGTTTTTTATTCTCTTTTTATTTAGGAATCGACAAACTATTTTTAAATCCTGCAGGAACATTAATTACGCAAAAACCTATATTTTATATTGCTCTAGTAACCATGCTTATAGGTACACAACTTTTTTTAGCAGGTTTTTTGGGAGAAATAATTTTAAGAACAAAATCAGATACAAAACGATATTCAATATCGAAAAAAATAAATTTATAACGTTTTAGTGAAAAGAAATTTTTTATTGTTTTTTAACACTTAATAACGTTATTTTTGTAAATATCAAAACATTATAAACATGACTATTTTAGAGAAGGCACAACTATGGTTATCAGACACTTTTGATACTGATACACAACAAGAAATTAAACAGTTAATAGATACAGATGAGAATAAATTAGCTGATAGTTTTTATAAAGATATGGAATTTGGAACGGGTGGAATGCGCGGTATTATGGGTGCAGGAACCAACCGAATTAATAAATACACATTGGGTAAAGCTACACAAGGCTTGGCCAATTATTTAATTCAAACCTTACCAAACAAACAATTAAGTGTAGTAATTGCTTTTGACTGCCGTCATAACAGTCAATTATTTGCAAAAGTAGTAGCCGATGTACTTTCAGCCAATAACATTAAAGTTTTCTTGTTTGAAGACTTACGCCCTACACCTGAACTTTCGTTCGCAGTAAAACATTTAGGGTGTGATGCAGGTATTGTATTAACAGCTTCTCATAACCCACCAGAATACAACGGGTATAAAGTATATTGGGGTGACGGTGGACAAATTGTACCTCCGCACGACAATAAAATTATTGCTGAAGTAAATAACTTAGAGTTTTCTGAAATTAATTTCAATGCCAATGAAGATTTAATTGAAGTTATTGGAAAAGATGTAGATGATGCTTTTGTAGACGCTTCTGTAAAAAATGTTGCTTTTAACACTGCTGGAAAAGAAAATTTAAAAATTGTTTTCACTTCATTACACGGAACATCAATTGTTTCCGTTCCTGATGCCTTAGAAAAAGCAGGTTATACAGATGTTCATATTGTTGAAGAACAACGCATACCAAATGGAGATTTTCCTACAGTAGCTTCTCCAAATCCTGAAGAACCTGCAGCGTTAAAAATGGCGACAGATTTAGCAGAAAAAATAAATGCCGATATTGTAATTGGTACAGATCCTGATTGTGATAGATTGGGTATTGCGGTTAGAGATTTAGAAGGTAATATGAAATTGTTAAACGGAAATCAAACCATGTGTTTAATGACCAACTTCCTTATTAAAAAATGGGAAGAAGCAGGAAAATTAAACGGAAAACAATTTGTTGGTTCTACCATTGTATCTACAAATTTAGTAAATGAAATTGCTGCTAGTTATGGTGTTGAAACTAAAGTTGGTTTAACTGGTTTTAAATGGATTGCTAAAATGGTGCGTGAAGCTGAAGGAACGCAAGACTTTATTGGTGGTGGTGAAGAAAGTTTTGGTTATATGGTGGGCGACTTTGTACGTGATAAAGATGCTGTTACAGCAACTGTTTTAGCTTGTGAAATTGCTGCAGATGCAAAAGCCAAAGGTAGTTCTATGTATCAAGAATTGTTACAAATTTATGTAGACAATAACTTCTACAAGGAACATTTAATTTCTTTAGTAAAAAAAGGAATGGATGGTGCACAACAAATTGCACAAATGATGGTTGATTTACGTGAAAATCCTGTAACTGAGATTGACGGTTCTAAAGTTAATTTTGTGTACGATTATGAGGCTTCAACAAAAACAGATTTATTAAAAAATACCGTTGAAACTATTGATATTCCAAAATCGAACGTTTTAATTTATGAAACGCTTGAAGGTACAAAAGTAGCCGCAAGACCTAGTGGAACTGAACCTAAAATTAAGTTTTACTTTAGTGTTAGAGCTGAATTGTGTTGTATTGAAAAAGCAAAAGAAGTTGAAGCTGAGTTAGACACAAAAGTACAACGCATCATTAAAGAAATGGAATTATCTTAATGAACTATTTTAAACAGATTTTAGCATACGCTAAACCTTACCTTAAATATGCATACTTAAATGTTGTTTTCAACATTTTGTATGCCATATTTAATGTACTTTCAGTATTAGGTTTTATTCCTGTGTTAGGTATTCTCTTCGGAAAAGAAGAACCTGTAAATGTAAAACCCGTGTACAACGGTATTTCTAGTTTGTACGACTACGTTTCTGGCTCTTTAAACTATAAGGTAACCGAGTTAATGGATAGCGGTGGAATTGATAGAGCGTTACTTTTTATCTGTATTTTATCATTCAGTTTATTTTTCTTTAAAAATTTATTTCGCTATTTAGCCTCCTTTGTTTTAGTGTTTTTAAGAAATGGAGTAGTAAAAGATATAAGAGACAGCTTGTATAAAAAAATAGTGAACTTACCGCTCGCCTACTTTTCTGAAAAGAAAAAAGGAGATATTATTGCACGTATGACATCTGATGTTCAAGAAGTTGAAGTTTCTTTTTTAACATCCTTAGAAACCGTTGTTCGAGAGCCGTTAACCATTATTCTTACATTAATTTCAATGTTTGCCATTAGTGCAAAATTGACATTATTTGTATTTATTTTATTACCGGTATCTGGTTTTATTATTTCTTCTGTCGGAAAAAAATTAAAAGCAAATTCGTTATTAGCACAGCAAGAAACAGGTAATTTTTTATCTTTTATTGAAGAAACTTTAACTGGTTTACGTGTTATTAAAGGTTTTAATGCTGAAGCTAAAATTGAACAAAAATTTACTGATTCTACCAAAAAATTTAGAAATTTAATGACTAGTGTTTTACACCGTAAAACACTAGCATCTCCAATGAGTGAATTTTTAGGTTCGGCAACAATCATAGCAATTTTATGGTTTGGTGGTAGATTGGTGTTAGGTGAAAATAGTGATATGAAACCGCAAGAATTTTTTGGATATATTGGATTGTTTTATTTGGTGCTAAATCCAGCAAAAGCAATATCAACTGCTTTTTATAATATTCAAAAAGGAAATGCCTCTGCAGAACGTATTTTAAACGTACTAACTACAAAAAATACCATTATAGACATAGCAAACGCCCCCTCAAAAGAAACGTTTACAAACAATATTACTTTTGAAAATATCTCTTTTAAATACAAAGATGAGTATGTGTTGAAAGATTTTTCTTTAACTATTGAAAAAGGGAAAACGGTGGCACTTGTTGGTCAGTCTGGTAGTGGAAAATCAACGTTAGCTAATTTAATTACGCGTTTTTACGATGTAAATAAAGGAGCCGTTAAAATTGATGGTGTTAACATTAAAGATATCAGTCAAAAATCGTTGCGTGCATTAATGGGAATTGTTACCCAAGACTCTATTCTTTTTAACGACACCATAAAAAATAACATTTGTTTAGGTGTTGAACAAGCAAGCGATAAAGATGTTTTAGAAGCTTCAAAAATTGCAAACGCATACGAGTTTATCAAAGATTTGCCTTTACAATTTGAAACTAATATAGGAGATAGTGGTAACACACTTTCGGGCGGACAAAAACAACGTTTAAGTATTGCAAGAGCAGTACTTAAAAACCCTCCAATTATGGTGTTAGATGAAGCTACTTCAGCATTAGACACTGAAAGTGAGCAGTTAGTTCAAAAAGCGTTGGAAGAAATGACTAAGAATAGAACTTCTTTAGTCATTGCACACCGTTTATCAACCATTCAAAAAGCCGATTTAATTGTAGTAATGAGAAAAGGTGAAATTGTTGAGCAAGGTAAACACGAAGAATTACTTGCAAAAAAAGGTGAATACTACAAATTGGTAACTATGCAATCATTTTAGTTCGAAAAACCTATAAATTAGAATTGTCCTACAACAAATTAAAGCACTTGCTTTATAAACACAATTATGACGCAGATTTGTAATCTGTGACAACTACTTTACGTTATTTATTGAACTATTGGGAGCGGAATGTAATTCCGCACAACAGTGTTAATACTAAATAATTACGCTCTTTTCAATCCTAATTTCTCAGCTCTTTCAAGCATAAAAGCATAAGCTTCATCATAGTCATTGGAAATTTTACCGTCTAATATAGCATCTTTTATGGCATCTTTAATTTGACCAATTTCTCGACAAGGTTTCAAATTAAAAGTCTCCATAATTAACTCACCAGAAATTGGTGGTTGAAAATTACGAACGTGATCTCGTTCTTCAACTTCTTTAATTTTATCGCGAACAATTTTAAAGTTTTGGTGATACCTTTTAAATTTTACTGGATTTTTTGTTGTAATATCTGCTTCACACAAGGTCATTAAACTATCAATATCTTCACCCGTATCAAAAACTAAACGACGCACTGCTGAATCTGTCACGTTTGAAGCCAATACGATAGGTCTTGAACTTAAAAACACCATTTTTTGAACAAATTTCATTTTTTCGTTCAAAGGCATTTTCAATCTTTTAAATAATTTATACACCATTTTAGAACCTACAAATTCGTGTGCATGAAATGTCCATCCCACATTTTTATCGAATTTTTTTGTTGGTGCTTTTCCAATATCATGCAATAAAGCAGCCCAACGCAACCATAAATCATTTGTATGCTGTGAAATATTATCAACCACTTCTAAGGTATGATAAAAATTATCTTTATGCTTTTGCCCTTCAATCTCATCAACACCTTTTAAAGCTGTTAACTCAGGTAAAATTCGTTCTAACAAGTTAGTTTCAAGTAATAATAAAAAACCAACAGAAGGTATTGGTGATGCAATTATTTTATTTAGTTCAGTAACAATTCGCTCACGTGTTATAATATCTATACGCTCTGCATTTCTAGTTATTGCATTTAATGATTCCTCTTCAATAGTAAAATTTAATTGCGTTGCAAACCGAATGGCACGCATCATTCTTAAAGGATCATCAGAATAAGTGATGTCTGGATTTAAAGGTGTTTTAATAATCTTAGCTTCTAAATCTGCAATACCATGAAACGGATCTAGCAAAGCTCCATAATTTGATTTATTTAAACTTAAAGCTAATGCATTTATAGTGAAATCTCGTCGTTCTTGGTCATCTTGAAGTGTGCCATTTTCAACTACCGGATTTCTACTATCTTCCGTATATGATTCTTTACGCGCTCCAACAAATTCAACTTCAATATCATTGTAACGCAACATTGCTGTACCGTAGGTTTTAAAAACCTGTACTTTTGGTTTGTTAGGCAACAAATTTGCAACAGCCAATGCTAATTCTATTCCGCTTCCAATAGCAACAACATCAATATCTTTATGCGAACCTCTTTTCAAAAAATAATCACGTACAAAACCACCTATCACATAGGTTTCTAATTGTAAAGTAGCTGCTGCTTTTGAAATATAGTTGAAAATTGGATGCGTTAGTGCATCTTTGTAGGTTTTATTATCTGACATATTTTTTAATCGCTCAGTTTTTAAACATTAAAAACGTCAACCTGAACTTGTTTCAGGTTCACATCATAATTTGAAATTTACTTGATGAGATTCTGAAATCAAAAATTCAGTGTAGCTAAACATGTTCAGAATAACGAAAACTTAAATTTACTCCCGAAGTACAATTATCTCACCCTTATCGCCTACTTTTAAAATTGTAGAAGACTTAACGCTTACCTCTTCGCGGTGCAAATCTACAACATAGTCTACGCTCTCCAAAATTGCTTGGCTGATTTCTTTAAAACTTTTAGGCGTTTCGACTCCACTAATGTTTGCAGATGTTGAAACTATAGGTTTTCCATAAGCAGTAATTAATTGTTTACAAAAGTCATTTTGAGGAATTCTAATAGCAACAGTATCATCACTAGCAACTACATTTTTTGCCAATCCAACCGGATGGTTATATATAATAGTAGTTGGTTTTACTGCTGAAGATAATAGTTCTAAAATTTCTTTTGAAATTGAAGGAATGTATTGTTGTAGCATTTCAATACCGTCAACCAAAATAATTAAACTTTTGCTCTCTGAACGTTGTTTTATCTCATAAACTTTAGCTACAGCTTCTTCAGAAGTTGCATCGCAACCTATGCCCCAAACGGTATCTGTTGGGTATAATAACACTTTTGATTGAGTAAGTGTATTAAAGCTATTTA
>CBDUAL010000159.1:0-6888 GCA_965365125.1 uncultured Lutibacter sp.
TTGGTACAATATTGCTCATTTTAAATTAAACCAAGAAGAAGCGTCTAATTTTTTATCACAATGTGATAATACACCCATTATTGATGAAGAAATTAAACGTGAAGGCTTAAAGCATTTACAACCCTTACTTGATTTATGGGAAAGAGGCATACAAGAAGGTATTTTAAAACCTAATTCACCTTATTTGTTATATGCTTTTACCATTTATCCGTTGGCTTTTTTAACCAACAAACAACATAAAAAAAGTTGCGAACTAAAAGAAGCTACTTTAAACAAGGCTTTTGAAATTGCTTGGGACGGCATAAAATTATAAGTTATGGGAAAAACGGCAATTATATTAGGTGCTTCTGGCTTAACAGGATCTATCCTATTAAATAAGTTATTGAAGGATGACCGCTATAAAACAATTAAATTATTTTCTCGAAAAAAAATTGACGGATTGCCTTCAAAAGTAATTCAGTTTACAGGAAATTTATTGGAATTGAAAAATTTTAAAACTGATTTTACTGGAGATGAAGTGTATTGTTGTATTGGTACAACTGCAAAGAAAACACCCAATAAAGCAATGTACAAAGCTATTGATTTTGGTATTCCTGTAGCGGCAGCAAAGCTTTCAAAAGAAAATAAAATCGATACATTTTTAGTGGTTTCGGCATTGGGAGCAAATGCAAATAGTCGCATTTTTTACAATAAAACAAAAGGTGAAATGGAACAAGCTGTTCTTGCCGAAAAAATTGAAAAAACACACATTTTACAACCTTCAATTATTGGAGGAGATAGAAAAGAAACTAGAATTGGAGAAAAAATTGGCTTGGTTGTTTTTAAACTATTTCAACCTTTTTTCTTCGGAAAACTAAAAAAATACAGCTTAACTAAAGCTGATGATATTGCACAAGCTATGATTAACTTGGCGAATGCTACTTCAACAACACAAATTATAACATCTGCAAGTATCAAGTTACTTGCAAAAGTATAACCTAGTTAAACATCATATCAAATGAAAAAAGATTTTAATAAAACAAGTATCATTCAAAACATATCGAGAATTTTGTTAGGTGCTTTTATGCTCTATGCAGGAATAGGACACCTAACCTTCCTTAGGATAGCGTTTCAAGCACAAGTTCCAACTTGGATAACAACAGATAAAACATTTATGGATTTTATTGTGTTAGCGTCTGGTGTGGTAGAAATTATTTTTGGTATACTAATGATTGTTGGAGGTAGATTAAAACTTAAAACAGGTATTGTGTTGGCAATATTCTTCATCCTTATTTTCCCTGGAAATATCAATCAATATATAAATCAAATTGACTCTTTTGGCTTAAATACAGATAGGCAACGATTAATTAGGTTAATATTTCAACCTGTTTTAATTATCTGGGCTTTGTGGTCTACGGGGGCACTTAAATATTTAACAAAAAAAAAAGAAATAGCAAAAACTAAAAAATAAATTAAAAAATTATGGAATTATTAGACAAATTAAACTGGAGATACGCAGCAAAAGCAATGAATGGTGAAAAAGTATCAGAAGAAAAAATTGACAACATTATTGAGGCTGCTCGTTTGGCTCCAACTTCAAGCGGTTTACAGCCTTTTGAAATATTAATAGTTAAAAATCAGGCCACAAAAGAAGCTATTAGACCTGTAGCTTGGAATCAATCAATGATTACAGATTGTTCGCATTTATTGGTTTTTGCCGCTTGGGATACCTACACTGAAGACAGAATTAATAAAATGTTCGACCTAACAAATGAAGTACGTGGGTTTAAAAATGAAGGCTGGGAAAACTACCGCCAAATGTTATTAGGTTCGTATCCTCAAAAAGATGCTGAAGAAAACTTTAACCATGCTGCAAAACAAGCTTATATTGCATTTTCAGCAGCCATTATTGCTGCCGCTTACGAAGGTGTAGATTGTACGCCAATTGAAGGTTTTGATCCTGTTGAAGTTGATAACATTTTAGGCTTACGCGAAAAAGGTTTAAGAAGTTGTGTGCTTTTACCTATTGGTTATAGAGATGCAGATAACGATTGGTTGGTAAACCTTAAAAAAGTGAGAAAATCTACCGAAGATTTAGTAACAGTTATTGAGTAATTAATTCAAAACAACAACTTATGAATAATTTTGATTTTCAAAATCCGACAAAAATTATCTTTGGAAAAGACGAAATTTCGAAGCTTTCTAAAGAAATTCCTGCAAATGCAAAAGTATTACTACTTTATGGCGGCGGAAGTATTAAAAAGAACGGAATTTACGAGCAGGTAACAACGGCGCTTTCTAATTTTGAAGTACTTGAATTTGGCGGAATACCTGCAAATCCAGAGTACGAAGTTTTAGTAAAAGCTTTAAAAATTATTAAAGAAGAAAAGATTACTTTTTTATTAGCAGTTGGTGGTGGTTCTGTAATTGATGGAACTAAATTTTTATCGGCTGCGGCTTTGTATAGTGGATTGGATCCTTGGAATATTCTTGTAAATAATGAACGTACTTTTAAAGGGATGCCTTTTGGAACGGTATTAACTTTACCTGCAACTGGTTCAGAAATGAATTCAGGCGCGGTAATTACAAGAGCTGAAACCAAAGAGAAATTTGCCATGGGCGGACCAGGATTATTTCCAAAGTTTTCAATTTTAGATCCGCAAGTAGTAAAATCTATTCCAAAACGTCAAATTGCAAACGGATTGGCCGATGCTTTTACACACGTACTAGAGCAATATATGACCTATTCAGTAGATGCTAAATTACAAGATCGTTTTGCTGAAAGCATCATGCAAACCTTGGTTGAAATTGCACCTATCATGTTAAAGGGTAAATTTGATTATAAGGCAGCTTCAAACTTTATGTGGAGCTGTACAATGGCCTTAAATGGTTTGATTCAAAAAGGAGTGCCTAGCGATTGGGCAATTCATATGATTGGACACGAATTAACAGCTTTATACGGTATAGATCACGCACGTACATTGGCAATTATTACTGAAAGTCATTACACCGTAAACTTAGAAGATAAAAAAGAAAAATTGGCTCAATATGCTGAACGTGTTTGGAATGTTACTGAGAAAAAGCCTTGGCTGGAATTGAAAAAACAACACAATTTTTCCATTCATTAGGAATAGACACAAAGCTTTCTGATTATACCAAAGAGTACAAAGGAACTGCTGAAATTATTTCGAAACGTTTTGAAAAAAGAGGTTGGAAAGGGATTGGTGAAAAAGGAAAAGTAACTCCTGAAATGGTGGGTAAAATAGTTGAAATGAGTTATTAAACAAACAGATTCTTCTGTTTTAAAACTATTAACGTCACTTCGAGTGTTTCGACGGTAGGAGAAATGTATCGAGAAGTCCTTGATACATTTCTTCTTAATTTCATTGCAAAGAAACACTACCATTAACGTATTTTATTGTTTTAAGCAAGCACCGTCATTCTGAACTTGTTTCAGAATCTCACTATACTGAAGATATATGATTATAGGAACCTGAAACAAGTTCAGAATAACGATCTAATAAAAACCTCATTAATTAATTTTAATGAGGTTTTTTCAATACAAATAGTCATCTTTTATTTGCTCAATGTAAAGTTTTGTTTACATTTGCACAAAAATAATAGATTATGAAACTACAAATATTACCAAATTGGTGCAAAAAAATAGGCTTAGTTATTTTCATTATCTCTTTTATAATTGGTAGTGGAGATGATTTTAGAGAAGGATTTAATAGTGGTTATAATTCTACTAGAAATTCTGAAACTACAAAAACACTTGAAAACGAAAAGAATGTAAATGAACAATTAAACGATTTAAACCAACCTACTTTTTTATTTAAAACCTTTGGAGAAACAGGTTTACATATTTTTGAAATATTATCAATTTTCGGAATGCTAATTTACATGCTTTCAAAAGAAAAAATTGAAGATGATTATATTGATAAACTCCGTTATAAATCTTATTTAATAAGTAGTATTCTTTGGTTAGTAATTGCCATCTTCATTTATTCGTTTAACAAAAATGTAAAGCTTTCTATGGATTATTTTATCTACTTATTTATTTGGACCTATTTAATCACCTTCTTTATTAAAAAACGTATTTATTAAAAAAAATTAAACTATGAAACTACAAATATTACCAAATTGGTGTAAGAAATTAGGATTAGGAATGTTTATTATTTTCTCTTTTATTAGTAGTGGAGATAGTGCAATTAACGGATATAATAACGGATATAATTATAATACAACCGAAAATACAATTGAACATGCTACTACTTTTAATGATTTTTTTGGAGCAAAAATATTACGTTATATAGATGCGATTTCAATTTTTGGAATTTTAATGTATATGCTTTCAAAAGAAAAAATTGAAGATGATTATATCAATCAGTTAAGGCTTGAATCTTATCAACTAACAGCTATTATTGGTATCATTATTTCTATTTTATTATATGCTTTTGCAGAAAGTATAAAATTAACACCCGACTATTTTATTACTTTGTTTATGTATTTTTACTTGATTACTTTCTTCATTAAAAAAAGAGTGTATTAGCTATGTTAGCTTTATTAAAATTAAATTGTTACTTAACAGCTGAATGTTTAAAAGTAAACCTAACATTTTTAATCACGATCCTTTTAATAGTTTTATTAACTATTTTTATAATTGAAAAACTCTAAAAAATGAAAAACCTAATTAAAGTAGAACGCGCACGTCACGATTTAACACAGGCGCAATTGGCTGATGAATTGGGTGTTTCAAGACAAACAATTCACGCCATTGAAAAAAATAAATTCAATCCGTCAGTAACATTGGCTATAAAGATGGCTCGTTTTTTTAAAGTTACCGTTGAATATTTATTTGATATTGAAGAAGAATAATTATTGTTAAACTAATTAAAAAAAGATATGAAATTTACCACAGTACATTTAGATGACAACAAAATTGAAGTATTTAATTCTTTTTTAGGGAAGGAAACCGTTAAAGTTAATGGTGAAATTGTTTCGGAAATATATTCAATGTTAGGCGCAACACATGTATTTAACATTAAAGAGAATGAACAAGATATAGAGTGTAAATTAGTAATTGGTTTTGGGTTTAGTGGTGTTGTAATTGATCTTTATAAAGATGAAAAACCAATTATTGAATCTCCAAAAAAAGGATGTCTTACATTTTTCCTAATAGTATTTTCTATTGTTATTGTTTTTAAAGCAATAGATTATTTTTTAGAGTATTTATTTTAATTCTTTCAAATTTTAAACACAAAAAAAAGCCGAAGAATTAAATTCTTCGGCTTTTTTATGCTTATTTTCTAAAGATATTAAACCACTTTTAAAATAGTTCTTCCTTTTAATTTTCCCGCTAACATTAAACTTAATTTCTCACTTAATTCATCTAAAGAAATTGTTGTAGCATTATTTTCTAAATTGTCTAATTTCCACTCATCCGCTAATTTATTCCAAACTTGCTCTCTGTATTTCATAGGATAATTTTGAGAATCTATTCCTATTAATGAAACGCCTCTTAAAATAAATGGAAACACCGTTAACTCTAATTTTATTGAAGCTGCATTTCCACAAGCAGTAACCACCCCTAATGGATTGACAGATTTAATCATATTTTCTAAAATTACACCTCCAACGGTATCAATAGCACCTGCAAAAACAGGTTTTAACAAAGGTCTGTTTTGAAGTTCTTCAAAATCTTTACGTAGTATAACTTCAGTAGCGCCCAAGTCCGTTAAATATTGTTTTTCAGACTCTTTCCCAGTAATTGCAGCAACTTTATAACCTAATTTACTTAAAATCATTACACTTACCGATCCTACTCCACCAGTAGCTCCAGAAACTACAATGGTTCCATCTTCAGGTTTTACCGTTTCAACCAATCTTAAAACCGACATACCAGCTGTTAAACCTGCTGTTCCAAAAATCATAGCTTCTTTCATAGAAAGCTTTTTAGGTAATTTTACCACCCAATTTTCAGGAACTTTTACGTATTCAGCAAAGCCTCCATTGGTATTCATCCCTAAATCGTAACTAGTTACTAATACTTCTTCTCCAACCTTAAACTTATCAGATTTTGATTCAGAAATTACACCTACAGCATCAATACCTGGTGTATGCGGGTAATTACGGGTAACTCCTTTATTTCCACTTGCAGATAAAGCATCTTTATAATTTAAAGAGCTATAGTGAACTTTAATAAGTACTTCTCCTTCTTCAACTGTTTCAAAAGGCATTTCTTTTATTGCTGAAACAAATTTTTCATTTTCTTCTTCAATTCTGAAGGCTTTATAAGTAGATTTCAAATTAACCATAATTGTTACTGTTTTTTATTAAATTTACAACAAATTTCAACCATTAAATTGGCATACACAAGAGCGTACAAGTTATACACCTACGAACATTTTGTGCTGTTTTGTATAGATACAAGGCTCTAAAGCTAAAAAAAAATGAAAAAAAGTTACTGTCCAATAGATACCTTTATAAATGTGGTTAAAGGAAAGCGAAAAAGCACCATTATTTTACATCTTTCACAAGGTAATAAAAGATATAGTGAATTGGTGCGATTGATTCCTGACATTAGTGAGCGTATGATGAGCAAACAATTAAAAGAATTGGAAGCTGATAACTTAATAAATAGAGAAATTTTTCCTGAAGTTCCGCCGAGAGTTGAATATAGTTTAACCGATTTAGGTAAAGAAATTCATCCTTTTTTAAAAGGAATGTTTAAAGGTGGAATTATTTTTGAAAAAATGATTGATGCTGAAGAAGAAGATTAAACAAAATAAAGACATTTAACGCAATAAATTTCTCGACTCCGCTCGAAATGACCTGAATTTTTAAGTAAAAACCTACTTTTTTCCCGCTACAACTACAACAAACTCACCTTTTGGTGGCTTTGTTGTA
>CBDUAL010000160.1:0-6877 GCA_965365125.1 uncultured Lutibacter sp.
TAATTCCTGAATATCTTTTATAGGTTTAAAACAACCTTTTAGCTTTAGTTTTTCTGGTTTTGTTAAGGTGTTTAATTCAATATATCTACCAGAATCGTTGTGTTTAATTCCTTGGTTGGTACGGTATCTCAACAAAATTTTAAAAGCATCAATACACGAAAAGTACAAGTCTTTGTTTTGAGGTTCTTTTAAAATCAGCGCTTCAAAACGTTCAATGGTATTGTTTTTATTTTTTAACTGATGTGATAAGGTTAGTAAACGGGCTGCATCAATCAAAGGCATTAAAGCTCTGGCTTTTAAATCGAATTGGTCTTTGTTTTCGCCATTGTCTTCAACTAAAAATTGTCTAAAAAATCCTAATGGCGGCGGGTTAATCAAAGCGTTTTTACCCAAGAAATTTAAAAATATTTCATAAGAATCTATAGATTTAAAAATGCTTTTGGCTAATTTATTTACTAACTTTTCATCACCATATACCAAGTTGTAATCAAAAAATATGGTACACATCATAATTGCTTTTTCACTTGGTTGGGTAATCCAGCTATCAAATTGTTGTTTCCATTCATCTAAACATAAACACCATTTTGGGTTGCTTGCCATCATATCTGCTGGGCAATTCTCGTAACCTACTAAATGTAATTTATTGTTGATTTTTTGTGCTAATTTCAGAAAGTAGTTTTTAGTTACATTGTAATCTTCTGCAGTTACATTTTCAAAAATCAGCGCGTTGTCTTGGTCTGTAATTAGTAATTGTTCTTTTCTGCCTTGACTTCCCAATGCCAACCATCCAAATTTAACGGGAGGTTCAGTTTCCATTTCGTTTAAAGAAAATTCAATAACTTTTAAGGTAATAGTATCGGTAATTTCTGAAATAATTTTAGCAACAAACGCTATAGGAATGTTTTGTTTCATATAGCTTTTTAATAAGTTGGAAGTTTTTTCTCTAATATATTTTACAGCAGTAATATCTTTAGCGCGCTTTAATTCTTTAATTAAACCAGAAGGATTGTTGCCTTGTAAAACTACAATATCATGTTCACTCATAATACCAATCAATTCTGAATGTGGCGTGCCATCTTTTGTAATACATAAATGTGTAATTTTATGTTTTAACATGGCAATTTGAGCTTCAGCAGTGGTAATGTTTTTAGGAACCGTAATTACGGGCGAAGACATAATAGTACTTACTTTTTCTGAAATAGGAATTATTCCAGTAGCAACTTTCAACCGTAAATCTTTATCGGTTATAATTCCAATCGGATTTTTTTCTTCAATAATTAATATAGAACCCACCCGTTTAGCACTCATAATTTGTGCCGCTTCTTGAATGCCAGTGTTTTTTGAGCAAGTCACCGGATTTTTACTGTACTCAGCCGTTTGAAAATCGGTAAGGTTTATGTTATTTGAATCTAGCGTATCAATATTTCCAAACAAAGCTTTTGTATTGGCATAAGGAGTTTTAATATTTGAAGAAAAACTAGCAATTATATATTTGTGTACTTTATCGTTAACTTCAATAATTTTTTTTAAAATTTCAACAGGAATTGCATATAAAATAGATTCTTCAGTAGCTTTAGCGCTCATTAAATAATGATCGTTTTGTATTAAAGGTCGCAAGCCAAAAATATCACCTTCATCACATATATCAACAAAAATTTCATCATCATCCATACTTCTAAATAAACCTATAGCGCCATCTTTAACTATGTAAAAGTGAAGATGAGGTTGTTCATTTTGATTAAAAACAACCGTGCCCTTTTCTAGATATTTGACTTTAATATTTGTTGAAATTTCAAGTAATTGCGCTGTGTTTAAAACGTCAAAAGGAGGGAAGTTTTTTAAAAAATCGAAAATACGTTCAGCAATAGTGTTTTTCATAGTTTTTGAAGTCATGAGAAACACTAAAAATACATTTTTTTTAAGACTAAAACAATAGTTGTTAGCGAGATAGGTTGTAATTTGTTTGAATAAGGTTGCTTAAGTTAATGCCGTAATTTTTTTTAAATTTAGCTAACAGCTTCAAAAATAATTGAGCAGTTAATAAAGCATCTCCTGAAGCGGTGTGGCGATCGTGCATTTTTATGGAATAGCGCTCACACAATTCATCTAAACTTGCTATTTTTTTTAAATCGTTTGGACAAGATAATTTTTTATAAATATAATTGGTGTCTAATTGTTTAGAAATTAGCGGACCAATATTTAAACGTTCCAATGCTCGGTTAATCATAGTTACATCAAATTTAGTGTGATGCGCAACAATAACAGCAGCATCTAAATACGCTAAAAATTGAATGATAGCTTCTTCTTCTGAGACTTTTACTTCCGTTCCATTTCTTCTTATGCCATGTATTTTCACGGTTTCTTTGTTAAAAACATCTTGTTTTATATACACTTCAAAAGAATCGGAAACTAAAATTCTGTTTCCTTTTATAGCAACTGCTCCAATACAAAGCATACGATCGTTATCATAATCAAATCCTGTTGTTTCGGTGTCTAATGCAACAAATCTAATATTGTCTAGGTTTGAGTATTTTTCACAATTTTCAACTTTTTCAACATAAGCTTTCCAGTATTCTGGGTATTTTTTCTTTTTGAATAGATTAAACATGGTTATGGAATTTGCGATACGTTAAATCTTAATTTTAAGGATTCTTGCACGTTTTTAATAGGTTTAAAACAACTTTTTAGTTTCAATCTGTCGGCTTTACTTAAGTTGTTGATATCAACAAATCTTCCGCTATCGTTATTTGTTAGGCCTTGAGAAGTTCTAAACTGTAACAAAATTTTAAAAGCATTGGCACACGATTCAAAAATATCACTATTCTGAGGTTCAACTTCCATTAGTTTTTCATATCGAGCAATGGTATTATTTACACTAATTTGATGGTGTAACGAAAAAATACGAGCCGCATCAACCAATGGTCTAATTGCTCTACTTTTAATATCAAAATGATCTTTGTTTTCACCGTCTTCTTCAACCAAAAATTGTTTAAAAAAACCTAACGGAGCAGGGTTGTCCAAAGTAGCTTTACTTAAAAAACCTAAAAACACGGGTTTTTTATAAATGTATTTAAAAACACTTTTAGCCATTTTATCATATAAACGGGTATCACCATAGATGAATTCAAAATCAAAGAAAATAATACTATTTAGAATCTTATCGGAACTTGGATGTTTTATCCAGTCTTTAAATTGAGATTTCCATTCGGAAACCGACAAACACCATTTAGGATTGCTAGCCATGATGTTAGCTGGGCAATACTCAAAGCCTACAATGTTTAGTTTTTCGGTTACTTTTGAAGCCAACTTTAAAAAATACTTTTTTGTTTCAGTGTATTTTTCTTCGGAAACATTTTCAAAAACCAAGGCGTTATCTTGGTCGGTCATTAACAATTGTTCTTTTCTACTCTGGCTTCCTAATGCTAACCAAGTATAGGCAACAGGAGGTTCTACTCCAATTTCTTTAATAGATAGGTGAATTGCTTTTTTTGTGATAGCAGTATTTATTTCTGAAATAACTTTAGTTACAAAATAAATAGGTATTTCTTGTTCAATATAACCTTGTGTAAGTTCTGAAGCTTTAGATCTTATATACTTTAAGGTTTCGGCATCTTTTGCTGATCGTATTTGTTTTGTTAATAATAGCGGGTTGTTTCCTTGAATTAAACTTAAATCATGTTCGGCTAAAATTCCAACTAGTTCTGTTTTATTAGTTCCATCTTTGGTGATGCATAAATGTGAAACTTTGTGTTTTAAACGGGCCAATTGCGCTTCGGCAACCGTAATGTTTTCAGCAAAAGTAATTACCGGACTTGTCATAATTGCTTCAACAGGATCGGTTATTTTAAATAAACCAGTTCCAATTTTTGTTCGAATATCCTTATCTGTCATAATACCAATAGGAATATTATCTACGGTAACAACAATTGAATTAATTATATTGGTGGTCATTACCTTTGCCGCAAACTGAATGGTGGTTTTAGGTGAGCAAGTTATTGGGTTTTGCGTGTACTTTGCCGTTTGAGTTTCAATAAAGTTATTTTCAACCTTTCTAATAGCTTCAATATTTGCAAATAGTTTTCCTTTGTGTTTGTCAGTAAACGGATCGCGTGTGTTGGTAGCAAAACTTGCAATTAAAAACTGACTAACTTTTGGATAGTTTAAAATAATATCGCTAAATAATTGAATAGGGATTCCGTATAAAATTGATTCTTCGTTAGCTGCAGCACCCATTAAATAATTCTCCTTCATTATTAGAGGTCGCAAACCAAACAAATCTCCTTCATCACAAATATCTACAACGTGTTTTTGATCTTCCACAAATCGGTACAAACGAACAGCACCTTCATATACCATGTAAAAATGTTCATGCGGATTGTCGTTCTGGTCAAATATAATTTGATCTTTTTCAAAATAGTGGATTTCTATTTTTGTTGAAATTTCGAACAAAGTTTCCTTTGGCAATAAATTAAAAGGAGGGAAATCTTTTAAGAAATCTAAAATACGTTCGGCAATGGTATTTTTCATACAAGAATTTTATTTGGTATTGTAATTTTTAATGTTTTCAAAAACAAACGGATAATAATTATCGGTTCTGGGAACAAAATCGGAATCCTTTACTTTTTCAATTAAATCATTTAAGTGAATAGATTTTATGGCAGAAACTTCTTCTTTTTGAATTTTTAACTGGCTTATCTCAAAATCTACTTCACACATATATATATAATGTAGTTCATTATCAATTAAATTTGCGTGGTGTTCAATTCTTTTTTTAGCAGTTCCAATAAAACAAAGCTGTTTTTCAGTAACAATTAATCCTATTTCTTCTTCAACTTCTCGTAAAGCAGCACTTAAAGGTTCTTCACCTGCAGAAATATGGCCAGCAACTGAAATGTCCCAAAGATTAGGAAAGGTATCTTTATCAGCAGTTCTTTTTTGAATGAGCACATTTTTATATTTATCAAAAATCCAAATATGAGCACTTGCATGTAAAATCCCTTTTTTATGCGCTTCAGATTTTAAGCAAGTTTTACCTGTCCTTTCACCTTTATCATTTAATATATCAATATATTCATCCATAGTATTAAAATGAAAAAGACAGCAAAAGCTGTCTTTAATTGTTATTTAAAGTAACTAAAATTTTCTCCGTCTTCAATTTTTAACAATGTTTCGTAAATTAATTTAATTACATTTTCAACATCATCTTTATGAACCATTTCAACAGTTGTGTGCATATAGCGTAATGCCAATGAAATTAAAGCTGAAGGAACGCCTCCGTTACTGTAAGCAAAAGCATCGGTATCTGTACCAGTTGCTCTTGAAGAAGCATTTCTTTGAAAAGGAATTTTATTCTCTTCCGCAGTTTCAACAATTAAATCTCGTAAATTGTTTTGAACTGCTGGTGCGTAACTTATTACAGGTCCGTCACCACTTTTTGTTTCTCCCTCTTTCATTTTATTAATCATAGGAGTTGTGGTGTCATGGCAAACATCGGTAACAATTGCTATATTAGGTTTAATAGTTTGTGTAATCATTTCAGCACCACGTAAACCAATTTCTTCTTGTACACTATTAGTAATGTACAATCCAAAAGGCAAGGTTTTCTTATTTTCCTTTAGTAAACGAGCAACTTCGGCAATCATAAAACCACCAACTCTATTGTCAATAGCTCTACAAACAAAATGATTCTTATTTAAAATAAAAAACTCATCAGGATATGTTATAACGCAACCAACATGAACGCCTAGTTTTTCAACTTCTTCCTTAGTTTTACAACCAACATCAATAAATATATTATCTAATTTAGGTGTTTCTTCTTTTCCTGCTAATCTCGTGTGAATGGCTGGCCAACCAAATACACCTTTAACAATCCCTTTTTTGGTATGAATATTCACCACTTTTGAAGGGGCAATTTGATGATCGCTACCACCATTTCTAATAACATATATTAACCCTTCAGGTGTAATATAATTTACATACCATGAAATTTCGTCAGCATGACCTTCAATAACAACCTTAAATTTAGCTTCAGGATTTATAACTCCAACCGCCGAACCATAACTATCAGTAATAAATGTATCAACATAAGGTTTTAAATATTCCATCCAAATTTTCTGACCCTCACTTTCATATCCAGTAGGCGAAGCATTATTTAAATACTTTTCTAAAAAAGTCATTGACTTTTTATTTAATATATTTTTACTCATTATATATGTATTGTTTTAAAAAACGAATATACTAAATTGTAGCGTATACCAACAATTAAAAAAAAACGTTTTATTTATGATTGTATAAGTTGTAAATTTGACATGCTTTAATAGGTATCTTATTTAGTATGAAGAATTTTTATAACATATATATTGTATTGTTTGTGTTTATGAATAGTTGTTTTATTTTTTCTCAGGAAGAAATAAAGGACTCTATTCCTATTACTGAGCGCTATATTGTATTTGAGGGAGATACTTTATTAATTAAATTAGATGAAGTTTTATTATTGAAGACTCTGAAGTTTGAAACAAGTTTTGATCGTAAATATTACTATTGGTTTAGAAAGAAGGTGTTAAATGCATATCCGTTTGCTAAAATTGCTGCTGAAAAATTAGATACTTTAAATGTAAGATTAGACGAAATTAAATCAAAACGTAAGAAAAAGAAATATACAAAGGAAGTCCAAAAGTATATGGAAGATGAGTTTACTGAGCAATTAAAAAAACTCACACGAACAGAAGGGCGTGTTTTAATTAAGTTACTACACAGGCAAACAGGTATTGTTACATTTGATTTAGTTAAAGATTACCGATCAGGATGGAAGGCATTTTGGTATAATACTACTGCAAATATGTTCAAGTTATCATTAAAGGAATGTTATGATCCTTTA
>CBDUAL010000161.1:0-6877 GCA_965365125.1 uncultured Lutibacter sp.
TTTACGCCTTAAAACTTTCAGGGGTAGCTATTGGAATGTTGGCGATGTTTACCTACCCTATAATTACCGTTTTTTTAGAACCTATATTTTTTAAAACAAAGCTTGACTTAAAACATGTTTTTTTAGGCGGCTTGGTACTGGTTGGTATTTACTTTTTAACTCCCGAATTAACTGTAGAAAATAATGTTTCTTTAGGAGTTTTATCAGGAATTGTTTCGGCTGTTTTTTATTCCATCAGAAATATTTTAATGAAAAAGAAAACTTCAAACTACCATGGTTCTATGCTAATGTTTTATCAAATGATTGTGATAACCATTTTATTAGTCCCTGTATTTTTTATTTTTGAAGCCAACCCCTCAACAAATGATTGGCTAGGTTTAGCTGCTTTGGCATTGTTTACAACCGCCATTGGTCATACCCTTTTTGTATTAAGTATGAAGCATTTTTCTATAGGAACCATTAGTATTATAAGCAGCATACAACCCATTTACGGTATTTTGTTTGGCATGTTATTTTTAAGTGAAATACCTGCTTCAAAAACCATTATTGGCGGATTTTTAATTCTTTCAACAGTTGTAATTGAAAGCTATTATTCACATAAAAACAGGTAATTAATTATGGAATTTTTTAGAATTATTGACAAGCAAGTTTCAGAAGAAATAATTCAACAGAAAATTACACCAGAAAATTTAGAACTCTTTACTGAAAGTATGTTCCTGCTTGAAAAAGTTGAAAACAATTTTAGCGGCGCAACGCTTTGGGGTGAATTTTTAATTAGTTACGATCAAATTAAAGGCGGTATACGATTTGCTTTATTAGATTGCCCCAACGCATTACAATGGACCATTACAACTGGTTTTTCTCCTGAAAGAACTAAAATTTTAATTCACGCCACTATAAATAGAACTCAAAAACCTTTAGAATTTATTGAGGAAGTGAATGAATTTTTAGATGAATGGGAAACTGGTTTAACTACTCAGTTTTAAACCGTAAATTTCATTTCAAAATAATCGTTCACATCAACAACCATCATACCTACAGCTTCTGCAGCTTGAATTCCTAAAATTCCATCTTCAAAAACCACACAATCTTTTGGAGCAACCCCCATTAATTCGGCACATTTTAAAAAGGTGTCTGGTGCTGGTTTAAAATTCATGACATCATCAGCGGTAATAATTGGATTAAAATAATGCTTCATCCCTAAAATAGATAAGGTTCTTTGCGCTCCAATTTGCGTACTTCCTGTACCAATAGACATGGGTAATTTTCCGTGATATTTTCGAACAACATTGGTCACCACTTTAATTTCCTGTGTTTTGGTAACCAATTCTTTATAAACTTTGGCTTTTGCCTTACCAACCTCATCGGTATTCATATCAGTTCCAAACAATTCATTTAACTTTATAATAGTTGCTGCTTTTGGCATTCCTGTTAATGTTAAAAACAATTCTGGCGTAAAATCTATTCCAAAAGGAGCAACCGCAGTTCTCCAAGCTTCAAAATGACTTTGCATAGTATTTGCGACCGTTCCGTCTAAATCAAAAATTAAACCTTTGGCGCTTTTTGGTATTTCAATCATAAAAAAAATTTAAGTATCAAAAATAGGCATAAAATTAACTTCAACATACGTTTTAACAATAAGCTTTGTTAATTAAATGGCCTCATACAATTTACCGGGCAAAGGTTTTACAACACCTTTCATTTCTAAATTAAATAAAATAGTGGTGGTTTGGTAAATAGGTAAATTACAATTTATTGAAATAATATCTAACAGTTCTTTTCCATTATCAAGTAAAAAATCATAAATGAGTTGCTCTTTTTCATCTAACTCTACAAATAATTGCTTTTGAATAGGAGCACTTACTTTTTTTTCTACATCCCAATTCAACATTTCAACCAAATCTTTTGAAGATGTTAAAATTGCCGCCTTATTTCGTTTAATTAAATCGTTACAGCCTTTACTAAAACTATCTGTTGTTCTTCCAGGAACTGCAAAAACATCTCTACTGTACGAGTTTGCAATATCAGCGGTTACTAAAGAGCCTCCTTTATCAGCCGATTCAATAATTATGGTAGCTTCAGAAATTCCTGCAACAACCCTGTTTCGTTTTAAAAAATTTTCACGAATTAAAACATCATTATGCCAAAAATCAGTAAAAAAACCACCGTTTTTATGCATTTCTGAAATGTACTTTTTGTGTGATTTTGGATATACTTCTTCAAAACCATGCGCTAAAACCCCAACAGTTGTTAGGTTGTTTTTAATGGCAGCTTTGTGAGCACAAATATCAACTCCGTAAGCAAAACCACTTACTATAACAGGATTGTACTGCGCAATGTCTGCTATAAGTTTCTCACAAAAATCGCGACCATAACTGGTGATTTTTCGAGTTCCTACAATACTTATAATAGGTTGCTTGGCTAGTTTAAAATTTCCTTCTTTAAATAACAAAATAGGAGCATCAATACAATGTTTTAATTTTTCGGGATAATTAACGTCCGAAAAATACAAAGCTTCAATATTATTTTTTTGAAGATAATTTAATTCCTTTTCGGCTGCTTTTAAGTTTTCTTTATCAAATAAATATTGCAGCGTACTTGCACCAATACCGTTTATTTTTTTAAGGTTGCTACGCTTCTCATTTAGCACATTTTTTGCGCTTCCGCAGTGAGCAATTAACTTTTTTGCGTTGATATCTCCAACGCCTTTTACCCGCTGCAACGCCAAAACGTACAACAATTCTTCTTCTAGCATATTTTAACAATTTGAGTGTCAAGTTATAAAATTATTGTTAATAAAAAATAGGATAACTCTTAATTTTTAGATTGCTTTTCTCTTATATTTGTTTTGATGACTTTAGCAAACTACATAGGCGATTTATTATACAGATATGAATGTGTTATTGTTCCTAATTTTGGAGGTTTTGTAACCAATGAAATTTCGGCAAAAGTAAACCACTTTACACATACTTTTTACGCACCTTCAAAACAGTTAACTTTTAATGCCCATTTACAAAATAACGATGGGTTATTGGTAAATTATGTGGCTTCGGTTAAAAGCGTTTCGTATTCCAAAGCGCTTGAAATTATTGAGCAAGAAGTTGCGTTTTGGAAAGCAAGTATTGCTAATGAAGAGTTTGAATTAGAGAATATAGGTTCGTTTCATTTAAATACTGAAGGAAAGTATATTTTTGAACCTACAAATTCAGTCAATTATTTAACTTCTTCTTTCGGATTAAGTTCGTATGTTTCACCTGCCGTTAAACGCATTGAATACAAAGAAAAAGTAGCACAATTAGAAACAGTTGCACCAATTATTCCTTCGGAAGAAAACAAACGTAAAACACCTGCTTTTATTAAGTATGCAGCTGCTGCAGCTATTGTTTTTGCTTTAGGTTCGGTTGGTTGGAATCAATATCAAAAAGCCGCATACAATACGTTAGTTGCCGAAGCTGAACAACAGCAACTAAAAGTTGAAAAAACAATACAAGAGGCCACCTTTGTAATTGAAAATCCGTTACCTGCAATTACACTTAATGTAACTAAAGAAACGTATAATTACCATGTGGTAGCAGGCGCTTTTAGAGAACCTGTAAACGCTGAAAAGAAATTAAACGAGTTACTTAAAAAAGGGTATAATGCTAAAATTTTAGGTGTTAATAAGTGGAATTTAACACAGGTTTCTTACGAAAGCTTTAACTCTAGAAATGAAGCTGTAAATTCTTTAAACGCTATTAAAAAATCAGATTCTAAAGATGCTTGGTTATTGGTAAAAGAGTACTAAAATTCCAACACTTTAGCTTGTCCTTTTTTTTATAAAAATTGCCATATCTTTACTAAAAATTTAAAGCACATGGTAAAAACACCTAAAGAATCATTAACCATTTTAACTGATATTGTACTGCCAGGAGAAACAAATCCGTTAGGAAATCTTTTTGGTGGTGAATTATTAGCCCGAATGGATAGAGCTTGTAGCATCTCTGCCCGAAGACACTCACACAGAATAGTTGTAACCGCATCGGTAAATCACGTAGCTTTTAATAAAGCAATACCTGTTGGAAGCGTTGTAAGTATTGAAGCCAAAGTTTCACGTGCTTTTAAATCTTCTATGGAAGTTTATGTTGATGTTTGGATTGAGGACCGAGAATCTCAAGAGCGCACTAAAGTAAATGAAGGGATTTATACATTTGTAGCTGTAGACCGAACAGGAACTCCTGTGACCGTTCAGCAAATACAACCTGAAACTGAACTAGAAAAAGAACGATTTGAAGGTGCTTTACGTAGAAAACAACTAAGCTTAATACTTTCAGGAAGAATGAAACCTGCTGAAGCTACTGAATTAAAAGCGTTGTTTTTATAAGGTTACATTCTATAAATCCACAATTTAGGATTTTCAGTAGTTGTATTTTTTGACAATACAAACCCTAAAGTTGTTTTTCCTGTTACCTTGTCGGTAAAAATTGTACCTATTTCTTGTTTTGTTGTTACTTTATCTCCTTTACTAACAAATACGTTTTCTAAATTTTTATACACTGTAATATAATTACCATGCTGTATTAAAACCGCTTTTTTATTTCCGGTGGTAACCTGAACGGCTAAAACTGTTCCGTTAAAAACTGCGCGTGCTTTACTTCCTTTATCGGTTACAATTCTAACACCATTACTTTGAATGGTTGCTGTTTTAACTATTGGATGCCGTTGCTTACCATAATACATGGTCACAAATCCTTTTTCAACAGGCCAAGGTAATTTACCTTTATTAGCCACAAATTGAGAAGCCAAGGCTTTTGCTTCAGCTGTTAAAGCGAACGAAGTTGATTTAGATTTGGTTTTAGATTTCGTATTTGAAGCTGCAATGGCATCTCTAATTATTTTATCAATTTGGGCATTTATACGCTCTTCTTCTTTTAAAAATTGCCTAATCTGCTTTTTGTATTTATGTTCTTTTTCTTGAACTTGACTCAATAAACCTTGACGTTGTTGTTTTTTCTTTTCAATAGCAAGTTGCTCTTGTTTTTTCTGATCTAACAGTTTTTGTTTTAACTGTTTTTTCCCTTTTAAGGTTTCGCCCATTGCTTGCAATTCAACAGTTTTAAGTTGAATTTGATCCCCTTGTGCTTTTCTAAAAGAGGTGTATTGTTTCATATACTGAAACCGCTTATATGCCTGAAAAAAACTTTGAGAAGACAGTAAAAACATAATTCGGCTATTTTGAGATTTACTTTTGTACGATTTGTAAATCATAGCTCCGTAATCCTTTTTTAGCGCTTCTAAATCTCTTTTGTTTTGGTTAATTTCTAACTGGTTAAGGTATATTTCGTTGGCTAATTCTTTTGATTCTTTTGAAATTACATGAATTAGTTCGTCACTCGTTTTAATTTTCCCATCTAATTCAACCAACTCAACCAACACATTTTTCTCCTTTCTTATGGTATTTGAAAGTAGTGCGTTAATATATACTTTGTCTTTTTGAAGTTGAATTCTACGCGCTTCTAAAACTTCTCGTTTTGTTTTTTTTTGAGCCGAAATATGCACACTAAAAATTAGTGCTATCAAAATAAAAATGTACTTCGTTTTAAGCTGCATTATTTTAAGGTAATTTCTGTATAACCACTTGGTATTGAAAATGGAAAGGTTAATTGTTTATTTAATATAACCGAACGATATTCAATAGCAATATTGGTTGTTTTTTTATCATCAATAGTTACAATATCTAAATTTTTAGGAATTTGCTGCCCCTGTATATCTTGGTAATTTGGGTACGAAACTAATAACAATTGTTCTTTTTCGGGATGACGAATTTCCTGCTTGTCTAATTTAAAGTTTTTTGGGTTCAGAAAAAATAAAATACCAAATAAATCATTTTCTTTTCTTGGCACTAATTGATAAGTTTTATTTATTATAGAAGAATTGTATTTTCCATCTTTTAAATTTAAAACTGCCTGTCCTAATAATAAATTTTGAACTTTCTTATAATCTAAATCGGTACCCAACCATTTACTTAATAATGAAAAATCTCCATCAAAATATGTGTTTTCTAATTTTTCGTAATAACTAACACGTGTAGGTGTAATCATAACTTTAGCAATAGGAATCCCAAATTTGGTAGCACTCATCCAAATGGCTTTATCTTTCTCTAAACGCAGTTTGATATTTATAGAAACCGATTTGTTTTTATCTTTATACTTTGCATTTAATTTGGCATCAATTGTGTGCTGGTTAAAACCACTTTCGTAATGATTTTTAATCATTTTTTTGGTTGAAACCACTTCAATAGTATTCACATCTATCATATTTTTTTTAGACTTACACGAAGTAATCCCTAAAAAAATAAATACTATTAGTAGCAATCTATAGTTCATTTAATTATGTTGTCTTAGTTGTTCAGCTTTCTGTTTGTATTTTAAAGCTTCATTTTTTTTATCCAAACCTTCATAAGCAATTGATAGCTGCTCATAATAACTGGCTTCTAGTGCATTGTTATCTATAACAAAATCAATGCCAATACTTAAAACGGCAATTGCTTCATTATATTTTGTTAACTTATTTAAGGCTAACCCGTTCATTAGGTATAAAAATGGCTGAGTTGGAAACAACTCCAATGCATCTTTACTATCTATATATAACAAATCAAAACGCTCAGTACTTAGTTCTGTTTTTAAAATTTGCTGTAAAATTTTATACTCTTTACTGCTAGCGTATTCATTTTTTAAAGTTGAAATATCAACTGCCTCCTTGCTAACCTGTGGTTCAACGGTCGTTTTTTCAAGGGCTTTTTTTCTGTTTTCAAGATATTCTTTATAGCCTTTTATTTTTGAAGTCGCTAAAGCATTATCTTCAATTTCAACAATTAAAGATTGTGCTTTTTCAAAATCTT
>CBDUAL010000162.1:0-6866 GCA_965365125.1 uncultured Lutibacter sp.
GACAAACGATTGGGTTAAATTCACCCCTAAGACTTGGTATCTAACTTTATTTCCGTTTTTATTTTTTGCTTTTGCTTTTTTAATACAATATCTGAAATAGCAAACTGATTGCGCACCAACACATCATTTATCTCTTCAAACTGTTTTTTATATTCGTCAAACAACGGTTTAAAGTCTTCATTTTCTTCAAAAACTTCTTCTTTAAAATCTTCAATATTTACATCTTCGTTTTCTTTAAAAAAGTCGACTGTTTTTGCCAAAAACTTCGATTTTTCTTGAACACCAAAATCTTCTTTTATAATCTCTTCTGAAAAATCTTTACACATTTCAATGTAATTTTGCGTATGTTGGTTATTATCATCGGCATATTTTACATTTAAAAAGTTTTTCCCCCAATATTGTGCATCGTAATTGTTATTATCAACACTTAAAACTACGCGTCCTTCAGCATCTGAAGAATTTATAATTAAACAACCTTTATCTAATCTCTTTGTGCTAATTCCTTGCTGAACAAAAACATCTAAACTGTCTTTTTCCATAAAGGTTTGAAAGAAATTTATCTTATTTTCAATTTTAAAAATACCTAAAGCCTGCGTTACAACATCTTTGTATTCAATATCTTCAAACAACGCAATAATTACATCACCTGTTTTTATTTGTGCAGAATTTGACTGCTCGTACAAATGATTTACAATGTGTTTTGAAATATCAACAAACGTACTATTATCAGTAAAAATTTCTGAAGTATAGTTATTCAGTTCGTTCAATTCAATATTTGCGTGGTGATTAAAACGGAAACTTTCAGCAACATTTCCAAACGACTTCAACAAAAAAGGTTTCATTAGCTCGTAACTTTCTTCATCAAAAGTAATTACATCTTCTGAAAAAATATTAGTAGCACTGTTGAATTTGTTACCAACTTTATGAATGATAAATTTTGAAATTGCGGCTCTGGTTCTTTTAATCATAATTACATTTTTAACGTTGGCAAATGTATCATTTTAAAGCTACATTTTACAACTACAATTTTAATTTTAATTGCTCGGGTAATAATTTAAACGTTTTTCTATGGTACTTTGTACTTCCAAATTCTCTTATGGCATCTCTGTGTTGTTTGGTTGGGTAACCTTTATTTTTTCTCCAAGAATAATTAGGGAATTCTGCATCAATTTTTTGCATAAATTCATCTCTATACGTTTTTGCCAAAACTGATGCTGCTGCAATACTTCTATATTTAGCATCACCCTTTATAATAGTTGTATGCGGAATATTTTGGTAGTTCTTAAATTTATTACCGTCAACAATAATATGCTCTGGCATTACCGTTAATTTTTCAATAGATTTATGCATTCCTAAAATTGAAGCTTGTAAAATATTTATTTCATCAATGGTTTCTTCTGAAATAAAGGCAACCCCGTAGGCCAACGCTTTTTCTTCAATAATTGGTCTAAGAATTTCTCGTTGTTTCTCTGTTAATTGTTTAGAATCGTTTAATAATGGGTGTTCAAAATTATTGGGTAAAATTACCGCAGCCGCCACAACAGGACCAGCCAAACAACCCCTTCCTGCCTCATCTGTTCCAGCTTCAATAGTGTTTTCTAAATAATATTTCTGAAGTCCCATTTAATTCTTTTAACAACAAAAATAACATTAATTATGAAATGAGATGGTCTTCAACAATGGGTATAAAACAATAATTATTTTTTTAACAGATGTGTCAAAATTTATTCTCGTTCAATTCGTTCAAATATTTTACCTTTGCCAATTAATTTAGTGTATGAAAAACGTATTGTTTATATTATTTTTTGGGTTGCTGTTTACAAATATACATGCTCAAATAACTACAAAGCCCAATAGATCATCTGATATTTATCAAACTGACAGTACACGAAGCTACAGAAGTGTTAATGTTGAAATAGAAGGTGAAACAAAATACACCGATTATAAAATTATTTCACTAAAAAATGATACCACTTTAATTGACACTACACAAAGTATAAAAAAGGAATACAAACATAATTTTGTTAGAAAAGATAATTATGACTATTTAGCTTTTCATAATCAAGGGCAAACATTTAACCGCTTGATTTATGACTTTGACGATAACTCTATTTTTCCAGCCATAGGTTTTAATGCAAAACAACGTAGTTATTATACGTTAAACGATGTTTTTTACTACCACGTACCAACGCCAACAACAGAGTTAATG
The DNA here is from genome assembly GCA_965365125.1 of uncultured Lutibacter sp. Taxonomy (GTDB): domain Bacteria; phylum Bacteroidota; class Bacteroidia; order Flavobacteriales; family Flavobacteriaceae; genus Lutibacter. Next base: position 2,210 of record CBDUAL010000162.1, read on the forward strand.
TATAAATCTGGTTTAGAGCAAGGGCAGGTTTTAGATGCGCTTTTAACAGCTAACACTTCAAGGCAATTTAATATTGCTCTAGCCTATAAAGGAGTAAGATCCTTAGGGAAATACAGATACGCGCTGTCTAGGCAACGTAATTTTAGAACCTCTTTTAATTATAATACAGCAAATAAACGTTATTATATTAAAGGACATATCTATAACTTTTTTCTATCAAACCAAGAAAATGGAGGTTTAACAGACGAATCTATTCAATACTTTGAAAACAATGATTCTAATTATACAGATAGAGCTAGGCTTGAAACCAATTTTACTGATGCTATAAGCATACTTGAAGGAAAACGTTATTATTTAGAACAATCTGTTGCTGTTTTTTCAAATAGAATTCCTTCAAAAAAGAAAAATAGCTTACCTAAAGTATCAGATATTAAAATAGACTCTATTACGCAAGACAGTATTAGAATTGCTCAAATTACGGCAAAAAAATCTGCTATGAAAGGTGCTATAAAAAAATCCAATTCAACCGCATTAGCAGCTATCACTAAACCTGTTATTGATTCTGTAGCTGTTAAAACCACAAACAAAGATTCTGTAGCAATTGCGAAAGAAGAAAAACCTTTTTTAGATTTTAAATTAGGAAATACGCTAATGTATGAAACAAAACATTATCGTTTTACTCAGGAAACTGCAAACAGCTTTTTTGGAGATGCTTTTACAAGCGCTATTAGCGATCATACTTCGTTTCAACAATTTAATGGGCAAGTGTATATGCAATTAAATTCGGCTTATATAGGTAGCCTTAAAGCAAAAGCAAACTATTTTAATTACAACTACCACTACAACGGTGTTTTATTTTATGATGATTACACTATAGGCCATAGAATTAAAGGAAATGCATTTTCATTAGGCGCCGATTGGTTCAAACAATTTGGCCATATTCATTTAAATGGAGAAATTTCAACCATTTTATTTGGAAACATTACAGGAAGTACAATTAAAGGAGCTGTAATGCTACAAGAAAAAGATTTTAACTTTAAAGGTTTTGTTGAATTTACTTCAAAAACACCCGATTTTAGCAAACAATTGTATCAAAGTAATTACGAAGCATACAATTGGCAAAACAACTTTAAAAATGAAGATATTACTAATATTGGTGCTGCTTTTAATTCAGAAAAATGGGTGACTTTACGAGGAGATTTTAACATTATAGATAATTATACTTATTTTAACGATAGTTCTAAACCAGCGCAAGCTTCTGAAACTTTAACCTATTTTAAACTGAAGTTGATAAAGGCTTTAACTTATAAAAAATTTACGTTAGACAATACCGTAACCTACCAAGAAGTTACTAGTGGAGATTCGTTTTTTAGAGTTCCTAATTGGGTTACAAGAAATTCATTGTATTTTTCATCCTACATGTTTAAAGGGAAGCCATTGTATTTACAGATGGGTGTAACATTTAAATACTTTAGTAAGTACAAAATGAATGCTTACAATCCTTTAATTAATGAATTTACGCTTCAAAACACCGATGAAATAGGTGATTTTCCAATGCTCGATTTTTTTGTAAACATACAAGTAAGCAGAATGCGTGCATTTTTTAAAGTAGAAAACTTTAGTTCAAGTTTTACAGGAAGAAATTACTATTCGGCACCAAGCTATCCTTATAGAGATTTAACGGTACGGTTTGGCTTAACTTGGAATTTCTTTATTTAGATTTAGCAGTAACTAGTTGCTTTATTTTAATATTAAATGCAGCAAAAAGTAATGTCATAATTGGGCTTAACCAATTAAAAATAGCGAAAATAAAATATTCACCAACACCAACACCTAATACACCAGACTGATAAGCTCCACAAGTATTCCAAGGGATTAATACTGAAGTTACTGTTCCTGAATCTTCCAAAGATCTACTTAAATTTTCAGGTGCTAAATTTCGGTCAGCGTAAGCCTTTTTAAACATTTTCCCCGGAATTACAATCGCCAAATACTGGTCTGAAGCTATGGCGTTTAATCCTAAACAGCTTATAACGGTACTTGCAAACAACCCAAATACTGAGGTTGCAATTTTTAGTAAGGCATTTGTAATTCTAGACAAGGCTCCTATACCATCCATAATACCACCAAAAACCATTGCGCAAATTATTAATAAAATAGTCCAAAGCATTCCCTGCATTCCACCTGCACTAAACAAATCGTTTAACTGTAAATTGTCTGTTACAATTGAAGTATCAGTGAAAATCGCGTTTATAATTGCACTTATTTTAGTATCGGCCAAGCCTGTTAAAATTTCACTTTGAAAAATAAAAGCAAAAATTGCGGCTAACACTACACCAGCACCTAATGCTATTAAAGGTTTTGTTTTTGCTAAAATCAACCCAATAACAGCTACTGGAACCAAAAACAAATAAGGTGAAATATTAAAAGTAGTATCAATCGCAGCCAACAAACCACTAATATCTGTATTTCCTGAAGTATCAATATTTGCACTAATAATTGAAAAAACAATCAACGTAATAATAATTGTTGGTACGGTTGTTAATGTCATATAACGTATGTGTGTAAACAAATCAGTTCCTGCCATTGCTGGTGCTAAGTTTGTGGTATCACTTAATGGCGACATTTTATCACCAAAATAAGCACCTGAAATTACGGCTCCTGCAATCATTCCTGGTGAAATTCCTAATGCGGTACCAATACCAACCAACGCAATACCAACCGTTGCTGAAGTAGTCCAAGAACTTCCTGTGGCAATAGATATAATTGCTGAAATAATTACTGAAGCTGGTAAAAATATTGCCGGACTTAACACTTGCAATCCGTAATAAACCATTGCCGGTATTACACCACTTACCAACCAAGTTCCTGCCAAAGCTCCCACTAAAAATAAAATCATAATGGGTACAAAAACACTTTTTAAATTTTCCCAAATTTCTAAAAGCATCGTTTTGGCGTTCACTTTATTAAAAAGACCAACAATTGCTGCTACCAATCCACCCATTAATAAAATATATTGGTTTGAATATGCTCCAAACCACTCACCTTCAGCAAAAAAAATGTTATAAGCTAACAAGCACATTAAAATAACTACAGGAATTAAAGCTTCCCAAATACTAAGGTCACTATTTTTAATAATTTGTTGTTCTTCAATCTTAATTTCTGAAAGGTTTTTGTTTTCCGGCATTCTCATTTTTTTATGAAATGTAATTATACGGAAAATTCAATATTATTGCAAAAAAACACCCCATTCCTAACAGAAATGGGGTGAACTTTAAAAATTGTACGATTATTTACAAAACTCCAACCTGAACCATGCATTTTCTCATAGCTCGGTAGGTGCGTTCAATATCATTATCTAAACCTATTGAAAAACGAATAATTCCGTCTGAAAGTCCCATTTTAAGTTGTTCTTCCGCAGGAATTTCAGAAGAAGTGCTAGAACCAGATGCGCTAAAAAGTGTTTTATAAAAACCTAGGCTTACTGCTAAATATCCTAAATTTTGATTTTGCATTAACTCCATTAATTCGTTTGCCTTTGCTAAACTACCAACATCAATGGTCATAATTCCACCAAAACCATATTCTTTATTGTACATTGTTTTAAAAAGTTTATACCCCGGATGACTTTCTAGGCCTGGATACACAACTTTCAATCCGTCGTCTTCAAAATTCTCAGCTAAATACAATGCATTTTCACTGTGCTTCTTCATACGAATATGCAATGTTCTTAGGTTTTTTAATACGCTTGCTGCTCGTAAACTATCCATTACAGGACCTAACAACATAGCTGCACCATCATTTACATTACGCAAACTATTAATAAATGCTTGTGAACCACAAACAACGCCCCCAACCGTATCATTTGTACCGTTAATAAATTTGGTTAAACTGTGAATGGTAATATCGGCTCCTAATTTTTGAGGAGAAATTAATAACGGAGAAAAGGTATTATCAACCACTAAAAGTATACCATGCTTTTTGGTTATTTTAGATAGTTCGGCAATGTTTGCTATTTCTAAAAGCGGATTGCTAATTGCTTCACAATAAATCATTTTTGTTGAAGGTTTTATTGCTTTTTCAACAGACTCTAAAGATGTAATATCGACAAATGAAGATGTAATATTTAGCTTTGGCGCAAAGTTTTTTAGGAATGCGTAAGAACCTCCGTAAATTGTTCTACTTGAAACAATATGATCTCCAGCCCCACAAACCTGTAAAAAAACTGATGTAATTGCTCCCATTCCTGATGCTGCTACATTTGCTGTCTCTGTAAATTCCATAGCGGCCAAAGCTTCGCTTAAATATAAATTACTTGGACTTGTATGGCGCGAATATAAATAACACCCTTCGGCGTGCCCTTCAAAAGTGTCGAGCATTGTTTTTGCGTGTAAAAAAGTATAGGTTGCTGAATCTGAAATTGAAGGATTTACACCTCCAAATTCTCCAAAGTATTGTAAATCTTGAATATTATTTGCTGGTTTATTGCTCATGACTAACTGTTTTTAATTATTATACCTAGTTAAAATTGTTAGTATAAAATTATGAAATATTAATTATATATTCTGATAATTTTACCAATAACACTATTTTTTACTATTAATTATCTATAATAAAGAATCTAACAGGAGGATTTGCAGTAACCGCTCTAGCTATC
>CBDUAL010000163.1:0-6697 GCA_965365125.1 uncultured Lutibacter sp.
TAAGAAATTTATCAGAATATTTACGTAAAAAAGCTGTTTGGATCTTTGGTGGAGATGGTTGGGCTTACGACATCGGTTACGGTGGTGTAGATCACGTATTAGCATCTGGTGAGAATATTAATATTTTAGTAATGGATACTGAAATTTATTCTAACACAGGAGGTCAAGCTTCTAAAGCAACACCAATTGGGGCAAGTGCTAAATTTGCAACGAATGGTAAAGCAAGTAACAAGAAAAGTTTAGCTTTACAAGCAGTATCTTACGGTAATGTTTATGTAGCTCAAATTGCAATTGGAGCAAAAGATATGCAAACATTAAAAGCAATTGAAGAAGCTGCTGCATATCCAGGACCATCAATTATTATAGCGTACTCACATTGTGGAGATCACGGTTATGATTTAAAATTTGGAGCTCAACACCAAGAAAAAGCAATTGAAACTGGTTACTGGCCATTATTTAGATTCAATCCTTTAGCACCTAAAGGAAAGAAATTTAAATTAGATTCTAAAGCACCTTCAGCACCATTAGAAGAGTTTATGTATTCTGAAACTCGTTTTACGAGAGTTGTAAAAGAAGATGCAGAACGCGCAAAAATGTTGTTAGCACAAGCACAAGAACAAGTTGATGTTCAATGGGAGCGCTTAGAGCTTTATAAAAATTTATAATTAATCTCAATTTTGAAGTGCCAAGTATTTTATGTATACTTGGCACTTCTATTTAAAATATTTAACTATGATTGATGGAAATTCAAGGTCAAAAGCCTTTTTAAATGAAGCAACTAAAAATTTAGATTTAGCAAAAGAAGAATTACTAAAACCATCAGAAGATTTATTAGGTTTTTCTGTCTGTAAAAATTCGCAATTTGCAATTGAAAATTTTTTTAAAGGTTTTTTGCTTAAAAATAATATTGAAATTGGTATAGATGATACCATGGCTTCTTTATATGAAAAATGTGTAAAAGTTGATCCTAATTTTAAAACTATTGAAATGAGTGCAATAGCTTGTAGAAGAAGTACAATAGATTCTCGTTACTGTACTGATATTAACACGATAAGCGATTGTTTTGATACAGCTGACACAATTGATACTTATTTAAGGAAAAAAAATATTTTATAAAATACCGTGGTTTATTTCGTTTGAAAAGGTGAAAACTTACTGTACATTTGCTTAAAATATTTACGAAATGAACTATATTTTATTTGATGGAACAGTTAGAGATTCTTTATTGCCTTTAACGTATACCAGACCTGTAGCAGACCTAAGAATAGGAATTTTAACCATAAGAGAAAAATGGGAAACTTTTTTAGGATACACTACAACTACACTTACTGAGGAATATTTAGAAGAAAAATATCCAATGGTTGAAATGGAGCAAAATGTAATGATAAATGCTTCTTTTTTACCTACAGCTCAATTAGTTGAGGTTATTCAAAATTTAAAAGAAAATCAGGCTGTTTTTCAAAATGAAGAAGTAATTGCTTTTTATACTACTGAAGAACAAGTAGATGTTGATTTTGAAACCTACGAACAACTAGAATTTACACCCGAATTACTTCAAATTAAAAATACATGGGATTTATTTTCATTGAATGATAAAGCCTTAAAGTATGATTTTGAATTAATTACTTCAGGACGAAAATCGGAGCCTATTCCTAAAGGTGTTCAATACCTAAATAAAGAAAATATTTTTATTGAAGAGGGGGCTCAAGTATTGTTCTCGGTATTAAATGCAACCGAAGGACCAATTTACATAGGCAAAGATGCTTTAGTAATGGAAGGAAGCCTTATTAGAGGCCCTTTTGCTATGTGCGAACAATCTGTAGTTAAAATGGGAGCAAAAGTATATGGAGCAACTACATTGGGACCTAAATGTAAAATAGGAGGAGAGGTAAGTAATTCTATTTTATTTGCATCTTCAAGTAAAGGACACGAAGGTTACTTAGGAAATTCAGTACTAGGTGAGTGGTGTAATTTAGGCGCTGACACTAATAATTCAAACTTAAAAAATAATTACGAGCAGGTGCGCTTATGGAATTATGAAACAGAAAATTTTGCGAAGACAGGATTGCAATTTTGTGGATTAATTATGGGAGACCATTCTAAAAGCGCTATAAATACCATGTTTAATACAGGAACTGTAGTAGGTGTAAGTTCAAATATCTACGGCAGTAATTTTCCAAGAAACTTTGTACCATCATTTAGTTGGGGGGGAGCAGCAGGTATTACAACTTACCAAATTAACAAGGCAAAACAAACTGCAAATTTGGTAATGAAACGTAAAAATGAAGAATTTAATGAAGTGGAACAACGTATTTTAGAACACGTTTTTGAAATAACAAGTAAGTATCGAAAATCATAACATAAAAGATCTATAAACAAAAACAAGGCTGTCTGAAAAGTCAGTCTTTTTTTTGAAAAAAGCTACAAATTGTTCAATTTCATGGAATGAAAAAAAAGTAGTTTTTAAGACTTATGACTAAGATCAGTTAAGTTTTTTACCACCAAGTTACGATGATTTAGTTTCTCTGAACCATCCTGTTTGAGTTGTTAATACGATTTTGATAACGTAGATATTAGTGCTTTAAAAAAAGTTATAAAGGAGGAGGCACATCAAGTTATCATCCACAAATGCTTTTAAAGGTCATTATTTATGCCTATTTTCGGAATCTTTATTCTTCGCTTAAAGTAGAACAAGCTTTGTATGAAAATATTTATTTTATATGGCTAAGTGGTCAAAGTAAACCCAACCACAATACCATTAATAATTTTAGAGGTAAACGACTACAAGGGCATCTAAAGAAAATATTTCATTAGGTTATGTTGCTATTGGTAGCACAGGACGTGATTAGTCTAAAAGATATTTTTGTAGGTGGCACTAAGATAGAAGCCAACGCAAATCGTTATACTTTTGTTTGGGGAAAATAAATTAAAACCAGTAAAGAGCGTATCAAAAAACAACTAAAAAAAACCGCCTAAAAATTTCTTTTTAGACAGTCTCTTTTTTAATATGTAAAATTATTTTATCTATTGAAACGACCAGATGTATTTCCTCCTAAAATACCTAATACTTCATCTACAGAAGAAAAATTAACATCACCTTCATAGGTGTGTTTTAAAGCACTAGCTGCTGCTGCAAACTCCATAGCTTTAAAATCATCATAATGTTGTAATCCATAAATTAAGCCTGCGGCATAAGCATCGCCTGTTCCAATACGGTCTACAATATGTGTGATATCAAAATCTTCAGTTTCTCTAAATTCAATACCATTCCACATTCGTGATCTTATTTTATGCCAAGAAGCATTAACAGCTGTTCTAATTTTATCAAACACTTTTTTAATTGTTGGGAATTCTTCCATTAACAATTTACTTGCAGCAATAAAATCTTCTTCTGAATAACTAAAATCAGTTCCTAATACTTCATTTATTTCATTTACACCACCAATAAATATTGTTGAATAGTTTAATAAATCGGTTAATATAACTTTAGGATCTCCACCATATTTCCAAAGTCCGCTTCTATAAGTAGGGTCGGCTGAAACTTCCATGCCCTTTTTTCTAGCTAATATTAAACCTTCTTTCAAAGTTTCATAGCCTCCTTTACATAGTGCAGGTGTAATTCCTGTCCAATGAAACCATTTCCCATTTTCTAAAGATTTTTCCCAATTTACCATTGAAGGTTGAATTTCAGAAAAAGAAGAATGTGACCTGTTGTACGATATAGAGCTAGGTCTCATAACGGCACCAATTTCTAAAAAATAAACGCCTAAAGGTCTTTTTGAACGTATGATTTCCGAAGTATCTACACCAAATCTTCTTAAATAAGAAATTGCTGTATCACCCACAAAATCATCAGATATACAAGAAATATGTTTTACATTTCCTCCAAAATTTGCGATAGAAATTCCAACATTTATTTCGGTTCCTCCAAAATAAAACTCCAATAAATTAGATTGGATAAATTTCTTATTTCCTTCGGGAGATAAACGCATTAAAACTTCTCCAAAAGTTATTATTTGATTCATAATATGTTTGTTAATTTTAGGTAAAAATAACAATAAAAGAGTGTTTACACCTATTTTCAATAAAAAATAAACTAAAAAGTAGATTTTGTGAAATTTACTTCTTAGATTTTACAAATTTTATAGAAGTAGTGTTTACGCAATAACGTTCACCTGTTGTTTCTTTTGGACCATCATTAAAAACATGCCCTAGGTGTCCATCACAAGCAGCGCAAATAATTTCAGTTCTTACCATGCCGTGAGTTTTGTCTAAAACAAATTCAACAGTACCGTCAATAGCGTCATCAAATGAGGGCCAGCCACAGTGCGATTCAAATTTACTGTTCGATTCAAATAATTGTAAATCACAAGCAGCACAATGGTAGGTTCCTTTTTCAAAATGGGAAGTGTATCCAGCTTCACTTGGGCGGTCAGTTCCTTTTTGCCTTAAAATATAATATTGTTCAGAGGTTAATGTTGCTTTCCACTCTTCATCTGTTTTTGTTACCTTTTTTACCATCTTTTTTTCTGAATTTTGTTGAGAATAACTTGTAGATAGACTAAATATACTTATAAATACTATTAGAAATAAATGCTTCATTTTAACCAGTTCGTTTTAAATAATTAATAATTCTATTTAAAACAAGTTCATTATTTAAAATACGTTTATGCCCTAAGCCATTTGTAATTAAAAGTTCACCTTGTTTTAAGTTTTGACGAATAGTATACGCACAACTTACAGGCACTTCTTTATCTTCTGAATCATGAATAACCAATGTTGGGGTTTTTACATCTTTGGCTGCAATACTTCCAGAGAAATTCTCAATATGTTCATTAAATTTTTTATAAAAATGAAGTTTTATTTTTTCTACAAATTGAATGTCTAATTCGAGTTTTTCTACAAAAACTGTAATTATATCAGTAATACTATCTCCTGCTCCAATAACAACCGCTTTTTTAAACTTCATACCTTGCTTTAAACTATTTAATACTGCCATGCCTCCTAAAGAATGACCAATAGCAAATTCAAACGGTCCCATTTCTTTTTCTAAAAATTTTGAAACAGTTATAAATTCGGTCATCATAGTCGTGTTTCCTTTTGATTTTCCGTGAGCAGGTGCGTCAAAACTAACAGTCATATAGCCGTTTTCTAATAATGCATCAGCAATGCTGTATAGTTGAGTGCCGCGACCCGACCAGCCGTGAACCAACAATATTTTTTTTGTTGCATTACCATAGGTATATATCATTACTTCTTTTTGTAATTCAGGAATCAAAACAATTTTCTTTTGAGCACTTTTCACCATATTTTTTTCTTTTTCAGGAGTTTTATAGCGAATAGGGGTTTTAAATAGTTTTACAGCAAAATGTGTAGCTAAATTTTTTGAAATAATTTGTAAAAGTTTTCCAATAACTAGTATTGATTTTGGTACTTTTGGCAAATTATTAGTTACATTTTCTTTAGAAGATTTACTCATCACTTAGCTTTACGGTATTTGTTGGTAAAGATAGAATTTGTATTTTTATGAAAAGTCTAAATTAAACAAAACTCAAATATGAAAAAAATAATTTCTTTAATAGTCGTTTTAATATTTCTGGTAGGTTGTAGTACAGTGCCAATTACTGGAAGAAAAAGAATTAACGTTGTAAGTGATAACGAAATTTTACCTGCAAGTTTTGCCCAATATGAAGGATTTTTAAAAGAAAATAAAGTCTCTACTAATGTAAAACAGACCAATGAGATTCAAAATGTTGGAATGAATATTTCAAAGGCAGTTGATAGATTTATGCGTGCAAATGGAATGGTAAGTGAAGCTGATAGTTATAGATGGGAGTTTAATTTAATTGATGATCCTACAGTTAATGCTTGGTGTATGCCTGGAGGAAAAGTGGTTTTTTATACCGGAATTTTACCAATTTGTGCTAATACTGATGGAATAGCAGCGGTTATGGGCCATGAAGTTGCACACGCATTTGCAAAACATGGGCAAGAACGAATGACTACTGCTTACGGGAAACAATTAGGTGGTATAGCCGTTGCTTTGGGAACTTCAGGCCAAGATTCTGAAACTCAAGTACTTTGGAATACCATTTATGGAGTAGGATCACAAGTAGGTATGTTAGCGTATAGTAGAACTCATGAAACAGAAGCCGATAAGTTAGGAATGGTGTTTATGATTATGGCAGGCTATAATCCAGAAGAAGCAATTCAGGTATGGGTTAGAATGAGTCAAAATGGTGGAAGTTCTCAACCTGAATTTTTAAGTACGCACCCTTCAAACGAAACAAGAATTGAAAATTTACGCGCATATTTACCTACTGCAATTGCTCATGCAAAGAAGTTTAATTCTGTAAATGTTGGTAATACTAAACAGTAAATTGCAAAAAATAAGTATCTTGTTGCGCGTTCTTCTTAAAAGAACAGTTTTATTTTTGAATGATGAAGTTAAAAAGAGGTGACAAGAAATTAATAAATGCTTGGGCATTTTACGACTGGGCAAATTCGGTATATTCATTAGTTATTAGCACGGCGGTTTTTTCGATTTACTACAGTAATGTTACGGAAACTTTTTCTCAGTGCTCCCCCTTGCCTATCCGCCGGTAAACAGCTTTTTCAACGCGGTCAACGGATCATCTCCCCCGCTGCCTTCCGGCGCTTTGTCTCCTTCTCCCAGGGGGATCAAAGCGGTCGCCAT
>CBDUAL010000164.1:0-6691 GCA_965365125.1 uncultured Lutibacter sp.
AATTGAATTTAGAATGTAATTTTAGTAGCATCAGACCAGCTCCATTTACCTTTTACAGTTCCTTTATTTAAGATAAGCACCCCAGGATTTGATCTAATAATTGTTTTAAGCATTGTTTCATCTCCAAAAAGCATTTCAAAATTTAAATCGTAGTCTGTTTTAATTTTTTGAAAATCTTCATCCATAGAAGAAGATAATAAATAAACGGTATACCCATTATTCAATGCCTCATCAGAAACTGTTTTTATACCTGTAAAACCTTGCAAATCACTTTTAGATAAATTGTAAGCAACCACCAACATTATTTTATCATTAGTAAGAACAGCATCTGTTAAATCTTCCCCTTCAACAGATTCCAAATAAAAATCATGAATTGGCGGCTCTTCTTCTCCTATGTATTCCATTCCTTCAGGAATGCTTTTTCCAATAGCATAAGGTCTAAAATCTATTATAGGTAAATGCACCAATACATAATATGTAATATATAAGAAGGTAGAAAATGATAAAAAAGTGATCCATTTACCAGAGTTCAACCCAAAAACAGGATGAATAAACTTTACTTTCAAAACCAATATAAGCACAAACGCTATTAAAACAATGTTTTTATAAAACGTACCCCAAGCGGTTAATTTAACAGCATCTCCAAAGCAACCACAATCTGTTACCTTATTATAGAACGCAGAATACCAGGTTAAAAATAAAAACACCAACATAATACCTAGTAAACTCCAAGCCGTAAATTTTGGCAAATAACCAACTAACAACATTACGCCTAACATAATTTCAGCCAAGATTAATAAAATTGAGAATGGCAGTGCATACGGAATTAAAAATTCCAAATTCAATACATCAGCACCAAAGTATTCTTGAAACTTGTAAGCAGAACCTAACGGATCAACTAATTTTACAAATCCTGAAAAAATAAATGTTATGGCAACAAATAATCTCGCTATAAATACAATGGCTTTCATAATATTAATCTTCGTTTAAATGAATTAAGGCAAAAACGGCATAATTTATCATATCCTGATAATTTGCATCAATACCTTCGGAAACAATTGTTTTTCCTTTATTATCTTCAATTTGTTTTACACGTAATAGTTTTTGAAGAATTAAATCGGTTAAAGAACTTACACGCATATCGCGCCAAGCTTCACCATAATCATGATTTTTATCTTCCATTAGCTGCTTTGTAATTGCAACATGTTTATCGTATAAAGCAACCGCTTCTTCTGTTTCAATATCTGGCTGTTCTACAACTCCTTTTTCTAACTGAATTAGCGCCATTACCGAATAATTGATAATCCCAATAAATTCAGAAACTTCACCTTCATCAACTTTTCGAGTATCATTTTGCTGCAACTGACGAATGCGCTGTGCTTTGATAAAAATTTGATCGGTTAGCGATGGTAAACGTAAAATTCTCCAAGCACTTCCGTAATCTTGTAACTTATTAATATATAAGGAACGGCATTTTTCAATAACCGCGTTGTATTGTTTTGAAGTTTGTTGCATGTAACTATTAATTATTTCCGTAAATTTCGAACAAATTTAATGAATTAAAAAATCAATTATCTATTAATGAAAAATATTGCTGTTTTTTGCGGGTCGAGTTTAGGCTTTAATGAAGTTTATAAAAATGATGCGGTAAAATTAGGGCTTCATTTTGCCAAAAATAACATTGGAATGGTTTATGGAGGTGGAAAAATTGGAATGATGGGCGTAATTGCCGATACTATTTTGAAAAACAACGGAGAAGTTATTGGTGTAATTCCGAGTTTGTTACGAAAAGAAGAAGTTGCTCACGATAACATTACCCAAATGATTGTTACCAAAACAATGAGCAAACGCAAGGTGAAAATAAGCAAATTGGTACATGGTTACATTGCCTTACCCGGCGGATTTGGCACCTTAGATGAAATTTTTGAAGCATTAACATTGAACCAATTAGGTATTGAGAAAAAACCTGTAGGAGTATTAAACACCAACGGATTTTTTAACTATATGTTAAAACAACTAGATGTAATGGTTATTGAAGGTTACTTAAAACAATCAAACAAAGACATGTTAATTGTTAGCGATTGTGTTAACGACTTGGTTTTAAAAATGATGAATTATGAAGCCCCAGAAATGACAAAGGTAATTAATAAGGTAGTTAAATAAATGAGTACAATTAATTGTAAAGGGAAACTAATTGATCTTTCTTCACCAAAAGTAATGGGTATTTTAAACATTACGCCCGACTCTTTTTTTGATGGCGGAATATATTCCAACGAAGAAGCTATTATTTCACAAGTTGAAAAAATGCTAACTGATGGCGCTACTTTTATTGATATTGGCGCATACTCTTCAAGACCGGGAGCAAAACACATTTCAGAAGAAGAGGAATTAACTAGAATTGTTCCCGTAATTCAATTATTAGTTAAAGAATTTCCTAACATTATTATTTCAATAGATACCTTTAGAAGTACTATTGCTGAACAGTGTATTAAAAATGGCGCCAGTATAATTAATGATATTTCAGCAGGAAGCATGGATGCAGAAATGTTTTCAATCATCGCAAAATTACAAGTACCATATATTATAATGCATATGCAGGGCTCTCCTCAAAATATGCAACAAAATCCTACTTACACAAATATAACGCAAGAAGTATTGCACTATTTTTCAACTAAAATTTCCGAATTACGCGCCTTAGGAGTAAATGACATTATTACTGATGTAGGCTTTGGCTTTGGAAAAACCATAGATCATAACTATGAACTTTTAAAAAAACTATCCTTATTTAAAAATTTAGAAGTTCCAATGCTTGTTGGAATTTCTAGAAAATCAATGCTGCACAAACCTTTAAACATTTCAGCAGAAGAAGCGTTAAACGCAACAACTTCAGCAAATACAATTGCATTGTTAAACGGCGCAAACATTTTACGCGTACACGATGTAAAAGAAGCAATACAAGCCATTAAAATAGTTGAACTATTAAATAATTAATTGAATGAAAAAATTACTTCCACTTTTAACTTTACTATTTTTAATAAGTTGTTCTAAACAAGAATTAAAAATTCCTACGCTAAATATTTTAGGATTGCAAGAATTACACAACCACTCACAAGTTTGGTTATTTTTTGAAACTGAAGGCAATGACACCATTGCAAGAGTGAACCGAAAAAATACCATAAGCACCACACATTGGATTTATAATATTGACAAACGTTTACCTTTAAAAGCAATTATTGCAACCATTACCAAATTAAAATACAAACACGCTAACGGAGTGCATTCAAAAGAAGGAATGCACAACTACTTTAGCTACTCTGACACCATTTCAAAAAAATTAACCTTTTTTGAATTTGATGCTACCGAATTTAAAACAGACAGTATTTTATCAAAATACTATTTAAAAACGAATAGTGATACTTATCAAAAATTCAATAATATCAGCATTACCTTCAACCCAAACAACACTTGGATAAATGATGCAAAAATGGAAAACGGCGAATTTAAAGAAACACTACTTGATTTTATAGATTTTTCTTCGGAAGGGAAACAAACCATGTTACATTTAAATTTTAATGAAGATTTATTGTATCAAGATTATTTATATTTCAGCACAATGATGGCAACATTAAAAGCACCACATCTACTAATTAATAATTTAGAGTTTATTTTTAACCCAACAAAAGTTCCTGATTGCGGTTGTGAATAACTACTTTGTGTGTGATCTTTTTCATACTTTTACAAAAACCTTTTAAATGCTCGATTTTTTAGACTTTTCTATTTTAGATGCCTTAGACATTGTTTTAGTAGCTGTACTACTCTACTATGTGTACAAATTATTAAAAGGAACAGTTGCTATTAATATTTTTATTGGAATTACTTTAATTGTTTTAATTTGGAAAATAACCGAAGCCTTGCAAATGAAAATGCTAAGTGGCTTACTTGGAACTTTATTAGGATTAGGCGCTATAGCGGTACTTATTGTATTTCAACCTGAAGTTCGGAAGTTTTTATTAATGCTAGGTTCTACAAATTTTGCAAACAGACGTAACTTTTTAAAACAGCTAAAGTTTTTGAAAACCGAAATTCACACCACAATGAATGTTGAAGCTGTGGTAAAAGCTTGCGATGCTATGGCCAAAACAAAAACAGGTGCATTAATTGTGTTGGAACGTACTCACAATTTAGATTTTGTAAAATCTACTGGCGACCAAATGAATGCCGAAATTAATCAGCCTATTTTAGAAAGCATTTTTTACAAAAATAGTCCGCTACATGATGGCGCTATGATTATTAAAGAAAATTTCATCATTGCAACTCGAATTGTGTTACCACTTTCAAACAAACACCTACCTTCTAGATTTGGATTAAGACACAGAGCTGCCATTGGAATTACAGAAAAAACGGATGCACTTTGTTTAGTGGTTTCTGAAGAAACAGGTAAAATGTCTTATATAAAAGATGGGGAATTTGTGTTTTTTAAAAATAACAATGAATTGATTGAAACAATTAGGTACGACCTAAATTAAAACAGTTTAGGCAATTTCATTAGCAAACTGCATATTGTATAGGTTTTTATAGTAGCCATCTATTTTCAACAGTTCTAAATGCGAACCTTGTTCAACAATTTCACCTTGATCCATGACTATTATTTTATCCGCTTTTTTAACGGTTGTTAACCTATGTGCAATAATAATTGAGGTTTGATGTTCCGTTATTTTATCAGTTGCTTCTTGAATTAATTTTTCTGAATACGAATCGATAGACGAAGTTGCTTCATCCAAAATTAATACACTTGGCTTACTAACATAGGCACGTAAAAAAGCAATTAACTGTCGCTGACCCGAAGACAACATAACACCACGTTCTTTTACATTGTATAAATAGTTATTAGGTAAACTCATAATAAAATCATGAATTCCTATTTCTTTAGCAGCTTTTTTAACTTCTTCTAAAGTAATTTCATTATTACTCAATACAATATTATTATATATTGAATCAGAGAACAAGAAAACATCTTGTAGCACAACTGCAATTTCTTTCCTTAATGAAGGCAAAGTATATTGTTCAATATTATGATTGTCAATACAAATTTCCCCTGAATCAATTTCATAAAAACGATTCACCAAATTTATAATGGTAGATTTCCCTGCTCCAGTGGCACCAACAATGGCCACAGTTTCACCAGCCTTTACGTTAAATGAAATTCCCTTCAATACTTCTTCTCCTTTAATATAGCTAAAATGTACTTTTTTGAACTTTATATCTCCGGCAAAATGCGTTGCTTCAACATTTCCTGTTTTTGCAATCTGACTTTCAGTATCTAGTATTTCAAAAACACGATCTCCTGCTACCATTCCCATTTGAAGTGTATTGAATTTATCAGCAATTTGCCTTAAAGGTCTAAACAACATTTGAGACATCATAATAAACGCAATAATTTCACCTGCATTTGTACCACCATTATTAACAACATCTAAACCTCCAAACCAAACTAACAATCCAACAGCAATAGATGACAATATTTCGGCAATTGGAAAAAAAATAGAATAATACCAAACTGTTCTTACATGCGCTTTTTTATGCTTCTCATTAATTTTTACAAAATTCTCGTATTCAATTTTTTCACGATTAAAAAGCTGTACAATATTCATTCCAGTAACTCGCTCTTGAACAAAGCCGTTTAAATTTGCTACTTGAGACCGAACATCTTGAAAAGCAGATTTTATGGCAATTTGAAACACTTTTGTAGCATACACTAAAATGGGCAACACAATAAAAGCAATTAAAGCAAGTTTCCAATTCATCCATAACATTACGATGGCAACCACAAACATTTTTAGAAAATCGCTGATAATCATAAACAAACCACCCCCAAAAAACTGCGCAATAGTTTCCGTGTCACTCACCAACCTAGTCACTAATTTACCTACTGAAGATTGATCAAAATAAGCCATTTTAAATTGCAGCATATGTTTTTGCAATTTCACACGAATATCTTTAATAATATGCTGACCTAACCAATTGACTTTGTATATAAAAATGAATTGTAAAAAAACTTCCGCAAATAAAAACACACACATTAATAAAGAAAAATACAACAAGCCTTCCTTGTCTTTATTTTCAAAATAATTATTTACAATTTCTTGTAATAATATTGGTTTGGCTACAGACACTAACGACAATAATATAGCCGACAATGTGCCCACAAAAAATTGCCAACGGTAGTGCTTTGCAAACCCCATTAGTCGCT
Organism: uncultured Lutibacter sp.; assembly: GCA_965365125.1. Lineage (GTDB taxonomy): Bacteria > Bacteroidota > Bacteroidia > Flavobacteriales > Flavobacteriaceae > Lutibacter. The sequence continues at coordinate 6,251 of CBDUAL010000164.1, forward strand.
TAAATATTTTTGCATCAAAAGCCTTTCCTGTCACTTTTTTACTCATGTATAAAAATTGTTTTTGGATAAGTTACTTGTGTTAAAAATAACCCTTGTGGCGGTGCAGATGTTCCTGCATTACACCTATTTTCACTTTCTATTATTTGTTCAAATTCATTAATTGAAGTCTTTCCCAAACCAATATCTATTGATGTTCCAACAATAGCACGCACCATATTTCTTAAAAAACGATCAGCGGTAATATAAAAAACTAAATGCTTTCCTTCTTGCTTCCAAACAGCTTCCGTTATATCACAGTTGTATGTTTTAACATTGGTATTGGAACGTGAAAAACATTTAAAATTAGTGTAAGTTAGCAATATTTCAGCTGCTTCATTCATTTTACCAATATTTAACGTTTTTAAAGCAGATTTCTCCCAATCAAAAGATAATACTCTCCTT
>CBDUAL010000165.1:0-6654 GCA_965365125.1 uncultured Lutibacter sp.
TCATTACTAAAGTAGCTAAAGCTTCACCTTCAACATCTTCAGCAATAATTAATAATGGTTTACCGCTTTGAGCAACTGGCTCTAAAATTGGTAATAAATCTTTAAGATTTGTAATTTTCTTTTCGAATAACAAAATGTAAGGATTTTCTAAATCAGTCAACATTTTGTCAGCATTTGTAACAAAATATGGAGATAAGTAACCTCTGTCAAATTGCATACCTTCAACAATGTCAACATACGTTGTAGTTCCTTTTGCTTCTTCAACAGTAATTACACCTTCTTTCCCAACTTTTTCAAAAGCTTGAGCAATTAAATCACCAATAGTTTCATCGTTATTTGCTGAAATAGATGCTACTTGCTTTATTTTGTCTGATTTGTTACCAACCTCTTGAGATTGTTCTTGTAGATTTTTAACAATTGCTTCAACAGCTTTGTCAATTCCTCTTTTTAAATCTAATGGATTTGCGCCAGCAGCAACATTTTTTAAACCTTCTTTAACAATTGCTTGTGCTAAAACAGTTGCAGTTGTAGTACCATCACCAGCTAAATCGTTGGTTTTAGAGGCTACTTCTTTCACCATTTGTGCGCCCATGTTTTCTAAAGCATCTTCTAATTCAATCTCCTTAGCAACGGTTACACCGTCTTTAGTAATTACAGGGCCTCCAAAAGCTTTTCCAATTACAACATTTCTTCCTTTAGGACCTAATGTTACTTTAACTGCATTTGCTAAAGCATCAACACCACGCTTTAATCCGTCACGTGCTTCAATATCAAAAATTATATTTTTTGCCATTTTAATTATATTTTTTTTGCAAAAATGCTTTTGGCTTTGAGCCTTTAGCTTTTTGCGGGTTTGTTTTCTAATTATTTTATAAAGCTAATTGTGAAAAAGCAAATAGCTAGTTGTTAAAATTTAAACAATTGCTAAAATATCGCTTTCTCTCATGATTAAATATTCAGTACCTTCTAAAACAAGTTCGGTACCAGCGTATTTACCATATAAAACGGTATCACCAACTTTAACAGTCATTGGTTCGTCTTTTGTACCATTACCTACTGCTAAAACTGTTCCTTTTTGTTGTTTTTCTTTTGCTGAATCTGGTATAATAAGTCCAGAAGCTGTAGTTGTTTCTGCTTCAACAGGTTGAACTAAAACTCTGTCGGCAAGTGGTTTAATGTTAATTTTACTCATGTTATAATTAGTTTAAGAATTATTTTTTTATAGAACAAAAACGTTCCAAAAGTATGCCAAGGTTATAAAACTGACAAATGTACTTTTATTGAAATTTAATCAATAAAAAAATGCCAACGTGTCATTTCACATTGGCATTTTTTAGGTATGTTTTTTCAATTGTTATTGAACTGAATCTTGTGATGCTGGTTGAGTTGCTGGCAAAGTTTGCAAATCTTGAATTTCTCTATTTTCAATAGTGTTTTCAATTTCTGAACTTGTATCAACAGCATTAATTTTTGGTGCTGCAAAATTTGATAACAAAATAAGTGCTAATAACACTATTGAAAGTGTCCAAGTACTTTTGTCTAAAAAATTTGTTGTGTTTTGAACACCACCTAATGATTGAGTTCCGCCACCACCAAATGATGAAGATAATCCGCCACCTTTAGGGTTTTGAACCATAATAATTAGGATTAGCAAAAATGCTACGATCATAATCAGAACTAAGAATAATGTATATGTCATGATTTATTTTTTTGTAAATTTTTTATTGCTTTAATTCGGTCTGCAAAGAAACCACTTTTTTCTGGATATTTCAAACTTAAAATGCGGTATGCTTTTATAGCGCTTTCATATTTTTTTTGTTCTAAATAAACTTTCGCTAAAGTTTCTGTCATTAAACTTTCATTTTCAGTAGATTGTTCAGTTGTAACATCTTGAAAAATAGCGTTTTTATCAATAGGTTTTATTTTGGGATTCAATTCAATAAACTGATCAATAAGATTGAATTTACCCTCATTTTTTGTGATTTTTTCTGTTGAATTGGTAAAGATTTCTTCTCTTATAATTGGTTTTGTAGAAATTAATTGCATCCATTCGTTAAAAGAATGAGGTTCAGTACTGTTAAATTGAAGTGGTTTTCCTATTTCTAACATAGTTTCATCTGCAGCTGCTTCAATTTGAGTTGCTTCAGTTTTAGCATCTTCAATTTTTAATTTTTTTAGTGCCGGTTCAACTTCGCTTTTAAAAGTATTATCAATTGCATTATGTGGTGCTTGAACTGTTTCAGGGTCAATAATTTCAATTTCTTCTAAAACATGGTTTTCCTTATAATTGTTTTTTGTGAAATTTTGAGAAGTTATAAACTCAAATAATACTTGACGATCAATAGTATAGGCTGCAGTTTTTTTTAATGATTGGTTGTATTTTACGCTATTGGTTGATTTTAATGCTTTTAATTGAATGGTTCTAGCAGCTTGAAAATAGGGGTACATTTCAACAACTTCATTTAAAAGTGCTGTTTTTGAAGTATCTATACTTGTTGGGTTTTGTAATAAAAAAGTAATGTCTTCTCTATTCATTAGTTTACCATTTAGCTACTGAAGCATTAAAAATATCTTGTGTAATACGTTCTAAAATTTCATCATAAGCATCTGTAAGTAGGCTACCGGTAAGCGATTGCTCAGCAGGAAAGTCATAGTAGAATGAGAAAGAACGTTCAAAATTATCTTCTTCTAATTTGTTGTTGTAAAAACGCACATTTACTGTTATTGTAATTCTGTTTTGTGCAGCAGTTTGTTCGGCTGTTGCAGTCATAGGGTTTATTTTATAACCCGTAATTTCTCCTTCAAATTGTAAATCTCCGTTAGATTTTACTAAATCTAAATTGGTTTGCGTTAAAAATATATCTTGAAGCGCTAAAGTAAAAAGTGTACTTAATGTAGGTTCAACCAATATGGCATTGTTTGGGAAATAATCAACCTGAACTGTTTTTACATCAGGATGTAAATTTGTTCCTGTAAATGAGTAGACACCACAACTTTGAATGGTAAATGTTAGTAGAAATAGGATGAGATAGCTAAGTTTTTTCATTTATAATGTTTGATTCGTTGTAAAAGTAATCAATTTTAGGAATAGTAAATTTTAGAACTATAAATCGTATTGTTTTATTTTTCGATACAAGGTTCTTTCAGAGATTCCTAATTCTTTAGCGGCAAGTTTTCGTTTACCGCTATTTCGTTCTAATGATTTTTTAATCAATTCAATTTCTTTATCTTGAATGGATAAGCTTTCATCAGCATCAATAGTTTCAGCAAATTCATAATCGTCGTCATCTTCATTTTCATAAGCGTCGTTGTAACGAACAACTTCAACTTTGTTTTCAGAAGGCTGTTCAATTGGTGTGTCGCTGTAAATTTTCTGAATCAATTGCTTGTTATCTTCTCTTACTTTTACAGTATCGTCGCTCTTCATTAAATCAAGCGTTAATTTTTTTAAATCGTTAATGTCATTACGCATATCAAATAATATTTTATACATAATTTCTCTTTCCGAAGAAAAATCACTTGCCGATTTTTTAGCGTCAATAACTGATGGTAAGTTGGTTCCTTTGCTTGGTAAATATTGCATTAAACTTTTCCCGTCAATTAATCTAGTTTCTTCAATAACTGAAACTTGTTCAGCAATATTTTTTAACTGACGAATATTTCCAGGGAAGCCGTAGTTTTCTAATATTTTTACAGCATCTTCAGTTAGTCTAATGGTTGGCATTTTATACTTTTGAGCAAAATCAGCTGCAAATTTTCGAAACAACAAATGAATATCGTTTTTTCTTTCTCGTAATGGAGGTAAAGAAATTTCAATGGTACTTAATCGGTAATATAAGTCTTCCCTAAATTTACCTTTGCTAATGCCTTCGTGCATGTTTAAATTAGTAGCAGCAACAATACGAACATTTGTTTTTTGAACTTGTGATGAACCTACTTTTATAAATTCTCCGTTTTCTAAAACGCGTAACAATCTAACTTGCGTTGTAAGCGGTAATTCGCCAACTTCATCTAAAAAAATAGTACCGCCATCGGCAACTTCAAAATATCCTTTACGTGTGGCGGTTGCGCCTGTAAATGCCCCTTTTTCATGACCAAAAAGTTCACTGTCTATGGTTCCTTCAGGAATTGCACCACAGTTTACAGCAATGTATTTTGCGTGTTTTCTGTGTGATAAATGGTGAATTATTTTAGGAATACTTTCTTTACCAACACCACTTTCACCGGTAACTAGTACCGAAATATCAGTTGGAGCTACGCGAATGGCTTTTTCGAGTGCGCGGTTTAAAAGTAAATCGTTTCCAATAATTTCAAAACGTTGTTTTATTACTTGTAATGATTCCATAGTTTTAAGCTCTTTTACCTAATAGTGTAGCCGATGTGCAATTTTCTACATATATATTTACAAAATCTCCAATTTTTTCATCTCCTTTAGGAAAAATAACCATGGCATTTTGAGTATTTCTACCTTTCCAATGCATATCCGATTTTTTTGAAGTTCCTTCAATTAAAACTTCTACTGTTTGACCTAAAAACTTTTTAGTGTTTAAGTGGCTATGCTTTCTTTGGATTTCAATAATTTCAGCCAATCTTCTTTTTTTAACATCTAAAGGTACATCATCTTCCATTCTTTTTTCAGCAGGAGTGCCAGGTCTTTCAGAATAAGCATACATAAAACCAAAGTCATATTTTACATATTCTAATAAGCTTAAAGTGTCTTGGTGTTCTTCTTCAGTTTCTCCACAAAAACCAGCGATCATATCTTGAGATATGGAGCAGTCGGGTAAAATTTTTCTTGCGGTATCAATAAGATTAATATATTCTTCACGAGTATGTTGACGATTCATTCTTTTTAATACAGCAGTGCTTCCAGATTGTACAGGTAAATGTAAATATTTACATACATTTTCATGTTTAGCCATCACATGAATTACGTTAACACTCATGTCTTGTGGATTTGACGTTGAAAATCGAAAACGTGTTTTTGGAAATTCAGTAGCTGCTAAATCTAATAATTGTGCAAAATCAATAGCAGTTGATTTTGCAATTTCAGATGCGTTTTTGAAATCTTTTTTCAATCCGCCGCCATACCAAAGATAACTGTCTACGTTTTGACCAAGTAATGTAATTTCCTTGTAGTTTTTAGTGACTAAATCTCTAATTTCTTCAATAATACTTTTTGGATCTCTGCTTCGTTCTCTTCCTCTGGTAAAAGGAACCACACAAAAAGTACACATATTATCGCAACCTCTAGTAATGGAAACAAATGCTGAAACTCCGTTACTATTTAATCGAACAGGAGAAACATCTCCATAAGTTTCTTCTTTTGATAAAATTACATTAACAGCGTCTCTTCCTTCTTTTACATCTTCCAATAAATTAGGTAAATCTCTATAAGCATCTGGCCCTACAACCAAGTCAACTATTTTTTCTTCTTCTAAAAACTGAGCCTTTAATCGCTCAGCCATACAACCTAAAACACCAACTTTCATTGTTGGGTTAATTTTTTTTACTGCGTTGTATTTTTCTAAACGTTTACGAACCGTTTGCTCTGCTTTTTCTCTAATAGAACAGGTATTTACCAAAACTAAATCGGCTTCTTCCATTAAATGGGTAGTGTTATATCCTTCTTCTGATAAAATCGAAGCTACAATTTCACTATCGTTTAAGTTCATGGAGCAACCATAACTTTCTATATATAACTTTTTACTGTTACCATCTTTATTTTCAGTTAAAAGTGCTTGACCTTGATTTTTTTCTACTATAACTTTATCACTGTTCATATCTTCAAATTAAAATGCAAAGATATAACCAATAAATTAATAATGTGACATATTGGCAGAAAATTAGGAGTGAAAACTATGTTAAAAATGGTTCTTTTTGAAACTTAAAATTTGTTTTTAAAAAAAAGCATCTACTTTTGCAATCCGAAAACTTAATAATTATTTCAGAGTATTCTGTTAAAAAGATAATTGTATAAGAGTCGAAAAATCTAAAGAATAAGATATATGGCGAAGAATTTAGTAATAGTTGAGTCACCTGCAAAAGCAAAAACAATTGAAAAATTTTTAGGTAAAGATTTTCAAGTTGAATCTAGTTTTGGGCACATTGCAGACTTACCTTCTAAGGAGATAGGGATTAATGTAGATGGTGATTTTATGCCAAATTACACGGTACCATCAGATAAAAAAGCGTTAGTTAAAAAATTAAAAGCTCTAGCAAAAAAAGCAGAAACTGTTTGGTTAGCTTCGGATGAGGATCGCGAGGGAGAAGCTATTGCTTGGCATTTATATGAGCAATTAAAATTAAAAGATACAGCTACTAAGCGAATTGTTTTTCACGAAATTACTAAGAAAGCAATTTTAAAAGCTGTTGAAAATCCAAGAAGTATAGATTACAATTTAGTAAATGCACAACAAGCACGAAGAGTTTTAGATAGATTGGTGGGGTATGAACTTTCTCCTGTTTTATGGAGAAAAGTTAAAGGAGGTTTATCTGCAGGTAGAGTACAGTCTGTTTCAGTTCGTTTAATTGTTGAACGCGAACGCGAAATTGAAAACTTTACTCCGGTTGAATCTTATAAAGTTGTTGGTGAATTTACAACTTCCGAAGGGAAAAAATTTAAGGCAACATTGCCAAAAAGTTTTGATACTA
>CBDUAL010000166.1:0-6375 GCA_965365125.1 uncultured Lutibacter sp.
ACTTGTTGGTTGGTTGTTGTTGGTTTCTATCGACTGCGTTTGAGGTGAGATTTCTGGCTTTCTAACTACATTATTATTGCTTCGACTCCGCTCAACGACCAATACACTTTAATGTTAGATCTTCAAACTTTTGATATTTTACTTTCGACTTAAAAACTAACTATAGATATCTACTCTGTAATGTTCTTCATCACCTTCAACCATTTGCACATAACTATTGTAACGAGATGCTGCAATTTCACCCGTTTCCAAGGCATCTTTAATGGCGCATTTAGGCTCATTGATATGCATACAATTATTGAATTTACATTTTGATTTCAGCTTAAAAAATTCAGGAAAATAATCGGTGATTTGTTCAGGTTCAAAATCTACCACACCAAAACCTTTAATTCCAGGGGTATCAATTATAAAACCACCGAAATTTAATTCAAACATTTCAGCAAAAGTAGTGGTATGCATTCCTTGCTTGTGCTGTTTTGAAACTTCTTTGGTTTTTAAATCTAACGTTGGTTCAATGGCGTTTATAAGTGTAGTTTTCCCAACACCTGAATGCCCAGAAAACATCGTTGTTTTTCCCTTCATTAATTCAATAACTTCATCAATTCCAATATTTTTAGTTGCTGAAATAGCAATACATTTATAACCAATATCGGTATAAATAGCATCTAATTCTGCCAATTTATCCAATTGCTCATCGTTATAAACATCTAATTTATTGAACAAAATTACTGTGGTAATATTATACGCTTCAGCAGTTGCCAAAAAACGATCTATAAAACCTGTAAATGTTGGTGGGTTATCAATAGTTACCACTAAAAAGGCCACATCAATATTAGACGCTATAATATGTGTTTGTTTTGAAAGGTTTACTGATTTTCGAATGATGTAATTTTTTCGATCAAAAATTTTATTGATGACTCCTGTTTCTTTTCCATCTTCAAATTCAAAATTAACGGCATCGCCAACCGCAACAGGGTTGGTACTTTTAATTCCTTTAATTCTAAATTTTCCCTTTAACCTACAATCTAAACGGCTACCATTGTTGTAATATACGGTATACCAACTTCCTGTAGATTTTGTAACTATTCCTCTCAAATTTATATTTATTTTGAACTACTGCTCACAAAGATAACAAGTTAATATGACTTACAAATTTATAATTTTGAATTACCTTTTTTCAATTACAACACTTTCATTTAATTGCTAAATAAATATCAATAAAAGCTTTACTTTTTATTTCATTTATTAACCTATATTTGAACACAAAATATTTTAAAACAAACATTATGAAAAAAATTTTATTTATTGCCCTATTATTTACGGTTTCGTTTACCGAAATGAATGCCCAAGCTTACGAGTATAAAATTGTTACAAGTATTGAATCTATTGTACCAATGGGATTAGGTAGGTCTAGAATTGTTTCTGAAAACGAAGAAAAAAATTATAAAGATTTTACTTCAGAAAGAACTGAAGGCAACAAAAAACAAAATAAATCTAAACGAGGAGATGCAAAAGTTGAGAATTTTGAAGAAACAAAATTAGTGAACTTTTATAGCGCTGTTGGTATTAACTTTCAAAATGTAGCTTCTAACGATGCTTTATTGTCTTCAAAAATAAACACGATGATTAATGAAGGATGGGATTTGGCTTTTGTTACAAGTGCTGTAGAAAGTGATGCTGGAAAAGGAGATGGAAAAGGTATTTTTATTACGCGTTTTATTTTTAAACGTTTAAAATAAACTAAAACATTATACTAAAAAAGGGAAGCCATGGCTTCCCTTTTTTTATGAAAAATAATTAAGTTAGCCTTAATTCCCTTTTTGGTAATCAGCTAAAAATTGTGCCAATCCACTATCTGTTAATGGGTGTTTTAACAATCCTGTAATTGAACTTAAAGGACCTGTCATCACATCTGAACCAATTTTTGCACAGTCAATTACGTGCATAGTGTGACGAATTGAAGCTGCCAATATTTGCGTTTCAAACCCGTAGTTATCATAAATTTGTCTGATTTCTGAGATTAAATGCAATCCATCTGTTGAAATATCATCCAATCTTCCTAAAAATGGAGACACATACGTTGCCCCTGCTTTTGCAGCTAACAATGCTTGCCCTGCTGAAAATACTAAAGTAACGTTGGTTCTAATTCCTTTATCTGAAAAATATTTACACGCTTTTACGCCATCTGCAATCATTGGTAATTTCACCACAATTTGAGGATGTAATGCGGCTAATTCTTCACCTTGCTTTACCATTCCTTCATAATCTGTTGCAATAACTTCTGCGGAAACATCTCCTTCAACAATGTTACATATATCTACATAGTGCTTTAAAATGTTTGCTGCCCCTGTAATTCCTTCTTTTGCCATTAATGATGGGTTTGTTGTAACTCCATCTAATATTCCTAAAGCCTGCGCTTCTTTAATCTGTGCTAAATTTGCGGTATCTATAAAAAATTTCATCTTTCTATTTTATTATTTTAATAATTCTGTAACTTGTTTAAACACATTCTCGCCTGTAAATCCGAATTTCTCATCCAATACTGTTGCTGGTGCTGAGTATCCAAAATGATCCAAACCAAATACTTTTCCGGTGTTTCCAACCAATCCTTCTAAGTTTACAGGTAAACCTGCTGTTAAACCAAAAGCTGGTTTGTTTGTTGGAATGATACTTTCTTGATATGCGTTTGATTGCAATCTAAAAATCCCTTCTGAAGGAACTGAAACTATTTTTGCGTTTATGTTTTCTCTTTCTGCTAATAATTTAGCACCTTCAATTAAAGTTGCTACTTCTGAACCGTTTGCAATTAAAACAACATCTGGATTTTCAACTTCTAAAATGGTATAACCACCTTTTTCTGCTGACAATGCATCTTCATATCTTGATGCTGCAACCGTTGGTAAATCTTTAATCCCTTGACGAGATAAAATCAATCCTGTTGGTGTTTTATCATTCTCCATTGCCATTTTCCAAGCAACATTTGTTTCTGCAGAATCTGCAGGACGTAGTGCTGTAAAACAAGGATCTCCACTGTGGTTTTTCAACTTTTCTAACAAACGAATTTGCGCTTCCTGCTCAATTGGCTGGTGCGTTGGTCCATCTTCACCTACTCTAAAAGCATCGTGAGTCCAAACATATTTCACAGGTAATTCTTGAATTGCACTCATTCTTATCGCTGGTTTCATATAATCTGAAAACACAAAGAATGTAGCAACTACCGGAATTACACCTCCGTGTAATGCAATACCATTTGCAATGGCAGCCATTGTTAATTCTGCAACTCCTGCTTGTAAAAAGGCCCCTGAGAAATCGTTCTTTTTAATGGCATGCGTTTGCTTTAAAAACCCATCCGTTTTATCACTATTTGACAAATCGGCTGAAGAAACAATCATATTCTCCACATTTTGAGCTAAATACCCTAAAACATTTGCTGAAGCTGCTCTTGTTGCCAAACCTGGTTTATTCACTACCGATTCAAAATCTAAAGCGGGTAATTTTCCTGCAAAAAATCCGTCAAGTTTAGCTGACAACTCTGGATTTGAAGCTTTCCAAGTTGCTATTGCTGCTTTTTTCACAGCAGCAGCTGCTGTTTTCTTTTCTAAAAGTGTTGCATAAAACGCTTCAACATCAGCATATTTTGCAAAAGGATTATTTACATCAGCTCCTAAGTTTTTTAAGGTAGCATTAAAATCGGCTCCAGTAGCTCCAATTGGTTGTCCGTGTAACTCACAGTGACCTTCCCAATTTGCACCTGTTTCAGTAACACACCCTTTACCCATAATTGTTTTACCAATTATCAAGGTTGGTTTTTCTTGTTCATTATTGGCATCAGTTAATGCTTTTCTAATTGCATCGTGATTATGACCGTCAATAGTAACTACTTTCCAGCCCCACGCCTCGTATTTCTTAGCGGTATCTTCTGAAGTTACTTCATCTGTCATTGTAGATAATTGCACATCATTTGCATCGTAGAACATAATAAAATTGTTCAATCCTAAATGTCCTGCAATTCTTCCTGCTCCTTGTGAAATTTCTTCTTGAACGCCACCATCAGAAATAAAACCATAAATTTTATGATTCATCCAATCGCCAAAACGTGCTCCTAAAAATTTTGCTGCAATAGCTGCTCCAACACCCATCGTATGCCCCTGACCTAATGGCCCCGAAGTATTTTCAATACCTCTTTCTACATCAACTTCTGGATGACCAGGTGTTACTGACCCCCATTGTCTGAAGTTTTTTATATCTTCTTTTTTATAATTACCCAATAAATAATATTGCGCATATAATAAGGTTGATAAATGTCCTGCATCCATAAAGAAACGGTCTCTAAATGGCCAAGACATATCACTTGGATCAAAGTTTAAAAATTCTGAATATAAAATATGCATAAAGTCAGCTCCTCCCATTGGGCCACCTGGATGCCCCGAATTTGCCTGCTCAACCATAGAAATGGCCAATGCTCTTATATTATCTGCTGCTCTTAAATTAATGTTACTCATTTTTTTGTTTTTTATTATATCTTAATAAACTCATTAAATGGTTAGAATCGTGTTCTTACCATTTAATGAGTTATGATTGAAATTTTATTATTATTTTTTCCAAAGTCCTTCCATTTCTTCCAATGTTTTTCCTTTTGTTTCAGGAACAAATTTCAATATGAAGAACATCGCTGCTAAGCTCATTATTCCGTAAACCCAGTAAGCAAAACCGTGATTAAATTGCTCCGTTAAAGCTGTATTATCATTCATCATTGGGAATGTTACAGACACTAAATAATTAGAAATCCATTGTGCTGCAACTGCAATTGCTAAAGCTCTTCCTCTAATTTTATTTGGAAAAATTTCGGCCAACAATACCCAAGTAACAGGTCCCCAACTCATAGCGAAACTTGCAACATACAACATCATACAAAATAATGCTAAATATCCTGTAGCTCCTGTAAAAAATACAAAACCTAAAGAAAGCATTGCGATTGCCATACCTAAAGCACCAATAATCATTAATGGTTTTCTACCGTATTTATCTACTGTTCTTACTGCTATAATCGTAAATAAGAAATTCACAATACCTACAATAATAGTCATTAATAAAGCACTATCTGTACCTGAAGAAATTGTTTTAAATATTTCAGGTGCGTAATACAATACTACATTAATACCAACAAATTGTTGAAAAATAGACAATAAAACCCCTATAATAATTACCATCCATCCAAAAGATAATAATTTTCCAGAAGTTGTTTCGTTCATAGATGCTTTTATTTCTTCTAAAACACGCTCGCCCTCTTCTTTACCATTCACCTTAATTAATACACTTAAAGCTTCTTCTGGCTTATTTTGTAACATTAAAGAACGTGGTGTGTCAGGCACAAAGAATAACAACCCTAAAAATAATCCTGCAGGAATCACTTCAGAAGCAAACATCCATCTCCATCCTATTGCATTTAACCATTCATCTGAACCTCCACCTCTTGATATAAAGTAGTTCACAAAATATACCACCATAAAACCACCAACAATTGCTAATTGGTTAAAAGAAACTAATTTTCCTCTACTATCAGCTGGGGCAATTTCAGCAATATATAATGGAGATAGCATAGACGCTAAACCAACACCAATACCACCAATAATTCTATATACAATAAAAATTGTTGAAAAAGTATGGTCACCTTCTCCTATTGGTTTCAATAACATTTCTGGCATTGCAGAACCTAGCGCCGAGATTAAAAACAAAACAGCCGCTATGATTAATCCGTTTTTTCTACCAAATTTTTTACTGATAACCCCACCAAAAACACCTCCAATAACACAACCTATTAAGGCACTTGAAACTAAAAATCCTTTAAAAGCACTTGCTGCAGTTTCACTTAAGCCTTTGGGCATTACAAAAAAGCTATCTAAAGAACCTACTGTTCCTGAAATTACGCCCGTATCGTATCCAAATAGTAGACCTCCTAAAGTCGCTACAAGTGTTAGTTTTAATAAATAGGATGAATTTGATGTTTTCATATGTTTTGTTGGTTTAAAGTTTACATTAAAAAAGCGTGTTAATTATGTATTAACACGCTTTTTTAGGTTTTAAATATATTGGTTAATGATGTTTTCGAATAATTCTTGTTTACCACTTTTTAATGATAACTCTCCGTTTTCTTGTGCTATTTTGTACAAGTCTTCCATAGATAATTTTCCTTCTTCAAAAGCTTTCCCGTTTCCTGCATCAAATGAAGCATAACGTTCTTTTCTTAATTTATCATAAGGAGAAGAAGTAATAATTTTATCAGCAATTAATAAAGCTCTCGCAAATGTATCTGCACCACCAATATGTGCGTGGAATACATCTTCCATATCAGTTGAATTTCTTCTGATTTTTGCA
>CBDUAL010000167.1:0-6345 GCA_965365125.1 uncultured Lutibacter sp.
TAGTTTTTTCTGTTGTTTTTTACCTACTTACTATAACTATTGGAGTAGCTACCGTTACTTTAAATGTAGCTAAAAACAACCCATTGTATTTTGAAAATCAGTCTGACTTTTCTACTTCTGAAGTTCAAAAAACAGTGCTTTCTGTAACAAAAGTATTAAAGTCAACCACCTATTTTAACAAATATGAAGCAGTTGTGTTACAACTCAATTCAAAACGAGTTATAGGTAAAGTCTTGGTGAATATTCAAAAAGACAGTTTGTCAAAAGCATTAGATGTAGATTACAAATTTTTAACAACTACAGTTTTTAAAGCGATTTCTGAACCTAAAAACCCTTATGAATTTAATTATAAAAATTACTTAAAAAATCAACAAATTGAATATCAAATTTATTTGAAAAGCAATGAGATTTTATGGGTTGATACAACTATACATACGTTAAAAGGAGTTGCATCGAATGTTCGTAAAGTTATACATAAATCGTTACAAAGAGATGGTTTTAAAGGAAATGAGTTGGCGGTTATCAATGCATTGCTTTTAGGGCAACGGCAGCAAATTTCATCCGATTTAATACAAAGTTATACCGGTGCAGGTGCCATACATATTTTAGCGGTTTCTGGATTACACGTGGGTATTATTTTGCTAATTCTCACTTTTTTATTAAAACCATTGCATCAAATTAAGCACGGAAAGTTGGTGGCTTCTATACTTATCGTTGTTGCTCTTTGGATATTTGCATTAATAGCAGGCTTGTCTGCTTCTGTGGTACGTGCCGTAACTATGTTTACCGCAATTACTATAGGAATGTATTCAAACAGACCTGCAAATATGTACAATACGTTGTTGATTTCTATGTTCTTTTTGTTGATTTTTCACCCAAATTATATTTTTGATGTTGGTTTTCAATTGAGTTATTTAGCCGTTTTTTCCATCGTTTGGATACAACCAAAATTGTATCAATTAATTGAAATTGATAATTGGTTATTCAATAAGTTGTGGCAATTATTTACCGTTTCTATGGCGGCTCAAATTGGAGTGTTCCCGTTGAGTTTGTATTATTTTCATCAATTCCCAGGCTTGTTTTTTGTATCGAATCTTGTAATTATTCCTTTTTTAGGAATTATTCTAATAACCGGTATATTGTTAATTGTATTGAGTTTTTTAGGGATATTACCTTCATTTTTAATGAAGATTTATGCGTTTATTATTCAATCCTTAAATGTTTTTGTGGAATGGATTTCAAATCAAGAGTTCTTCATTATTCAATATATTACATTTTCACTTTTAGTAATGCTAACTTTTTATGCTTTTATTTTCTTCACATTTAAGTGGTTTGAGAAAAATAATTTTTACAGACTGCTATTGGTTTTTTCTTCAATAATTTCCATACAAACCGTATTCATTTTTGAAAAATATGAGCGAGAATCTGCACATAGTTTTATTGTTTTTAATAAAAGTAAAGAAAGTATTGTTGGTGTTAGAAACGGAAATAAACTTGAGATAGCAGCCTCTTCGGAAGTTATTTCAACCTTTAAAAATCCTTTGAAAACTTATGTTGTTGGAACAGGCATTGGCAGTGTTGCTCTTCAGAAGAAAAAAAACAATTTTATTGAATTTAAAGATGAACGTATTTTTATAGTTGATAGTTTGGGGGTGTATCAACTAAAATCAATTCAGCCAACAATGGTGGTTTTAAGTCAGTCGCCAAAGGTGAATTTAAATAGATTGATTTCATTTTTAAAACCGAACATTATTATAGCTGATGGCTCAAATTATAAAAGTTATGTGGAACATTGGCAGCAAACTTGTATTAAAACAAAAACTCCGTTTTACAATACTATGCAAAACGGAGCTTATAAATTAGGTGACTGATATTACTCTTTAAATTCAAACTTGAAATTAGCATAATATGTTTCCCAAGTTTCTTTATCGGTTAATGTTTTATAAACGTCAGTTTTAAATGTTTTTAAAAAAAGTTCCAATTGTTGAGGTGTTTTATACCCAGGAATCGGACTAATTAAATTGGCTTCTTCGTCTAAATAAACAATTGTTGGAAAAGAGCGAATGCTAAAATATTGCGATAATTGGTGGCTGCTATTTCTTCCTCTACTCTTATTTGGGTCGTAATTGGGGTTTGTAAATTCATTGCCTTTAAATGTAATTTTATCATTTCCTTCTGCATCAAATTTTACAGCATAAAAATGTTCGTTAATGTAATTTACAACATCTTTATTTTTAAATGTTTCTTTATCCATTTTTTTACACCAACCACACCAAGACGTATATGCATCCATAATTATTTTTTTTGGATTGTTTTTTTGAGCTTCAACAGCTTCTTCAAAACTTAACCAATTAATTTTCTGCGCATTTATTGCTGTGCTAATAAGTAATAAAACTATAAGTGTTATTTTTTTCATTTTGAAGTATGTTTATTTATTTTTTTGACGAAAATAATAGTCAAAAATTACAACTTATTTTACACCGTGCATTAATTTTTTTAGCAAAGGGTTTATTAAAATTGCAATTACACCAATAATCATAGGGACAAAAGTAAATATTAAAAAGAACGTTGAAATGTCATATTTTGTTGTAATATCATCAATCATAGCGCCCATTTGTCCTGATGTTTTGTTACCAATTGCCAAGGCCAAATACCAAACTCCAAACATAAAAGCAATCATACGCGCCGGTACTAATTTACTTACATAAGAGAGTCCTACTGGTGAAACACATAATTCACCTAATGTATGGAATAAGTAAGCCAAAATTAACCACACAATACTTACGGAAGCTGTTTTTGCTCCCTGCGGAATCCCTGCCGCTCCATAGGCTAAAAATGCAAAACCAATACCTAAAAAGAACAATCCAATTGCGTATTTATTAGCAGGTTTCGGATTGTATTTACTTTCCCACCATTTTGAAAATAACGGTGCAAAAGCAATAATAAATAAAGAGTTTAAAATTAAAAACCAAGTTGCAGGAATTTCAATTTCATTGTCCTTTTTCTGAACAATAGTTGCTGATATATTTGTATCAATTAATGCCGCTTTTTCAGGAGCTAAATATTTATAATTCACTCCTTTTTTATCAATATCAATAATTGAAATTTTATCGTTTTTCACAAAATCATTTGCCGATCTTATCACTGTTGAATGTTCAACTAAAGAAGCCTTTTCAGGAACAATTGTTTTTGACGTTATGGCGTATTCTTTAAAGGCATCTCCTTCTTGAATTTGGTATGTTTGATAAGATATTTCATACGAATAAGTGTTGAAATTGTTATAGATTTTCCAAATTACAATTCCCCAAATCAATATAAAACTAAACGCTAAAATTAAATTCGATAAAAAGTATTTTTTGAAGGTTTGTTTGAATAATAAAAATAACACCCAAGTAATAATTGCAATAGGAACAACGGTAATTATAATATCAATTATATTAAAAATTAAGGCTGAATTACCCGATAAAATTCTACTGGTATAATCTTTGGCGAAAATACTCATAGATCCACCAGCTTGCTCAAATGAAGCCCAAAAGAAAATAATAAAGAACGCAAAAATTACCACAGCAAGCATTTTGTCTCTGGTAATTGGACTGTATCTTAAAATTCTTGAACCCAACAAGTAAATAAATAAGATAAGGGTTACAATAATGGTATGACTAGAATAATCGGTTCCTCCAAATTCTAAAAAGTTAACCGTTCCAATTTTAGATAAAGGATCGTTTATAACCCAAGTTAAACCTGCAACTGAAATAATTACAATTAATAGTTTATCAAGCAGCGTAAACGGATTTAATTTATCTTCAATTTCGGTATGATCGTCCGTTTCAATTTTTTTATCTTCTTTATTAGGTTTGCTACCCACATCGCCAAAAATTCCTTGTGCAAATGTAAATTGTAACAAGCCAAGCAGCATAAATATACCAGCCAATCCAAATCCCCAGCCCCAGCCTAAAATTTCACCTAAATATCCACACAGCATAATCCCTAAGAATGCTCCTGCGTTTACACCCATATAAAATATAGTATAAGCACCATCTTTTTTCTCAGGGAAATCTTTGTATAGAATAGATATAAAAGAACTCATATTTGGTTTAAAAAAACCAGTTCCAACAACTAATAACCCTAATCCTAAATACAAGAAAAACGGATTAGATTCAATAGCCATACTTGCGTGACCCAAGGTCATAATTATGGCTCCTATAATGATGGCTCGTCTGTTTCCTAAATATTTATCGGCGAGCGTTCCACCAATAATTGGAGTTAAATAGAGTAAAGCTAAATAAGTTCCATATAAAGCTAAAGCATTTTCACGAGGCCAATCCCAGCCGCCAATTCCTAAGGCGCTTACTAAAAATAAGACCAATAAGGCACGCATTCCGTAGAACGAAAAACGCTCCCACATTTCAGTAAAAAATAATACAAATAAACCAGATGGATGCCCTAAAACTTGTGTTTCAAAAAATTCGTTGTTTGTTTTACTCATTTTAAAAATATTAGTTGACAGCCGTTTTTTTAAGTTGTTTTTTTATCACATAATCATAGATAACAAGCCCAATAATTGTTGAAAAACCAATAGCTGCAATTACATACCAAATATTGCCAGGATGGTATAAATCCCAAATATGAGTTGTCATTTGATCCTGCGTCATTTGTAATTTTGAAGCAGCTTCTTCATAAAACTGATTTTTTGTATATGCGTCACTAATTTCAGGTAACTCAATATTTTTTGAAGTCAGTTCTTTTCTAATTAAACTTACTTTATCAGAAAGGTTTTGATATAAATCACCCGTAATCCATTTAGTTAACAAGTTAGCAAAGGCAATTGGTAAAAAATAAGTTCCCATATACAATGCTTCTTTTCCTTTAGGAGAAATCTTGGCAATATAGTCTGAGAATTTAGGGTTTGAAGTCATTTCACCAATAGCGAAAATTAAAATACCAAAAATTGTAAAAAACACATTTGATGTGTAAAAAGATAAAGCAATACCAATAACTGCAATAAAAATTCCAGACATCATAGCATTAATTGGTTTCCATTTTAAGATAATTGTTGAAACAATCATTTGTAAAATAACAATAAAAAATGCATCAAGATTTACAACCATTTCTGGGTTGATTCCTCCATGTTTATTTTTGAAAAATTCAGCAGCCCAAGGAACATAGTTTGATAAGGCATCATAAAGAGGTGTTGTATTTACCCATTCTTCAATAAAAACAGGTAATGTATAAAATAACTGATTGAACATTAACCAAAAACCAACCATTATTAATAAAAGTAAAGTCAGTTTCATGTCAGAAAGTGCTTCAAAAATATTTTTTAATGACTTAACAATAGTTTCGCCTAATGAATCATCGTTTTTCTCTCTGTTTGGTTCTTTAAAAAAGAAAATTACAATGATTAAGTTTATAGCGATGGCAACTGCAGCCATAATAAATACAATTTTCCAACCATATTGATCTCTTAATTTTGCTGAAAAAAGAGGTCCAAAAAAACCTCCAATATTTACCATCATATAAAACACTCCAAATCCAAAAGACGAATTATGTTCATTTGTAGATTTAGTAACAATGGCTGAAGCAACTGGTTTAAACATTGCGGCTCCAACGGCAACAATTAAAAATAGTAAAAATACAGAAGAATATGAGGTTACTTCTCCCATAAAATAATAGCCAACACCTAATAATACATAAGCGATGATTAGTGATAGTTTGTAACCTATTTTATCAGAAATTGCGCCCGTAATAATTGGTAATAAATATAAAATAAAAGTAACATACGACATTATTTCACCTCTTTCAATATGGGTGAAACCTAAGGCGCCTTCATCCGTTGAACCTGTAAGGTATAATGCTAAAACAGCAAATAAACCATACCAAGCCCAGCGCTCAAATAATTCCATTGCACTAGCAATCCAAAATGGTTGAGTGAACGATTTCAACAACCCAATAAAACCTAAATCTTTTTTTTCTGTACTCATAATTAGTTTTAAGAATAAAAAAACTCAAGCACTAAATAGCACTTGAGTTTTTATAATGATATGTTATTTTATGAAATTCATTTTTAATGAATTCCTTTCATAAACTTGTTAAGGATAGGCGAAAGGGCTAACAAAGCAACACCTGAACCAGCCATTAACCAAGTAATAAATGGATATAAATCAAATTGATATTCGTGTAAAATAGCTTCTAATGTAGCCGCTAAGTAGTTTCCTAATGCAAAACTAGCCATCCAAACACCCATCATAATTGAAGTGATTTTTCCTGGAGATAATTTTGTAACCATTGATAAGCCAATAGGAGATAGCATTAATTCACCAATTGTTAATAAGGTATAAACAACTA
>CBDUAL010000168.1:0-6343 GCA_965365125.1 uncultured Lutibacter sp.
TGAAGATGATGCGCTACATATTATTGCGCAAAAAGCTGATGGTGCTATGCGTGATGCTTTATCTATTTTTGATAGAGTTGTAAGTTTTTCGGGAAATGAATTAACCAGAAAAGCGGTTACTGAAAATTTAAACGTATTAGATTACGATGAATATTTTATAACCACCGATTTTTTATTGCAAAATAAAATTCCTGAAGTTTTAATTCATTTTAATACCATTTTAGCAAAAGGGTTTGAAGGGCATCATTTTATTAGCGGTTTGGCTTCACACTTTAGAGATTTATTGGTAGCTAAAGATCAAATCACCATTGAATTACTGGAAGTTGGAGACAATGCAAAAAAGAAATACTTAGAGCAATCTAAAAAATGTGAAATGCGTTTCTTACTGCAAGCAATTGACCTTGCAAACGATTGTGATTTAAAATATAAAACCAGTAAAAATCAGCGGTTATTAGTTGAACTTGCCCTAATGCAATTAGCCTCTATCACTTTTGATGGAGAAAAAAAAAATAGCAAACCTTACATAATTGCAGCAATACATTACCGACAAAAAATAAAAAGAGCTGTAAAAAACAAGCAACCTTTGGAAGTTAAATTAGCCGAGGTGAAGCAAGAAATTACTAAAAAAAGTGTTGAAGAAGTTTCAAAAGATGAACCTCCAAAACCAACTTTAAATACAAGACCCAGAAGAACTTCAGCCTTAACGCTTAAAAGTATTCATTTAAAAAAGGAAATTGCAGAAACTGAAGTTGAATTTGAAGAAGTTGAAGGCTTACCATCAGATCCTTTCACACAAACACAAGCTGTTGAATTGTGGAACGCTTATATTGAAAAATTATTAAAAAAAGGACATAAAAGTGTTGCTTCTATTATGAAAGCTGATGTACCTACTGCAAAAGGAAATGAATTGCATTATACATTGCCTAATCTTTTAATGAAAGATCAATTAACCCGCGAAAAAACATATTTAATGAAGTTTTTGCGTGAAAATCTTAACAACTTTAAAACAGATTTAATTATTCATGTAAATGAATCCGAAACAAAAAAATTCGCTTACACACCACAAGAACGCTATGAAAAATTAAAAGAAAAAAATAACGCCTTAGCGTTGTTTAAGAAAACTTTTGATTTAGATTTGTAACTAATAATACATATTTATAATGAATTAAAAATTTAAACCTCCTAGCTTTTGGACATCAAATTATTAATAACATTTTTAGTAGGCTTTTTAATTGTTGCCATTGCAGCCAATGAAATTGCTAAAGTTTTTCAAAAAATTAAATTTCCACTAATTACAGGGTTAATAATTACCGGTATTATTGCCGGCTCTTCGGTCTTAAATTTTATTTCACCTACCGCTATTCACGATTTAAATTTTTTAAACGAGATAGCACTTTCTGTTATTGCATTCTCTGCTGGTTCAGAGTTGTATTTAAACGATTTACGAAGTCGTATAAATAGTATAAAATGGATGACCATTGGTCAATTGGTAATTACTTTTGTAATGAGTTCAATAGTCATTTATTTTATAGCTAGTTATATTCCTTTTATGGCTGAAATGCCTTCAACACATAAAATTGGGGTTGCTATATTATTTGCCACCATTTTTGTTGCTCGTTCACCTTCTTCCGCAATAGCGGTTATCAATGAAATGAGAGCTAACGGACCGTTTACAAAAACGGTAATGGGTGTTACCGTTGTAAAAGATGTGTTGGTAATTATACTGTTTGCCATTTGTTTGTCTGTAGCAAAAGCGTTGATTAACGACGAAACAACCGACATCCTTTTCTTTGTGATCTTATTGTTTGAATTGCTAACTTCCTTTGCACTTGGATACGCAGTTGGTAAAATTTTACAAGTACCATTTTTAACCAAGGCAGATATTAAAATGAAAGGAATTGCCATTTTAATAATTGGCTATGGCACTTATTTATTTGCCCATTATGTAAATATAAAATCTGTAGAATTATTTCAGCATGAGTTTATTTTAGAACCGCTTTTGATCTGTATTATTGGAAGTTTTGTTTTAACAAATTACAGCAAACACCGAATAGAATTTTCAGAAGCTTTAGAAGAAATAAGCCCAATTATTTACATCATTTTCTTTACATTAACAGGTGCTTCACTTTCTATTCAAACATTAATGAGTGTATTTGGAATTGCTATTGCGCTTTTCTTTTTAAGATTAATCACTATGTTTTTTGGAGGAATTTTTGGGGTGTATGCTGCAAACGATTTTAAAAAATATGCCTTTATAGCGTGGATGCCTTATTTAACACAAGCGGGTGTTGCATTAGGTTTAGCTACCGTAATTTCAGATGTTTTTCCTGTTTGGGGACAACAATTTGAAACCATTGTTATTGCCATTATTGTTATCAATCAGTTAATTGGACCTCCATTATTTAAATGGTCTTTAAATTATGTAAAAGAAAGTCATTTAAGAGCTAAAACGCCTGTTGTTAAGAGTACAAGAGATTCTGTAATATTTGGATTAGAAGATCAATCCATTTCATTGGCAAATCAACTAAAAAAGCATAATTGGGAATCTAGAATCATTAATTTTGATACTACCATTAAAAAAGAGGTGAGTGATTTTGAGGTTATTAACTTACCTTCTATCACCTATAAATCGTTAAAAGAACTAAATTTAGAGAATAGCGAAGCTGTAATTTTAATGCTATCTGATGAAGATAATTATAAATTGGCTGAATTAATATACGAACATATTGGAGTTAAAGAAGTTGTAGTGCGATTGGAAAATCGTGAGTATTTTGAAAAATTCCATAAACTTGGCGCACTAATTATAGAACCTGCAACGGCAATTGTTAGCTTATTAGATCACTTTGTACGTTCTCCAAATGCTACTTCTTTATTATTAGGAATGGATGAAGGACAAGATTCTATGGATATTGAAATTAGAAATGAAGACATTCACGGTATGCGTTTAAGAGATTTACGTTTACCTGCAGATATATTGGTTTTATCTATAAAACGCAAAGGACAATTATTAGTTTCTCACGGTTATACACGTATGCGATTGGGCGACACTATAACCTTGGTTGGTGCTGAAAATAGTTTAGAAGAACTTAAATTTAAATTTGATACATAATGATGTTAGGACTACAGTTTGAAACTGAAACCTCTTGGGCTGAAATTGCAAAAAACGACTTGCAACAAATATTAACCGATCACGCGTATGCTGAACAAAAAGCATCAGCAAATGCAACTTCAATCATAATTAATTATTCTGAAGAAACAGCGTTGGTTCAAGAAATGGCCTTAATTGCTATTGAAGAAATGGAACATTTTAAAATGGTTCATGACATTATGGTAAAGCGAGGTATGGTGTTAGGAAGAGGTCAAAAAAATGATTATGCGGCACATTTGCAAAATTATTTTCCAAAGACAAAAGACCGTAATGAAAGCCTAATTCAACGTTTATTAGTTGCGGCTTTAATTGAAGCTCGAAGTTGTGAACGCTTTAAGGTGTTTGCTGATAATATGAAAGATGAAGAATTATCAAAATTTTATTTAGATTTAATGGCTTCGGAAGCAAATCATTATACCACATTTTTAAATTTTGCACGCAAATATCAAGACAGAGCAATTGTTGATGAAAAATGGAAAGGATTGTTGGAATATGAAGCTGAATTTATGAAATCAAGAGGGTTTAAAGCAAAAATACACGGATAAATGTTTAGTAAAGAAGAATCTGCAAGTCTTAGAAAGGAATTTTGGACAAGTTACGGAAAATCGTTTCCGCGAAAATGGTTGTTATACAATACACAAATAAAAGGTTTTAGTTTTAAATTTGTAGCCGATCAAAAAAAAGCAATGGTTTGTTTAGACATTGAATCGTACGACAAAACCAAAAATGAATTGCTATTTGAACAACTACTTGAAGTTAAAAGTAATTTATTAGAAGATTATATACCTGATGCTGTTTTTGATGAATTATACCCTTTAGAAAATGGTAAATTAATTCATAGAGTGTATGTTACCTACAATGGTGAATTTAACATACATAATAAAAATACTTGGCAAGGTGTTTTCTTGTTTTTTAATGAAGCAATGCATCAGTTTGAAGAGTTTTATGAAGACTTTGAAGATTTTATAAAGCGTGCAATATATTAGCTGTTGGCAGTTCGCTTTTAGCAGTTAGCGACACTCTCCTATAAAGTGTGTAAACTTTTTTTTAGGGTTCAATTTATCATAGTTGAACCCTATTTTCAAGTATAGTCATAAATTGGTTTAAAATGATTCCCTAGTTATGAATTGGCATTGTCCGTTTTTGTGACTTCGCCAAGCGCCAAATACACTGATTTTTGACATTTTGTTATTAACTGTTCATTGCTGAGCCTGCGAAGCAACTTCTCACTTCTCACTTAAAAAATATATATTTGCACAATGAATACAATACAAAACGATACTATTATTGCATTGGCAACATCGTCAGGAGTTGGAGCCATTGCTGTTATTCGCTTATCTGGTGAAGATGCTATTAAAATTGTGAATCAACATTTTCAATCTAAATTTGGAAATAAAGATTTAACAACCGTAAAATCGCATACCATTCATTTAGGAAATATTATTGATAACACTAGAATTATTGATGAAGTATTGGTTTCTGTATTCAAAAATCCGAATTCGTATACAGGTGAAAATGTGGTTGAAATAAATTGCCATGGATCCATATATATTCAACAAGAAATATTACAATTATTCTTGAAAAATGGCGTTAGAAATGCCAATGGTGGAGAATTTACACTACGTGCATTTTTAAACGGAAAAATGGATTTAAGTCAGGCTGAAGCTGTTGCCGATTTAATTTCATCTAACTCAGCAGCTTCACACCAAGTTGCATTACAACAAATGCGTGGTGGTTTTAGAAGTGAAATTGAAAAACTTCGAGAACAATTATTAAATTTCGCTAGTTTAATTGAATTAGAATTAGATTTTGCTGAAGAAGATGTTGAATTTGCTGACAGAGCTGCTTTTACCAAATTAGTGAATGAAATTAGCGCTGTTTTAAAACAATTAATAGATTCTTTTGCACTTGGAAATGTATTAAAAAACGGAATTCCGATTGCTATTGTAGGAGAGCCAAATGTAGGGAAATCAACCCTATTGAATGCTTTATTGAATGAAGAAAGAGCCATTGTAAGTGATATTGCAGGAACTACCAGAGATGCTATTGAAGATGAATTGATTATTGAAGGTGTTGCTTACCGTTTTATTGATACTGCTGGAATTAGAGCTACAAAAGATGTGGTAGAAAGTATTGGAATACAAAAAACCTATGAAAATATTGAAAAGGCACAATTGGTATTGCATTTAATTGATGCTTCCAAAATTGATTCGCTTCAACAACAAATTAAAATACTAAAAGACAAATATCCTGCTAAAAAAATATTGACGATTGTAAATAAAGCTGATTTGTTAAACAACTCTGAAATCACAGAATTAAACACAAACTACACCAATTTAATTATACTTTCAGCAAAAAATAAAACTGGAATTAACGAACTATTAAATTCCCTTACTGAATTAGCAAATAAAGGAGCATTGAGCAATAATGAAACTATTGTAAGTAACTCTCGTCATTTTGAAGCACTGAATAATGCTTATACTTCCATCAAGGAAATTCAACAAAGCATAGATTTAAACGTTAGTACAGATTTATTTGCTATAGATATTAGACAAGCACTCTTTTATTTAGGCGAAATTACTGGAGAAGTAACTACTGAAGATTTACTAGGTAATATTTTTGCCAATTTTTGTATCGGGAAGTAATTTACAAAAAATTACATTGCTTGATGAGTGCCTTTGTACTTATCTTCTAACTCAATAATTTGCATAAAATCGATCATATAATTTTTTGATCCATCTGAATTTAGATCTATCCTCTTGGTGATGAAACACAGTTCACCCGAAGCCAAACGAATCATATTAACAGGAACTATATCCATCTTAAACAAAGCGGCTAGTTTCATGGAGAGATACTCGTTTTCAGGCATCTGTGGATATTGTTCATTTTGTGGTTTCAAAATGTAGTGCCCTTCTAATGCATCCATTATGATTAAGCGGCCTTCATGCCCATTTTCCAATTCAGATTGTAGTTTTTGGTCAGTCAATTGCTCGATAAATCGTTCCATAATTTTGAATGACTCAAAACTTTCCAAAATCTCAAATTTAATTAAATCACCCTTTTATTTATATACTTTAGTTAAATCTGCATGAAACGCCTATTTAAATTCAGCTTCATCTGATATTTGTGAAAAATTTGGGATTGCTATAATTTCATTATTTTTCAAATTGTAATAGCAATCGTTTCCGCAATCCA
>CBDUAL010000169.1:0-6343 GCA_965365125.1 uncultured Lutibacter sp.
CATTATTAGACACTCGAAAAGATTGGCTAAACACCTTGAATCTTAACAAAACCATTTCTTATGTAGATGTTGATGTTGATTTGTACAAACAAACCGTAAATTGGGGCCCAAATTGCTATGTGGTCATTTTAACGCACGATCATAAATTAGATTTTGAAATAACGGCATTGGCATTGCATGCTGAAACAAAATACATTGGATTGATTGGTAGCAAAACCAAAAAGAATAAATTCAATAATTTATTGAAAAATGAATTGAATTTTGAAGCTGGAATTTCAACTGTTCATTGTCCTGTTGGATTGGATTTGGGCGGAAACACACCCAAAGAAATTGCCATTAGTGTTGCCGCCGAATTATTGCAGGTTTATTATGAAAAATAACACTGTTTTTGTGATACTGGCTGGTGGAAAATCTGAAAGAATGGGTTTTCCGAAAGGGTTATTACGCCATAACAACACGTATTGGATTTTAGAACAACTCAACAGAATTTCAAAAACAACTATAAAAGAAGTATATATTGGTTTAGGGTATGATTTTGAACAGTATTTTGATGCAATTCCTTGGTTTGAACAAGCTGTAAACTCAGCACAAGAATTTAAAGGGTTGTCCATAAAAGTGATTGTAAATAAAACGCCAGAATTGGGTAGTTTTTCAACGCTTCAAACGGTATTAAAAGAAATAGATACAAGCAAAAATGTACTTTTAAATCCTATTGACATTCCTCTTTTAAATTCAGCAGCATTAGAACAACTTATTTCAACCAACAATAAAATTGTATTTCCTAATTTTGAAGGTAAAAATGGACATCCAATAAAAATGACACCTCATTTTTGGAGGAATCTAACAGCAGTTGATTTAAACGATAGAGATGCACGTTTAGATTTTCAACTTAAAAAAGTAAACCCCGCCAAAATTTCAATTATTGAAGTTTTAGACAGGGCTATTTTATATAATTTAAACAGAAAATCCGATTGGGAATCTTATTTAAAGGAATTTAAAATTTTATAGATACCTGCCTACGCAGATATAACATTATTTCTCAAAAAGTCCTTTGGTGAATTTCTCTGGATTTGCGGCTAAATGATAACGAGGATCATCAACAGCTTCAACAATTACGTCTCTAAATTTAGGATTTGATTTGTACAACAACATTTTACACTCTTCACTTAAATGTTTTAAATGAATTGTTTTTCCTGCTACTTCATATTTTTCAACCAAATTAAAAATTGCTTCCACAGCTGAATGATCTGAAACACGCGATTCAACAAAATCAATTTCTACTGAATCTGGATCGTTTTTCACATCAAATTTATCTAAGAACGTAGTAATAGACCCAAAAAATAAAGGTCCCCAAATTTCGTAAGTTTTAGTACCATCTTCTCTCATGCGCTTTCTAGCTCTAATTCTAGTGGCGTTTTCCCAAGAGAATACCAGTGCACTAAAAATTACCCCAGCAATTACTGCAATTGCTAAATCGAACATTACCGTTAATGAAGACACTAAAATTAATACAAATAAATCTGCTCGTGGAATTTTGTTCATAATTCTGAAACTACTCCAAGCAAATGTACCTATAACCACCATAAACATAACTCCTACCAATGCCGCAATTGGAACCTGCTCAATATAAGATGATCCAAATAAAATAAAGATCAGCAACATAACCGCAGCTACAATTCCTGAAAGTCTACCTCTACCTCCACCTTTAATATTAATAATAGATTGACCAATCATAGCACAACCACCCATACCGCCAAATAAACCAGTAACAATATTTGCACCACCTTGCGCCATACATTCTCTGTTACCATTTCCTCTAGTTTCAGTTAAATCATCAATTAAATTTAAGGTCATTAACGATTCAATTAAACCAATAGCAGCTAAAATTAAGGCATAAGGAAATATAAATTTAATAGATGCCCACGTAAATGGCACCTTTGAAAACGTTTCTAAATTAGGAACCGGAAACCCTCCTTTTAAACCTTCACCACCACCATCTTTAATAAATGAACCAACGGTAGCAACATCAAAATTCATTGAAATAGCTAAAAAACTAACTACCAAAATAGCAATCAATGCTTCTGGCAACTTTTTTGCAGCTTTTATTTTTGGTAAGCCCCACATAATTAACATGGTAAGACCAACCAAACCAATCATTAAATACAATTGATTTCCTTGTAACCACTGCTTATTTCCACCAACTGTTTCTTTAAACATTCCCAACTGAGAAAGAAAAATTACAATGGCTAAACCGTTTACAAACCCCATCATTACAGGGTGCGGAATTAAACGTACAAATTTACCCAGTTTTAAAACTCCGGCTAACATTTGAATAATCCCCATTAAAATAACAGTGGCAAATAAGTAGTATAAACCTAGGTTTTCACCAGGAGTTCCCATAGCATTTCCTTCGGAAACTAAACTCACCATGACTACTGCCAATGCTCCAGTAGCTCCAGAAATCATACCTGGTCTTCCTCCAAAAACTGAAGTAATTAAACCAACCATAAAAGCAGCATATAAACCTACCAATGGGTCAACACCTGCTACAAATGCAAAAGCAACAGCTTCAGGCACCAAAGCTAAAGCTACGGTTATACCCGATAAAACATCATTACGTACATTAGATACGCTCTTCTTAATAAATTCAGTCATAAGTAGTTATTTTTCAAAAGTTGCAAATATAACGCTTTTTATGAGTACTGAATAATTAAAACGGATGAGTTACGAAAACGTTTAAAAAGAATTTTAAAACAACAACTTTATATTTTCATAGGTATTTGTTAAAGCTTGCTCAATTTCAGTCTTGTTTTTAAAAGCAACTTTTTCAATACCTTCTTCAGTTTGAGGAACTAAATTTCCCGTATAAGTTGTATGCATTAAATACCAATACGTAATTTTAAAAATGGTTTTATTTTTACGCTGAAATATATGGTATGTAGTTTCTAAGGGCTTTTGAATCACTAAATTTGAAATTCCGCATTCTTCTTCAACTTCACGTATGGCACATTCTTCAATAGATTCTCCTTTTTCTAATTTTCCTTTAGGCAAATCCCATTTATCAAATCTATAAATAAAAAGCGCCTCTTTATGAAAGTTTTCAACCTTTCCTCCTGCAGCTTTTTGGATTTCAAATTTCGATATAAAAGTTTCAAAATCCTTTTCTATATTACTACACATCAGGCAAATGCCATTTATTTCTTCATTAAAAAGATCTTTTACCAACTTTTTAATTTTAACAACTTCAAAATTAACCACCTTCAAATTTGTTGAAATCTTATTATTTTCTGTAAAAATAATAGGGAGGTCATTCACAAAAACTTTATACATTTGCATTATGATTATTAACAAAGATACTGCAAAAAAAACAGCTGAACTTTTATTACAAATAAAAGCGATTAAATTACAACCTAATGAACCTTTTACATGGGCTTCGGGTTGGAAATCTCCTATCTATTGCGATAACAGAACAACGCTTTCTTTCCCAAAAATAAGAAATTATTTAAGAGAAAACTTAGCGCATATTATTGAAGAAGAATACGGAAAACCAGACGTTATTGCTGGTGTTGCAACTGGTGCAATTGCAATTGGCGTTTTGGTAGCTCAACACTTAAACGTTCCTTTTATTTATGTTCGACCTGAACCAAAAAGTCACGGTAGAAAAAATCAAATTGAAGGTTTTTTAGATAAAAATAAAAATGTGGTGGTGGTTGAAGACCTAATTAGCACAGGAAAAAGTAGTTTAAACGCTGTAAAAGCCTTAAAAGAAGAAGGTGCCAACGTAAAAGGAATGGTTGCTATTTTTAATTACGGGTTTGACGTTGCTGATGAAAATTTCAAAAAAGAAGATGTAAAATTAACTACTTTAAGTGATTACGATCATTTATTAGAGCAAACATTTGACACCAACTATATTTCAGAAAATGAATTAGAAACATTAAAGCAGTGGAGAGAAAATCCTGCTAAATGGAATCAATAAAAACAACATTATGAATTTAGAAACTAATAAAACAGTTATTAATAAATCTCAGAAAGAATTCTTTGAGTTTTTATCAAACTTGAATAATTTTGAACAATTAATGCCTGAAAATACTGATAAATTTGAAGTTGACGGAAATTCTTTTTTATTCAGTTTAAAAGGAATGCCAGAAATTAGATTGGTGGTGAAAGAAAAACAAGAGTTTGACAAAATAGTTTTAGGTGCTGCTAGTAGTAAATTAAACTTTTCATTAACTGCAATAATTAACGAAGTTTCAGAAAATAGCTGCGAAACACAATTATTATTTGAAGGTGACTTTAACCCAATGATGGCAATGATGGTGAAAAGTCCGCTACAAAAATTTATAAATACACTTACAGAAAACGCAAGTAAACTTTAAAAATTACTTTTTGTTTTTGTTTAAAAACTCGCAAATTTAATTTCTTTTAAGTTGAATTTGCGAGTTTTTTCATTCTCCAATTCAACAACCAACCTTCCGTCAGTAGAAATATCAACAATTTTACCTAAGAATTGATTGCCCAAATAATCTTCAAACATAGAAGGTACTTTATATTTAAAAAGATTGGCTATATATTCTTTTTTCAAGTCGAAAAAATCTTGATTTTCAACTAATTTAACATATTTTTTTAATGAATTTATAAGATCTATTAGTAGCTCATCTCTTTGAATATGTGCTCCAACCAGTTTTTTTAATGAAGTTACATTTTTAATTTCATTTGAAAAATATTCTTGATTTACATTTAAGCCAACACCAATTACAGCGTACTTTATAGCATGCCTACCTAGTACATTTTCAATTAATATACCCGCAAGTTTGTTTTTATCTGCCAAAATGTCGTTAGGCCATTTCACAAATAACTTATTTTTAACATACCCTTTTAAAACCTTTAAAATAGCTAAAGCTACTGCCATGCTTAAATAAAACTGATCAGTGATATTTAGGCATGAAAACTTCACCAAGACACTAAACGTAAGGTTTTTACCACTAACAGACTCCCAAGTGGTGCCCATTTGACCTCTACCTAACAATTGATGTTCAGCTGCTACAACTGTAAAGTTTTCGGGTAGCTCTCCAACACATAGATTCTTTAAGTATGAATTTGTTGAATCAATGGCACTAAGTTTGATTATATGCATAAAATAAATTGATATATTTAACAAAGTTACTTAAAACATAATTTATTATAAAAATATAATAACTTTGCAGCAAATAAAAAAAACATTAATGACAAAAAAAAGTGTAAGTGCAGACGACCTAATAGCTGTAGTATTAAAAGCAATTGATGATGTAAAAGGTCTTGATATTCAACTTTTAGATTTAAGAGAAATAGAAAATACAGTATGTGATTATTTTATAGTGTGTAGCGGAACTTCAAACACACACGTAAATGCCATTTCAGGTATCATTCAAAAAAAAGTTGGTAAAACTTGTCAGGAAAAACCTTGGCATGTTGAAGGTGAAGCAGGTGGCGAATGGGTTTTGTTGGACTATGTAAACATTGTAGTTCATGTATTTCAAAAACATATTCGTGAATTTTATGATATTGAAAGTCTTTGGGGAGATGCCAAAATCACTGAAATACCAGCAGCTTCTAATTAAAAAAGTTTAAAAACTTCTTGAAAAAAAATTAAATGAGTCAGAACAAAAAAAACATTCCAACTAAAAACAATATAAAAGCACCTAAGTTTAATTTCTACTGGATATACGGTATTATTTTCGTGTTATTTATTGGTTATCAAATTTTTAACAGTGACAGTATGTCAACTAAAAATTTGAGTCAAAATGAATTTGAAACTATTTTAGCAGACAACGATATTGACAAAATATTGATTGTAAATAGAGATGTAGCAAATATTTATATAAAAGCTGAAGCATCAGAAAAAGAGAAGCATAAAAAAAATAAAGGCTCTTTATACTCTGCAAACTCACCAATGTATTATTACAATTTTGGTGATTTGCAAAATTTTGAAAAGGAGTTAACAGACAAAAAAGAAGCGCGTCAACTAGATTTTGATATTAAGTTCGAAGAAAAAACGAATCTTTTAGATCAAATTTTCATGTACCTACCTTTTATATTTTTAATTGGGTTATGGATTTATTTCATGAAAAGAATGTCAGGTGGTGGCTCTGGTGGTGGCGGACAAATTTTTAGCATTGGAAAATCAAAAGCTAAATTATTTGACCAAGATCAAAAAGTAAAAACTTCGTTTAAAGATGTAGCTGGTTTAGAAGGTGCTAAAGAAGAAGTACAAGAAATTGTAGATTTCTTAAAAAGCCCAGAAAAATATACTGCTTTAGGAGGTAAAATTCCAAAAGGTGCTTTATTAGTAGGACCTCCAGGA
>CBDUAL010000170.1:0-6330 GCA_965365125.1 uncultured Lutibacter sp.
TCTTACACCGCCAATATGTAGTGGTCCTGTTGGACTAGGAGCAAATCGTACTCTTATAGTTGACATTTTCTGAATAATTTTAGAGTGCAAAGATAATTTAACCAAAGCAATTAGGAAGTTTTAACACAAAAAAAAGACTGTCTTTTTAGACAGCCTCCTTTAAAATCAACCCAATTTCGATTTTAGTGCCCTTTCATGTTAAAAAGGATGTATTTTGGGGACAACTAGTATTTTAATGAAAAACCCTATTGGTTATCTCTATTTTAGTTTCTTGAGGTGAATTTGAAATTACTTTATTAAGTGCGTATAAGTTTAAAATAAATAACATACCTATCATTAAACCAATTAGTAGTAGTTTTATATTTTTTAAATTAAGAATGTTTTTGAGTGTCATAATAATGAAATTAATGAAGTGTAAATTTAAATTAAATAAGCTGTTTTACTTGGAGGTAAAACCCTTCTTGTTGGAGGGGATATTTCCCCTATTTTATTTTTTACAGCTTATAATAAAAGTTTAACTTTAGCCTTCATTAAAAATTGACTATTTATGAAAAGAATTACTTCAGAAGAAGCAAAAGAATTAAATAAGAATTTTATAGAAGTTAAAGGAAGAGCACTTGATAAAGTTGTTGAAAAGGAAGAAAAGCATCCGAATGAAAAAGATGCTATTTCTTCTTGGTTTTCGTTAGATGAATTAAAAGAATACATTGCCTATGTTGAGGCTCAAGGTAAAGTTAAAGGTATTACTGTAAACGGTTTAAGAATTTATTTTGGATCGTATAGCAATAATGAAAAAAATAAAGAAAAAAAAGGATTGTCAACCGTATTTTTAGTACCTACACAAGCTAAAGTAGGTGTGCAACAAAAAGATGGATTGGTAGGTAAAGAGGTATCTTCTGATATTACAGGTATTGACGGTTTAAATAGAGGTGGATTAGGAGCTCCTCCAAGTGCAACTTATCCTCAATAAATTATCTTGGAATACTTCATTTTAATATACCCTTTAATTTATTTGTTAACAATACTAATTGCGGTTCTTTATTTTGAGAAATTGAGAAGTAGTCATTTATTAAAATTATTTCTAATTTTCTTAATTTATTCATTAACTACAGAATTAGCTGTATTTGTAATTGGGCAAATTTTCAGGAAGGTTACATTTTACATTTACAATAGTTGGAATTTTGCCAATAGTTATTTTTATTTCTATTTTTTTTATAAATTAACTGTTAGTAGGTTCGTTAAAAATAGCATTAAAATTATTGCGTTGTTTTATACTGTTGCTTCAATTATTGAAATAGCTTTTTTTACAAATTTTATTTCAGAAAGCATGAACTTTAATGTTTTAGTTTCAAGTGTTTTAATTGTTGTTTCTGTAATGTATTATTTTATTGAATTATTAAAGAGTGATGCTGTTTTAAAAATAGGATATTCAATTTATTTTTGGATAAGTATTGGCGTTTTATTATTTAATATTGGTATGGTTCCTATTTTTGTAATAGCTAAACTAATAGCATATAATGGCGTTTTTGATATTATAATTTTAATGTTAAATATTTTAATGAGTTTATGTTTTATCACCGGTTTTATAGTAAGTAAAAAAGAATATAATTTGTAATTTATGGAACAAACAGAAATACAACTATTGGTTTTTGTAACCACCATTATTGTTTTAATATTGGCAATTACATTAATTGTTTTCTTTTTTTATTTTCAACAAAAAAAGACTGCCTACATTATAAAACAACGCGAAACTCAAAAGCGTTTTCAAGAAGAGATTAGTAAATCTAGGTTAGAAATTCAAGAACAAGCATTGCAAAACATAAGTTGGGAAATTCATGACAACGTTGGGCAGTTGCTTTCTACGGCTAAAATGCAATTAAATATGGTGCAATTTACCTTGCCCGAAGAAAATCAAGAAGGTATTCAGGAAACAGGAGATCTTATTGGAAAAAGTTTACAAGAACTAAGAGGTTTGGCAAAATCTTTAAATCCTGAAACCATAAAAAACAAAGGTTTAATTACTTCAATAACGCAAGAAATTGAACGTTTCAATCGTTTAAACTTCATAAAAGCCTCTATTGAAGTTTCTGAAGATTATTACGATTTAAGCAATGAAAAAGAAATTATTTTATTTCGAATTCTTCAAGAATTTTGCAACAATACTTTAAAGTATTCTAAAGCCAAAAATTTAAAAATTGCCCTTAATTTTTATAAAGACAATGTGTTTATTATTGCTGAAGACAATGGTATAGGTTTTGATGTGAACGATACTTCAAAACATAAAGGAATTGGTTTAACTAATATAAAAAGTAGGGGAGAGTTGATAGGTGCAACCATTGAATTAAAATCAGATATCAATAGCGGATCTAAATTATATATTAATTGCCCAAAATAAAACCAATGAATAAAATAGATATTATAATAGTAGACGATCATATGTTATTTTCA
Source organism: uncultured Lutibacter sp. (assembly GCA_965365125.1). Lineage (GTDB taxonomy): Bacteria > Bacteroidota > Bacteroidia > Flavobacteriales > Flavobacteriaceae > Lutibacter. Next base: position 2,449 of record CBDUAL010000170.1, read on the forward strand.
CAGGCGCTAAATAGTTTAGTGTCTAAATTTGAAGAGTTTAACGTTATTAAAGTGCTAAATGATGGTGCTGAAGTAGTTGATTATTTTAAAAACAACAATCCAACACCCGATGTTATTTTAATGGACATTCAAATGCCTATAATGAATGGTATTGAGGCAACTAATTGGTTAAAAAATAACAGACCTGCTATGAAAGTAATTGCACTTTCTATGGAATGTGAAGAAGAAACAATTTTAGCAATGCTACGTGCTGGTGCTAAAGGATATTTGTTAAAAGATATTCATCCTTCGGTTTTAAAACACGCCATAAATGAAGCACATACCAACGGTTTTTATTATACCGAAAATGTTACAAGTACTTTACTTAATGCCAATACTATGGGTCTTAATAAATCTAATATTGTTTTAAAAGATCGTGAATTAGAATTTTTGAAATTAACTTGTTCAGAATTAACGTATAAACAAATTGCCGAAAAAATGTTTTTAAGTCCTAAAACTGTTGAAAATTATAGAGAAGCCTTATTTGAAAAATTAGAGGCAAAAACACGTATCGGACTAGTTTTATACGCAATAAAGCAAAAGATAGTGATACTGTAATCAATTTTCGTTATTTTTAACCGTTCTAAGGTTATAAAAATAACAACTTGAGTAATTACGCATTTATACAAAAAAAACTCCATCAATTCATTCGTAAATATTATGTAAATGAATTGATTAAGGATGTTTTATTGTTTTTTTCAATTGGGTTGTTGTATGTTATTTTTACACTGCTTGTTGAACATTTTTTTTGGTTAAAACCTACCGCCCGTACCATTTTATTTTTACTATTTATTAGTGTTGAAGTAGCTTTAGTTGTTTTTTATATTTTGTTACCTATTTTTAAATTATGGGGTTTTCAAAAAGGAATAAATGATATTGAAGCTTCAAAAATAATTGGAAATCACTTTCCTGAGGTTAGAGATAAGCTACTGAATATGATACAGTTGCGCAATATTCAACACAATTCTGAATTGATTGAAGCCAGTATTGAGCAGAAGTCTAGCGACTTAAAACTAATTCCGTTTAAACGTGCTGTTGATTTTACAACCAATAAAAAATACATTAAATATGCTTTAATTCCTGTAGTTATTTGGTTGCTGATTTATGTTTCAGGCAACGGTATTGTTTTTAGCGATAGTTTTTCTAGGGTAGTTCATTACCAAAAGCAATACCAGCCACCGGCGCCATTTTCTTTTCAAGTTTTAAACGCATCTTTTAACGTGATAGAAGGACAGCCTTTTACGTTGGAAATTCAAACAGTTGGTGCTATTATTCCAAGCGATGCTAAAATATATTTCAATAATGAAAATTATTATTTGGAAAACGTGGGATTTGGAAAATTTCAACACACATTTTCAAACCTTCATGAATCATTTGAATTTTATATTGAAGCCAACGGAATTGTTTCCAACGTTTATAAAATTAATGTAATCGCCACACCTATAATTACCAACTTAACCATGGTTTTAAATTATCCGGGGTATACGGGTAAAACAAACGAAGTCATTAAAAATTCTGGAAATGCAATTGTTCCACAGGGAACAAAAATAGATTGGCACATACATACACATCAAACAAATGAAGTTTCGTTTATAGAAAAAGATTCGGTTATTAATTTCAATAAAACAACCAACGATTATTTTAGTTTCAGTAGGCGTGTCTTAAAAACAGTTAACTATAAAATAAACACTTCAAACAACGATTTAAAAAATCATGAATCATTGGCTTTTTCTGTGGAAGTAATTTTAGATGAATTTCCAACTATTTTGGTAAAGTCTGACATTGACTCCGTTACGCACGGTCCAGTCCAGTTTATAGGGCAATTAAGCGACGATTATGGTGTTGAAAAATTGCAGTTAGTGTATTACAATAAAAATGCGCCAACAGTTCTTAAAAAGCATGTAATTTCTATTTCAAAATCTTCATTTACAGATTTTTATTATGTTTTTCCTGAAGGAATTAATTTGGACGAAGGTGTGGAGTATGTCTTTTATTTTGAAGTGTTTGATAATGATCGTGTACTTGGAAGTAAAAAAACTAAAAGCCAAAAATTTAGGTATTATACGAAGACCGAAAAAGAAGAAAATACTGCTTTGTTGAAAGAGCAAAAAGAAACAATTACTGGCATTTCAAAGTCTTTAGATAAATCTAAAAAAGAAAATGCTGCGCTTAAAAAGTTTCAAAATGAAATGCAGCAAAAAGCCAATGTAAATTGGAATGATGCTAAAAAGTTAGAAGATTTTGTTAAGCGTCAAAACCAGTATCAAGAAATGTTTGAAAAACAAACTACACAGCTTGAGGAGAATTTAAAAGAAAAAAAGGTACGTGAAAATTTAGTTGATAAAAAGAAAGCGCTTCAAAAAAGAATAGAAGAAACCAAACAACTTGCCAAGCAAGAAAAGTTATTGGATGAGTTAAATAAGCTGACCGAAAAAATTGAAAAAGAAGATTTGGTTGAGAAGTTGAAAAACATTGCAAAAAAAAATAAACGAAATGAACAAAGCTTAGAGCGAATTTTGGAATTAACTAAGCGGTTTTACGTGGAGCAAAAAGCCAATCAAATATCAGAAAAATTAAAAAATTTAGCAAAAGAAGAGGAGCAACTTTCTAATGAAACAGAAGCACTTAATTCACCAGAAAAGCAACAGGAAATTAACAAAGAATTTGAGGGTGTTAAAAAAGAGTTTGAAGAGTTGAATGAAATGAATGACGATTTAAAGCGTCCGATGGAACTTCCAAATAACGTTGATAAACTCGATGATATTTCAGAAGATTTGGAAAAGGCTTTGGATGAGTTGAAGCAAAATAAGAATAGTAACGCTAAAAAAAGCCAAAAAAAAGCTTCAAAAAACATGCGGCAATTAGGTGCATCTATGGAGTTTTCTATGGAGCAAGCGGAAGGTGAAATGATTGATGAAAATATTGAGGATTTGCGAAAAATAGTGGAAAATTTAATTGAGTTTTCTTTTCAACAAGAAGCGTTGATGGATCGTTTTTCTGAAAGTGATTTAGGTAATTCCACCTATCCAATTAATATCAAAGAGCAATACATTTTAAAAGAATATTTTGAGCATATTGATGATAGTTTGTATGTACTGTCTTTGCGTTTAGTTACTATGGGGGCGAGTATTCAAAAAGAGGTTGCCAATGTGCATTTCAATATAGATTATTCTTTAGAAAATTTTTCTGAAAATAAATTTGAACAAGCAATTTCAAATCAACATTTCGCATTAACTTCAGCAAATATTTTAGCAAACCAATTAAGTGATTTGTTGGAGAGTTTAATGAATGCGTCTGCAAGTATGGGTAAAGGAAAAGGCTCTAAACCTGATTTTGCACTGCCAGATATTATTAAAAGGCAAGGAGAATTATCGGAGCAAATAAAAAAGGGTTCTAAAAAAGGTAAGGAAGCAGGTGATCAAAATTCTGGACAAGATGGTGAAAAATCAGGTGAAAATGAAGATGAGAACGGTGAACAAATGAATGGCGAATTGTATGAAATTTACAAAGAACAGGCAAAGTTGAGGCAAGCATTAGAAGAAATGCTAGGTGATCAAAATGGAGGTTCTAAACCTGGTAATGGTGATGTTTTAAAACAGATGGAGGTATTAGAAAAAGAAATGCTAGAACAAGGTTTTACCAAAAATATTGCAGACAAAATGCAACAACTACAATACGAACTTTTAAAATTAGATGAAGCAGCGTTGAAGCAAGGGGAGAATAAAGAGCGTACATCTGAAACAAATATTCAAACTTTTGAAATGCGTGCTATTCAAAAACTAAAGCTTCAAAATCAGTATTTTAATTATAATGAAATATTAAACAGACAATCATTACCTTTGC
>CBDUAL010000171.1:0-6322 GCA_965365125.1 uncultured Lutibacter sp.
TTAGTTTCAAAGTACCCTGCTTTTTTACTTTACCTACATTTTTATGTAACAAATAACGTGAACCAATGGCTTGATCGTTTAATAAACAAAAAGCTTCGCCTCTGTTGGAATATGCATGGTGTGTGCCTCCTGCAATATTCATGGCAATCCCATTTTTTAATGCAAATTCGCTAGCTTTTATAGTACCATCTGCAATAGTGACTTCTCGTTTTACAAGTACATCACTTAATGGAAATCCAATTTTTCTTGCTGCTCTAGCATCTAAAGTTAAGTTTTGTAAATCTTGGAAATAAGCCTCATCATGTACTCTCAAAATATGCTTATTTTCGGGAATATTAGGTTCAAAAAAGTTTTCTGGCGTGCACGTTCCTTCATATAAAAGTTGTTGCGGTAACAACTCATATTTAAGCATCGGAAAGCGATGCCCTTCTGGTAATATATGTTTGTATATATTGTGGTAGGCTATTTTAAGCATCTACTTATGCAGCTTTAACTGAATACGCTTTCGCGGAACATCAACCTCTAACACTTTTACTATAATTTGCTGGTGTAAACTCACATGTTCATTTACATCTTTCACAAAACTATCTGATAAATTGGATACGTGAATTAATCCACTTTCTTTAATCCCAACATCTACAAAACAACCAAAATTGGTAATATTATTCACAATTCCCGGAAGTAATTGTCCTTCTTTTAAATCGCTAATTGTTTTTATATTTTGATTGAATGTGAATACTTTGGCTTGCTCTCGAATATCTAAACCTGGTTTTTCTAGTTCTTTAATAATATCTTCAAGCGTTAATAAACCAACGGAATCCGTAACATATTGCTTTAAATCTATCTTTTGAAGTAGCTCCTTATTTCCTATTAAATTATCAACCGATTTTCCCAAATCTTTAGCCATTTTAGTAACAATGGCATAACTTTCAGGGTGCACCGCAGAATCATCCAACGGGTTTTTAGCATCTTTAATTCTTAGAAAAGCAGCACCTTGTTCAAACGCTTTCCCTCCTAAACGTGGTACCTTTTTTATATCATTTCTGCTTTTAAAAACACCGTTTTCATTTCTGTAATTAAAAATATTTTCAGCTAGTTTTGGACCAATTCCAGATACCGAACTTAGTAATGGTTTACTGGCTGTATTGATGTTTACACCAACCGCATTAACACAATTTTCAACCACAACATCTAACTCTTTTTGAAGTTTAGTTTGGTCTACATCATGTTGATATTGACCAACACCTATAGATTTGGCATCAATTTTTACCAATTCTGCCAATGGATCTTGTAAACGACGTCCAATAGAAACCGAACCACGAACGGTTACATCATAATTTGGAAATTCTTCACGTGCAATTTTTGAAGCTGAATAAATACTTGCTCCTGCTTCACTGACTACAAATACTTGAATATCATTTTTAAAATGCACTTTTCTAATGAGTGCTTCTGTTTCACGTGATGCCGTACCGTTTCCTATAGCAATGGCTTCTATTTTATAAGCATCGGCAAGCGAACTTATTTTTTTCATCGCTCCAACGCTATCATTTTTTGGTGGATGCGGATAAATGGTTTCGTTATATTTTAATTGCCCTTGGGCATCTAAACAAACAATTTTACAACCTGTTCTAAATCCAGGGTCTATAGCTAAAACCCGCTTTTCGCCTAAAGGAGAACCTAGTAAAAGCTGTTTTAAGTTTTTAGCAAATACCGTAATGGCAGATTCATCGGCTTTATCTTTAGCAATTTGCAAAGCTTCATTGCTTAATGATGGCAATAGCAAACGTTTGTAAGCATCTTTAATGGCAAGCTCAATCTGTTCCGCGCAAGCATTATTACTTTTAATAATACGTCTTTCAATATTATCTAAAGCCTTATCGTTATCAATTTCAATTTTCAAGCGAATAAAACCTTCTTTTTCTGCTCTTAAAATGGCGAGTAATCGATGTGATGGAATTCTACCTAGGCTTTCTTCCCAATCGAAATAATCTCTAAATTTTTGAGCGTTTTCATCGGCTGATTTTGTTTTTATCACTTTCGTGGAAATCATTGCAAAACGTTCCAACTGACGACGGATGTTATTCCGAATATCTGTTCTTTCATTTATCCATTCTGCAATAATATGGCGCGCACCTTCTAAAGCATCTTCAACGGATTTTACCTCGCCTTTTACATATTTAAAAGCGATACCCTCAATATCATTAGCATTCTGACTCATTATTATTTTTGCTAATGGTTCTAATCCGTTTTGTCTTGCTTTTTCAGCTTTCGTTTTTCGGCTTTTCTTGTATGGTAAGTATAAATCTTCAAGCGTTACTAAATCTTGAGTTGCTTGAATTTTTTGTTTTAATTCTGGAGTAAGAACCTCCTGTTCTTCCAAAGCTTTTAAAATAGCTTTTTTTCGTTTTTCTAAAGCTTCAAATTGTTCTTTGTATTTTACAATATCCCCTATTTGAACCTCATCCAAATTCCCTGTACGTTCTTTTCTATATCTTGATATGAAAGGAATGGTACAATCTTCGTTAAGTAATTCAATCGTGTTTTTTACAGATGTTTCTGGAAGTTGGGTATGTTGGATTATATATTTTATCATTCTAATTATGAAACTCTAAATTTTAATCAAATCTAAAAAAAATTAAAGTCAATTCAATTAAAAAGACCTGTCAGGTTTTAAAAACCTGACAGGTCTGAATTTTATCTTTCAATACATACTATGCCACTCTTTTAACTAAATCAAAACAAGGGCATTTTTTGCATCGCTTATTTTCACCTTTCTTAAACTTTTTACAGCAACTACTTTTTACTTTTTCAGGAAGTTCTATACCTAATTTCCGTAGTTTTTTTATTGCTTTCTTTTTCTTCTTTTTGCCCACAATAGAAATGTAAAATTCTAAACTTTAGCAAAAATAAGTTATTTTTATTAAATCTAAATAAGCTTAAGTGTTAAAATTATTGAGGTGCATTTGTAGCTGCCGTAGTTACTGTTAAATTTTCAATATCTCTATCAAATAAATACAAGCCACCTTTGTCATCACCAATCATATTAATCTTGTCAAGAATGGTTCTTGCTACAGCTTCTTCCTCAATTTGTTCAGCTACATACCACTGTAAAAAGTTATGTGTAGCATAGTCTTTTTCTTGAAGTGAAATATGTACCAATTCATTAATACTTTGTGATACAAATACTTCATGTTCAAACAATTTTTCAAACATTTCTTTAAACGATTTAAAGGTAACGTTTGGTGCTTTTAATTCTGAAATTTTGGCATGACCTCCGCGTTCATTTACAAACTTTACTAACTTTAACATGTGCTCGCGTTCTTCATCGCTTTGCGCGTACATAAAATTGGCAACACCTTCTAATCCTTTAACTTCAGCCCAACAGGCCATAGCTAGATAAATTTGAGAAGATTCTGCCTCTATGCGTATTTGATTATTTAATGCGTCTTGTATGGTTTTTGATAACATAATGTTCTTTTTAGTAAAGGTAAAAAATTACTTGCTTTCTTCTTACTTATATCCATAAAAAAAGGTTATTCTAATATTAGAATAACCTTTTACTTATAAATAATTAACGTTGTATAATTACTGTACTGTAAGCGTATATTGTGGTGTTGGATTTAACGGACAGAAATATACATATTCTCCTTTTGCTAATACTGTTGCGTTTGTTTTTTGAGTTTCCCCATCTTTAACAACAGTTGTTACATAAGCTGTTTTTATGTGGTTTTCTGGATTACTAGCATCTTCTCCTTTTTTAACTAAAACTAAACCTACTTCTTTTGCGGCATGGTTATTTGCTACTTCAAATACATAAGTGCCTTCACTTACTGTTAACGCTTTTTGGACAAATTCTCCTTTAGTTTGTTCTAAAGCAATTGTTTTTACTGCTTTGTCCATCATTTTGTCTTGTGCATTTGAGTTGAATGTAAATGCTAATACTACTACTAAAATTGAAATTACTTTTTTCATTGTTTTAATTTTTTGTGAGCTTTTTGCTCAGGTTTATTGAATTGATTATTAATTTAATACGTGTTTATTTATACTGTTGCAGCTTCTAAAGGTTGAGCCAATGGAAAATCTACCGGTACTTGTGTTGTGCTATGCACATAGTTTGAAATCGTTTTATCCCCTACTAAAGAAATGGTGTCGATTAAGTTCCCTTTTGAGTATCCTGCATTAAAAAAGTTTTCTAATACAGCTTCATCTGTTCTTCCTCTATTTTCTGTGATGTTTCTAGCTAATCTTGCTAAAGCATTTAATTTATTATCAAAAGATGCTTGTCCTGCTCTTAGTTCTAAAATTTGATCATCTGAAAAACCATTCATTTTACCTATTGCAGTATGTGCAGATAAACAATAAATACAGTTGTTTACTTCACTTACAGCTAAGTTTACAACTTCTTTTTCTTTAGCAGATAAAGATGTTTTTGCATTTGCGAAATTTAAATAGTTTTCTAGAGCAGTATCACTATTTGCATAGGTTGCATATAAATTTGGTACAAATCCTAAAGCTTTATTTAAATTATCGAAAATGGCTTGGTTATTTTCACTTACTTGGTCTCTTGTTGGTACATTAAATGTGCTCATAATTTTTATTTTGTTTGTAATTTTACTGTTTGTAATTCTTGGTACAAAGGTGCAACCGTTATAAAATTTACACCATGTAGTTTATTCCTTTTGGCTTGTCAATTTTTCCTTTTACTGATTTAAGCCTATTGTGTTAGAAGTAATATGTGGTCTTTCAGCATCACAATAAAAATCTGAAATATGATTTTGCTCGCAATGTGTTTTTGGCGAAATAGTATTTAATAGTTCTTTTCTTTTTCCTCTAAATATTTCAATTAAGTTGAAAATAGATATGTGTTTTAAATTCATGACTTTGTTGTTTTAATTGTTCGGTACAAAGATGAATTAAAAGAAGACCTGATAAAATGGCAAGAACACCCTAAGGATTGTCAATTTTTCCCTAAATAGGTTTTTTGAGTTGTTTTTTGAAATCTGAAGGTGATAATGTAGTATGTTTTTTGAATAATCTACTTAAATGTGAAGCATCTTCAAAGCCAATTTCATAAGCTATTTCTTTAGCTGTTTTATCTGTGTAGATTAATAGGCGTTTTGATTCAAGTATAATACGCTCATGAATAATTTGTAGTGGACTTGTGTTTAACTTAGCAAAAGTATTAGATAAGGTTTTAGGAGATTTAAATAATTTATCTGCATAAAAAGATACACTATGCTCCTCTTTAAAAAAGGATTCTACCAGCATATTAAACTCACGTAGTAAATCGATTTTTGTATTTTTAGCCGTTTCTACAAAACCTTCTTTTGCTTTTAGTAATCTCGTGCTTATAATAATGAACCGAGCCATAAGCATGCGTAGCATTTCAGCTTGAATGGTATCTTCAGTTTCTAGTTCATCTAAAAATACTTCGTGAAGGATATTTAATTTTCTATTTTCTTTAGAATCTAATTCAATTATTGGAATATGTACATTTCCAAAAAACAATAATCCTGCACAACTTACTTCTTGATCGTGGTCCTTTATGCAATAAAACTCTCTATTGAATTGATACACTACCAAATCTTTCCCTGAAATGAATTGAAAATATTGCACTGTGGTTAATGCTAAAATACTATTGGGCTCAATAATATATGGAATACTATCAACAATAATTTCAGCTTTAGAACTAGCTGTTCTTATAAAGGTATATAAATCGGGTTGTTTTGATGTTTTATACAATTCTAGGAGTTCTTCATCTCCTATTTTAAGAATGGCGTTGGTAGAGAATTCTTTAAATGTTTTTTGCATTTGAGCTTAGTCAATCCTTTATAATAAACATTACAATTTTTAACATACTTAAAATAATTCCAAAAAAAATCCTGCTTAAATTAATAAACAGGATTTTTTAAATTATAATTATATATTATTAATTACCTGCCTGTTTTTTAGCATCTTCAATCATATCTTCATTAGGTAAAATAACAATATTCACACGTCTGTTTTTTGAACGTCCTGCTTCAGTAGCGTTATCAGCAATTGGTTGTTCTTCTCCATACCATTTTGTTATTAACCTTGTTGAATTAATACCATTCTGATTTAAAAAACTTGATACAGAGTTAGCTCTATTCTTTGAAAGCGTCATATTATACCCTGCATCTCCACTGCTATCTGTATGTCCTACAACTAATATTTTCGTGTCTGGGTTCTCCTTAAAAATTGATACTAATTTCTTTAGAGTTGTTTGAGAAGGATTATTAATATTGTATTTGTTGGTTGCAAAATACACACCACTTCCATCTTCAAAAGTCACAACAATGCC
>CBDUAL010000172.1:0-6283 GCA_965365125.1 uncultured Lutibacter sp.
CTCCTCTTGCAATTTTGTAACCTTTTCGGCTTCGAGTTCTCTGAATTTTGTTTGGAAAAACCAAATTGGAGAACACTTTGAGTTAAACTTTAGCGCAAAAAACTTATTAAATCCAAATGTTAAAATAATTAGAGAAATCTCAAACAATGAAGAAGTAATTCTTGCAAACTATAAATATGGGATGAACTTCGGACTACAATTAAAATACAAATTATAAAAAATGAAAAACATAAATTTAAATAAATCGAAAACAATGAAGAATACATTTTTAACTTTAGCAATAGCTTCAACGCTATTTATATCTTGCGGTGAAGATGATACTGCTGATATTATTATTAATAATACAGATAATTCTGTAACAAACATAGTTAACGGCGGAGGAACTGATCCTGGTACTGGAGAAACTATTAATATCTCAGGAACGTATACCGTAGATTTAGCTTTAGAAGCAAAAAACAACTACATTTTAAATGGTGCTTTGGTAATGGCTGAAGGAACAACTTTAACTATTGAAGCAGGAACAACTATCCACGCATTAGCATCTGGATCTGATATTTATATCGCAATTGCTCAGGGTGCAAAAATTGAAGCAAACGGAACAAAAGAAAATCCAATTGTTATGACTTCTAATTCATCAGCTCCAAAAGCTGGAGATTGGGGTGGATTGATTATTCTAGGGAAAGCACCTATCAACTCTGTAGCAACGGGTACTTCTACTTCTGAAATTGGAAGTTTACCTTACGGAGGTTCAGATGCCGCTGATAATTCTGGAACCTTACGTTATGTACGTGTACAATATTCTGGCGGAAAAGCGGATGGTTCTTCTGAAAACAACGGATTTTCTTTCTACGGTGTTGGAAACGGAACTACTGTTGAGTATATTCAAATGTTTGAAGGTTTAGATGATGGTCTTGAATTTTTTGGTGGAACTGTAAACGTAAACTACGTTTCTGTGATAAACGCTTATGATGATTCTATTGACTGGACAGAAGGTTTTAGTGGTAAAGTTACAAACGCTTACGTAAAACACGGTGCAAACCACGATAAAGCTTTTGAATGTGATGGTTACAATACTGATATAGGAAACAACTCTAGTCCTAAGTTTTTCTCAGCTCCTGAAGTTACAAACGTAACTGTTGTAAGTGCTAATGATGCTAGTGAAGCTATTAGATTAAGAGCCGGAACTCAAGGAATTTTTACAAACATTGTTTTAAACAATTTTGCTGAAGGATTTGACTTAGATGGTGACACTACAGGCGACAACCCAACCGGGCAAGGAGTTCTAGATAAGGCATTACAAATTGTTGATGTTACCTTTAACAACGTTACTGTTAAATTGAAAAACGATACAGGATTTACATTTACTGAAGCTGATTTTATTTCAGGTGATGGTAATGCAACAGGAACTGATTATGCTACTTGGGGAGCTAGCTGGACTGTTGAATAACACTATTTTACCAACAAAACAAAAGGCAGCCAATTGGCTGCCTTTTGTTTTATATAAGCACTGTTTTTTTGAGCTTAATTAACAATAAGATCTTTGGTTTCTACTGCTACAATTTTATTTTTCTTGTAGGTTACAACATTAATTTTATCATTTTTAAAATACGTCCAAACACCTTCTTTTTTACCGTTTTCATAGTTAGCAATGGTCGTTTTATTACCTTGCTCATCATAACTAACCCAAGTTCCGTGTAATTTTCCTTCTTTATTAAAGAAACCTTCCCTTTCAACAATGGTACTATTATCAGCAAAATAATACGTTGCCTGTACTATATCGTTGTCAATTTTTTTGTAATCTATTTTTTGCTCTTGAGAAAAAGCAGTAACGCTAAAAAGTAGAACAAATGCAATTATTAAATTTTTCATATCTATAAATTTTAATGTGAATAAACTGTTTTATTTGATATCTCAAAAATACCTAATTTACCTTTAATTTACCTTTTCTTAACATTAAGTTTACATTAAGTTTTTCAATTAAACACTTAAACGACTGATTTACTGATGATTAAAAACACCTCAGAAAAGCCTAAAAATTTGGATTTTACAAAACAACTATTTTACGTAACATAAAACAATGGTCTTTTAGGCGAACAACAATTAATAATTTCATAATACTTACATAATATAGAATTAGAATGCAAAACTGATATTTGTCTTGTGCGCTTTTCTATAGCTCACAAACATTTCATAAATAATATTAGTTTTAGTCAACTTACATTTGAAATGTAAAGCTACCTTTATTTCTAATAAGGTAGCTTTTTTCATTTTTAAACATTATTTTTATAGTAACGTCAAATTAACATTTAGTTAACATAAACAATTGACTTTTGCAGTGACTAAAATTAAATTATTTAAAATGAAATTAAAAAATACACTACTTGTATTATTTGCATTTACTTGTATAATTGTAAGTGCTCAAGAAACAAATGCGCCAAAATTTGGAAAAGGACTCTTTAATTTAGTAGGCCAAGATAGTACTTGGACAATGAAAGTTGGAGCTAGAGTACAATTTTTAGCCTCTTCTATGTGGGAAGAAGGTGAAGCAAACCAAACTAATTTTTTAATCCGTAGAGCTCGTTTAAAATTTGATGGTTTTGCTTTTACTCCAAAACTAAAATATAAGATTGAGTTAGGCTTATCTAATAGAGATATTTCTGGATCTTCTGCATATACTGGAAATACACCTAGAATTATTTTAGATGCCGTTATGAAATATAATTTTGCTAAAAATCTATATTTTTGGTTCGGTCAAACTAAATTACCAGGAAACAGAGAGCGTGTAATTTCTTCAGCAAACATGCAAATGGTAGACCGTTCAATATTGAACTCACGATTTAACATTGATAGAGATATAGGTATTCAATTAAGACACAATTTTACCATTTCAACTAATTTTGTAGTAAGAGAAATATTTTCAATTTCACAAGGTGAAGGGCGTAACGTAACTACAGGAAATGAAGGTGGTCTTCAATACACCGGACGTGTAGAGCTATTGCCAATGGGTAATTTTACAGGTAAAGGTGATTATTTTGGATCCGATTTAAAAAGAGAACCAACACCTAAATTAGCTATAGGTGTTACTTACAACCACAACAACAATGCCGTAAGGGTTAGAGGAAACCAAGGGTCTTATATGGCTACTGATTATGGTTTATACGAAACAAACATAAACGACATATTTATTGATGCTATGTTTAAGTACAGAGGGTTTAGTTTTATGGGTGAATATGCAGATAGAGATGCTAAAAACCCGTTTGCAACAAATTCTGATGGAACAAGAACTGGGGCTATTGTGCAAGTTGGAAAAGGCCTGAACCTTCAAAGTGGGTATTTATTTAAAAACAACTGGGAAGTATCAGGAAGATACTCTAGTGTGAAATTAGACCAAGACATTACAGGTAAAGTTCCTGAAAATCAATATACTTTGGGAGTTTCAAAATTTATTGTAGGGCACAGTTTAAAAGTACAAACTGACGTTAGCGTGATAGATGTTAATCCTGCAAACGATATTATTATGTGGAGATTACAATTTGATATCCATTTCTAAAAACACATTCAAAACTAAAAAGGGGAAACACAACTGGTGTTTCCCCTTTTTTTATGTTCAAAATAGCCTTATTAAAAATTATTAATAGACTTTATTACAGTTATGTAATTTATATTACATTCGCAAATTATTATAAACTCTCATCAAAATGATTCAGAAATTAAAAGCCTTATCACTTTTTATTTTATTTTTAACTAGTTCACTTTTTGCACAACAAGGAACCATTACTGGCTTGGTATTAGACAAAGATGCTAAAGAAGAAATTCCGTACGCAACCATCGTTATTACCGATGCTTTATCTTCAAAAACAATACAAGGAATTGTTTCAAATGAACATGGAAAATTCAAAGCTACCAATATTCCTTACGGAACTTACACTGTTGAAATTTCATTTATAGGCTACAATACTAAAACTTTAAGCAACATTGTAGTAAATAAACAACACTCAAAAGTAAGTATTAACACTGTTTATTTAAACACTTCAACAGAAGCATTAAATGAAGTAGCTATAACAGCAACTAACAAAATTCATTCTACAAAAATTGACCGAAAAACATACAATCCTAACGATTTTGAAACGGCTAAAGGAGGAACTGCTGCTGATATTTTAAATAAATTACCTTCCGTTTCTGTAGATCCTAGCGGTGAAGTTTCAGTAAGAGGAACAAGTAATTTCCAAGTGTATTTAAACGGAAAACCAACACAGATAGATGCAGCTGTATTGTTGTCTCAAATTGCTGGAAACAATGTAAATAAAGTAGATGTTATTACAGTGCCAACAGCAAGTTTTGATGCACAAGGAAAAGGTGGAATTATAAATATTACCACTAAAACTAATGGAGTTGAAGGCTTATCTTTAAGTGCTAATGGTTTAATTGGAGGTTCTCCTTGGTCTAATCTTCATGATAAATACAGTGATTACAGAATGAATAACGACCGTTATGGTGGTGGTTTAAACTTAATGTACAACACTAAAAATATTTCGTTTTATGGTGGTTTTAATTACAATAAAAGAAACGTAAACGGAAAAAGAATTGGAGATGCACGCGTATTGGTTAAATCTCCTGAAGGTGAATATTTTCATATGGATGCTGCTGGTGAACGTCCTGAGTGGTACGAGTATTACACCGCAAACGCAGGTATAGATTTCAATTTAAGCGAAAAAGACAAACTTTCGCTTACGTATTCTTACGGAAACAGAACTGGAGGAAGAGCTGCTTATTATATTTATAACAACTATTATGCTAACGCCGATGGTTCTAATAAAGATCTTGCTTCTGAAGACTGGATATACAATCCAAATATTGACAATAGATACGGACAATACAATACGTTTAATGCTGATTACTCTTTAGATATTAATGAAAATAAAAATTTAAAAATTGCTGGTTCTTACGAAAATTCTCAATTAAGCAGAGAACTTACCAATAAAAATTACGCTTACGATCCTATTGCTGATATTGCTGGTTCAACAGTTGAACAACAATATTCAATGGCTGATGACACACCACTTCACGGCTTTATTTTTTCTGCTGATTACGCTATTAAATACAACGATTTTAATTCATTAAAAATAGGTGTTAGAAGTAATAATGTAGCTATTGCTGGAGATTTTACTTTTGATAATGATTTAGTTACAAAAGACTTAAACAACGCTATTGATATGAGTAGAGGTGTTTATGCTGGTTATGCCGATTTTACAGGTAAAACTGGAAAATTAGATTATATAGTTGGATTAAGAATAGAGTTAGAAGATCAAAAAATGCACGTAACAAATACCGATTATTTGAACTTATTTAACAACTCTGGAACATCAGATTTTGACCATACAAAACTAGATTTCTTTCCATCGCTACATTTAAGTTATCCTGTTTCTTATGAAAATAGTTTGATATTGGCTGCAAGCCGACGCATTAATCGTCCGTCAGCAACTACCTTATCACCATTTTTATACCGTCGCCACTACGAAGTTTATGTGCTTGGAGATCCTGAATTAGAATCAGAATACACCAATAATGTAGAATTAACTTACGACACTAAAGCTGGAAAAACAACCTTTGATATTACTGGTTTTTACCGAGGTGTTAACAATGCTGTTTTTAGAGTAAATACAACTACAACAGCAATTGAAAACCCCGATTTACATGGTATTTTACAAGAAAATGTATTAATCCGTAGTTATACAAATGCAGGTAACTCAATAGCTCTTGGAGGAGAAATTAATGCCGATGTTTATTTAGGTAAATATGTCGATTTATTTTTGGGCGGTTCTTTATACTATTACAGCATAAAAGGAGAAGTTTTTGGTTATAATATTGATAATAATAGCACTAACTGGTCGTTAAAAGCCAACCTTAATTTAAACCTAACAAACGAGTTTAAATTTAATATGGATTACAATATAAAATCGGCAACTATTACATCACAAGGTCAAAACGATTTGTACCAAATAGCTAATGCTGCATTAAGCTACAAACCAACAAAATTAGAAGACTGGAGCTTTTCATTAAGAGGTTTAGATATAGTTGGTTCAAATATTCAAGGTTTAGACACCAATGCATTTAACAGTAGTGACGAACAAATTTTTTACCAAGAAACATCTTATGTTCGAAACGGACCTATTGTAGAATTAGGCGTAACATATTCATTGAATATGGCAGGTAAAAAAGCGAAAAAAGCAAAAGCTTTTGAAGCTGAAAAACATTTTAAATAACTAATTTTTCGAATTAAAAA
>CBDUAL010000173.1:0-6246 GCA_965365125.1 uncultured Lutibacter sp.
TAGTTAACCTAAAAATTGAAAATGGAGTGGCCGTTTTATAAGAACAATAAGAGGTCTATTATTTGGATTTAGGAAAAAGAACTTTCTTATATAGGTGAAAACAAAACAATTGTAATTTTGAACTATGATTAATATCTAATTATAATAAATACATAAAATGAAAAAACTACTACTAACATTCGCAATTACATTTATTTCAACTACTTGGGTGTTTTCTCAAGATGAAATAAATGTCCACAATTTAAATGGTACAACCTTTGACATTAATAAATTAATAGAAGGAGAAAAAGATCAGCCTGTTATTTTTATTACTTGGGCTAAAAAATGGTGCTGGCCTTGTGTAAAAATGCTAGATAAATTTAATAATGAATTTATTGAATTACAAAAAAAACACAACCTAAAAATTGTGGCTTTAAACCTTGATTCAGAATATGACAGGTTTGAAATTAAGAAATTTGTAAATGAAAGAAATTGGAATTTTGATGTATATATGGATGTAAATAAAGAATACATGACCAAAACAAAAACAACAAGTGCTCCAATAACAATCCTATTCCGCAATAACAATACTATCCAATCACTATCAGGTTTTACCGATGGTATTTCCAATCCAGAAACAACTGCTGATTACTTTATTGAGATACTTAATGGCCTATATAGCAACGTGCTATATTTTGATGTTAATTGGAAAAACACCGATAAGAAATCTGCTGTATATATTAGATATAGAGATAAAATTAATGGAAAATATGAAGTTACTGACAGGTGGATTACCGGTGAAATTCAAATGCGGGGTACTTATAACGATTTTCTGTGCAAAGAAAAAACAGGAGAATTTAAATGGTATAATAAAGATGGTACGCTAAGTAGCTCAAAAACATTTTAACCACAAAAGTTGCCTAAATATAAAAAAGTTTTACACTACTATTCTTATTAAAAACTTAAATGAAAAGATTAGAAAATATACCAAAAACAAACTGTCATTTCCAACAGATGTAGTTGTAAAAAAATCAGTGTATTTGGCTCTTGACGAAGTCACAAAAAAATGGACAATGCCAATTCATAACTGGGAATCATTTTAAAGTTTATAATTATATTTTGAAAATAGGGTTCAACTTTGATAAATTGAACCCTATAAATAAGTTTACACACTTTAAGGGATAGTGTCAAATAAAAAAACAACTAAAAAAAATCGCCTAAAAATTACTTTTTAGGCGACCTTCTTTTACGCTATTATTGTATTTTATTTTAAAGTCTCATAAACAGCTTTCATAGCTTTAAGTTTATCTGTCATTTCTAAATTCTCATATAAACCTACTAAAATCTGAACAACTGACACATTTGAATTATCTAATTCGTACGCTTTTTCATAATAAGGAAGCGCCTCTCTATAAATTTCTTTTTGCTTACCTAATAATTTATCATATTTGTCAAAATCACTTAAGCTCTTGTTCATTTCTTCCTGAAGTGGCTTGGTTTTATCAAGAATAGTAGCCCCAATATTATTATAAGCATTTGAATTAGTAGGATCTAATTCTATAACTTTTTCAAAGTTTTTAATAGCCTCTTCTAAGTTATCCTCATTTTTATACATAACCCCTATGTTTATATATAAAGAAGTGTTTTCAGGATCTAATTGAACTGCTTCTTCTAATAATTCTTTAAACTTCGTATTATTGCCTTTTTTGAATTGAACATTAGCCTCAGAAATTAATAACTGATAGTTGTTTGGCAACTCCTGTCTTCCTGCTGCAATAACTTCTAGAGCTTTATCATAGTTTTCTTCAGCCATATAGTTTTCAACTATAATATTGTAAAGAATATTTCTTCTAGAATCTTTAACCTCAGCTCTAGGATTGGTTACTAATTTTAATTTCACTTGAGCATCCATTGTTTTTTTATCTGGAAACCCAATATCTTCACCATTTATACCAGTTGCAATATATTGTGTTGTAATACCTGTATAACCCATATCTAATAATTGTTGAGAATATTTATTAGAATTTTCGTGGTCATGCGCCTTAGAATATAAAAATGCAGCATTATCTAAAAATAGCGTATCCTTTGGACTTAAAGTATACACTGTATAAAACTTTTTAGCAGCTGCTTTGTAATCAGCATCGGCTTTACTTTCAACAGCTTTTGAATAAGCAACTCTAGCTTCATCCATTGTTTTAGCCTTTAATTTTTCTGCTAATATTTCTATTTCAGAAGAATATTTAGGTTTGTTTGTTTCTTTTTCATAACTAATTAATTTATTAAAAGCTGCACTTACGGCTTTTAAATCAATCGGTTTTACTCCATTTTTATAAGTCGCTAATGCTTTTAAATAATAAATTTTTGCTGTTATTTTTTGGTCAGCTCCTGAAAGCATTCCTTCTGCTTTACTTACCTGTGTTAAAGCACTTGCAAAATCATTCGCTTTTAAAGCTTTTTCTGCAGCTTTTACTTCATCTTTTTGACCGAATACCGTCATGCTGATTAAAAAAGCTGACAGAATTAATAATTGTTTCTTCATTTTTGTTAAATTAATTTATTCTTTATTTGGGTTCTCTTCGTTATTATTGTCAATTTCCGTGCCATTTTCAATTTGGTCATCGCTTAATTCCTCATCAACTTCTTCTTCATGAGCTACTTTTGCTACCGCAGCAATAGAATCGTCTCCTTTAATATTGATTAATTTTACACCTTGAGTTGCTCTACCCATAACACGTAAATCTGAAACGGCCATTCTAATGGCAATTCCAGACTTATTAATAATCATTAAATCATCTTCATCTGTAACCTCTTTAATAGCCACTAAACCACCCGTTTTATCGGTTACGTTAATCGTTTTAACTCCTTTACCTCCACGGTTGGTAACACGATAATCATCTAAACTTGAACGTTTTCCGTAACCATTTTCAGAAACAACCAATACGTTGCTTTCTTCACTATTTACAGCTATCATTCCAACAACTTCATCCTGCTCATTTTGCAAAGTAATACCTCTTACTCCAGAAGCATTTCTACCCATAGGCCGCGTTTTACCTTCTTCAAATCGAATAGATTTCCCTGATTTTAAAGCCATCATAACTTGACTGTTACCAGTTGTTAATTTAGCCTCTAAAAGTTCGTCATTTTCTTTAATCGTAATTGCATTAATACCGTTTGTTCTTGGGCGAGAATATTGTTCTAAAGAGGTCTTTTTAACTTGACCTTTTTTAGTTGCCATAATCACATAATGATTATTTACATACTCTTCGTTCTTTAAATCTTCTGTAACTAAGAATGCTTTTACTTTATCGTCTTGTTCAATGTTTATTAAGTTTTGAATAGCCCTTCCTTTTGAAGTTTTTCCTCCTTCAGGAATTTCATACACACGCATCCAGAATACTTTCCCTTTTTGCGTAAAAAACAACATATATTGGTGGTTGGTTCCAAGGAATAAATGTTCTAAGAAATCTTCATTTCTAGTTGAAACACCTTTTTGACCTCTTCCTCCTCTATTTTGAACTTTATACTCGTCTAAGTTTGTACGTTTTACATAACCCGCATGAGAAATAGTTACTACAACTTTAGAATTAGGAATCATATCTTCAATTGATAAATCTCCACCAGCATATTCAATTACCGATCTTCTATCATCACCGTATTTATCTCTAATTGTGATTAACTCATCTTTAATAATAGTGTAACGCCTTACCTCGTCGCTTAAAATATCTTTTAAATCTGCAATTAATTCAATAATTTCATCATACTCTGCTCTTAACTTATCTTGTTCTAGCCCCGTTAATTGACGCAAACGCATTTCAACAATTGCCTTCGCTTGAATTTCTGACAATTCAAAACGTTCAATTAAACTTTCTCTTGCTTGATCTGCGTTTGATGAACCTCTAATAATTTTAATTACTTCATCAATATTATCACTTGCTATAATTAAACCTTCTAATATATGCGCTCTTGCTTCCGCTTTTTTAAGTTCAAACTCAGTTCTTCTAACAATTACTTCGTGTCTGTGTTCTACAAAATAATGAATTAATTGTTTTAAGTTTAATTGCTCAGGACGTCCGTTTACTAATGCAATATTATTTACACTAAATGAGGTTTGAAGGGCTGTATATTTATAAAGTTTATTTAATACAATATTTGGAATTGCATCTCTTTTCAAAATATATACAACACGCATTCCATTTCTATCCGATTCATCACGAATATTAGCAATACCTTCTAATTTCTTTTCATTAACTAAATCGGCAGTTTTTTTAATCATGTCTGCCTTGTTCACCTGATAAGGAATTTCAGTAACAATTATACACTCACGACCGTTTACTTCTTCAATTGTTGCCTTTGCGCGCATTACAATTCTACCTCTACCTGTTTCAAAAGCGTCTTTTACACCTTCGTAACCGTAAATTATTCCTCCAGTTGGAAAATCAGGAGCCTTAATATGCTGCATTAACTCTGAGATTTCAATTTCTCTATTATCAATATAAGCTAAGGTTCCATTGATAACCTCTGTTAAATTGTGAGGCGCCATATTTGTAGCCATACCAACTGCAATACCTGAAGCTCCGTTTACCAATAAGTTTGGTATACGTGTTGGTAAAACAGTAGGTTCTTTTAAGGTATCATCAAAATTCAATTTATGGTCTACCGTATCTTTTTCTATATCTGCAAGCATATCTTCCGATATCTTTTGCATTCTCACCTCCGTATAACGCATTGCTGCTGGGCTGTCACCATCAACTGAACCAAAATTCCCTTGCCCATCAACCATCATATAACGAACACTCCAGTTTTGCGCCATACGAACCATCGAATCGTATACCGATGTATCACCATGTGGGTGATACTTACCTAAAACTTCCCCAACTATTCTAGCTGATTTCTTATAAGATCCTGTTGCTTTAACTCCCAATTCATGCATTCCAAATAAAACCCTTCTATGCACTGGCTTTAAACCATCTCGCACATCTGGTAATGCTCTTGAAACTATTACTGACATTGAATAATCAATGTAAGCCGACTTCATTTCATCCTCTATGTTAATAGGTATTAATTTTTCTCCGTCTGCCATATATTTTTAATTTATTTTAGTGTCATTTTTTAACAAAGCAATATACAATTTTTCACTTTTTTACAAGTTAATTACAGCGTTGTTTTTAGAATATTTATCAACAATAGCAATACAGCAACCAACAACACAAAGCGCTGATTATCAACTGGTTTAAAACCGACAAAATGACTGATTTTACAAAATATGAAAAAGTGGTGCTATTTTTGTAGTTTAAAAAGAAAAAAATCAGTTAAATTTACAATATAAACACAAAAACTATGGACGATAATTTTTCACCAAAAGTTAAAGATGTGATAGCATACAGTAAAGAAGAGGCCTTGCGTTTAGGTCATGATTTTATTGGTACTGAACATCTCATGCTTGGACTATTAAGAAAGGGAGAGGGAAAAGCTATTGAGATTCTGAATTCATTAGATATTAACCTTGATCATTTGCGTAAAAAAATTGAAGGCTTAAGCCCTGTAAACCCAATTTCTGTTTTCACTAAAGAAAAGAAAAGTTTGCATTTAACTAGGCAAGCTGAAAAAGCTTTAAAAACAACTTTTTTAGAAGCTAAATTATATCAAAGCGACGCTGTAAACACTGCACATTTATTGTTGTGTATTTTACGTAATGAAAACGACCCAACAACTAAACTACTTCACAACTTTGATGCTAGTTACGAAGACGTTAAAAATATATTTAAAAACACTTATCAAGACGAAGAAATGGATTTACCAAAAGCTGAAAATTCTTCAGAGGATGATTTTGACACACCAAAATCAAATCCGTTTGAACAACCAAAATCAGGAAGTACCACTCAAAAGAAGTCAAAAACTCCTGTTTTAGATAACTTTGGACGTGATTTAACGCGTTTAGCCGAAGAAGGAAACTTAGACCCTGTTGTGGGTAGAAAAAAAGAAATAGAACGCGTTTCTCAAATTTTAAGCCGAAGAAAAAAGAACAACCCAATGTTAATTGGTGAACCTGGTGTAGGTAAATCTGCCATTGCTGAAGGATTGGCTTTAAGAATTATTCAACGTAAAGTTTCTCGTATTCTTTTCAATAAAAGAATTGTTTCTCTTGATTTGGCCAGTTTAGTAGCAGGCACAAAATACCGAGGTCAGTTTGAAGAGCGTATGAAAGCGTTAATGAATGAGTTGGAAAAAAATGAAGATATCATTTTATTTATTGATGAAATTCATACC
>CBDUAL010000174.1:0-6225 GCA_965365125.1 uncultured Lutibacter sp.
ATTTAGAAACTATTGATACGCTAATATATTGCCCTGGAAGCATCAATTTAAAGCCTTTTAATAGATTGGATTTAGAAGATTTTAAAAACGATTATGAAATTAATTTCTTAGGAGCTGTTAAGGCAATTCAAAAATATTTACCTTTATTAAAAGAGTCGGCTAAACCATCGGTATTATTATTTAGCACTGTAGCGTCTAAATTAGGAATGCCTTTTCATGCAAGTATTGCTTCGGCAAAAGCAGCTGTTGAAGGTTTGGTGAAATCTTTAGCTTCGGAATTTTCGCCAACAATAAGAGTTAATGCTATTGCACCAACGGTTACAAACACAGGTTTAGCATCAAAGCTTTTAAGAAATGATAGATTGAAAGAGCAGATGATTGAAAGGCACCCATTAAAAAAATATTTGCAGCCAGAAGAAATTGCTGAAATGGCTTCTTTTTTAATTTCAGAAAAGGCAGTATCCATGTCTGGTCAAATAATTGAAATGGATTGTGGTATTACCACTTTTAAAAGTTGAAAAATAAATTAAAAGATATATAAATGAAAATTATTGCAACAATTACAAGCTTATTAGTGACGGTATTTACACTAAATTTTACAAATAAAACAGCAAAAAAAATGAATGTAAGTCCATCAATTTACGATATTTCAATCAATAGTATTTCAGGGGAGCCTATCAATTTAAGTGACTTCAAAGGGAAAAAAATATTAATTGTGAATACTGCTTCGGAATGTGGTTTTACAGGGCAATACGAAGATTTAGAAAAATTATATAAAACGTATAAAGATAAGTTGGTAGTTATTGGAGTTCCTTGCAATCAATTTGGAGGGCAAGAACCTGGTACACTTACTGAAATTAAAACTTTTTGTGAAGTTAATTATGGGGTTACGTTTTTATTAACCGAAAAAGTTGATGTGAAAGGAGATTTCCAACACCCGTTATATGCTTGGTTAACAAATAAAGAAATGAATGGAGTTAAAAGTTCTTCGGTAAAATGGAATTTTCAAAAATACTTAATTGATGAAAACGGGACGTACATAGATTATTTTTATTCTATAACAAAACCTATGAGTTCAAAAATCACAAAATATTTTGAGTAAAAAAATTAAATACATATTGTTATTTATAATGCTAAATTTTGGAGCGTTAGCAATTGGTAGTTATTTTATGAATAACGGTCCTTCAACAGACTGGTACTTAACATTAAATAAAGCACCTTGGACACCACCAGGTTGGGTGTTTGGAGTTGCGTGGTTTTCAATTATGATTTGTTATTCAATTTATATGGCAAATTTGTTGGTGAAATGTAAAAATAAATATCTTATTTGGTTTTTGTTTTCAGTACAATTTATTTTAAATGTTTCCTGGAATTATCTATTTTTTAATAAACATTTAATATTTGAAGGCTTTTTAATTATCTCAAATTTAACGCTTGTTGTTGGTTTCTTTTTATTCAGTTTTAAAAAAAGACTACAATTAACATCATTATGGGTTGCTCCTTATTTTGTTTGGTTATTGTTAGCTAGTTCGTTAAATCTATACATTATTTTTAATAACTAATTTTATGAAATTTTCAACGAAAGGAAAAGTATATAGGTTATCATCAAAACAACAGCTGCCAATTTCTATGGATCAAGCTTGGCAGTTTTTGTCTAATCCAGCTAATCTAAAAGAAATTACACCAAAATATATGAGTTTTGATATTATTAGTGGAGCGGATAGAGCAATGTATGCCGGACAAATAATACAATACATTGTAACGCCTATTTTAGGAATTAAAACAACTTGGGTTACAGAAATTACGCACGTAGTTGATAAAGAATATTTTGTTGATGAACAGCGTTTTGGGCCTTATGCTCTTTGGCATCACAAGCATTTTATTAAACCGGTTGAAGGCGGAGTTGAAATGGAAGATATTATTGATTATAAAGTGCCACTTGGGTTTTTAGGAAGATTGGTTCATCCAATTTTGGTAAAACCTAAGTTAACAGAGATTTTTAACCACAGAACAAAAAAGTTGATAGAGCTTTTTGGTGAAATTAATAACTAAGAAATGTTTATCTTAAATTTTATAACAATTATGGCAGTTACAATAAGTACTAGTTTAACAATTATTGATTTTAATAAAAATACCAGTCTTATAGGTTGGCGTGTAGTTGATGATGTAGTTATGGGAGGGCAATCAAATGGTGATTTTAAACTAAATAATGAAGGTTATGCGGTGTTTTCAGGAACTGTTTCAATAGCTAATAATGGTGGGTTTTCATCATTAAGACATCGTTTTGATAAATTAAATGTATCTAAGTTTGAGTCTATTAAAATTCGTGTAAAAGGAGATGGTAATACATATCAATTTAGAGTAAAACCTAATCAGTTCAATCAGTTTTCGTACACTACTTATTTTCAAACCACGACTGAGTGGGAAACTATTGAGATAAAATTAACCAATTTAACTCCAACTTTTAGAGGTAACATATTAGATATGGATAATTATAACGGAAAAGAATTGGAAGAGATAGGTTTTTTAATAGGTAATAAAAAGAACCAAGAGTTTAAATTGATAATTGATCGCATTATTTTAGAATGAAATCTCGACCAATAATTCCCAATGCACAAATATTAGACAAAACAAAAGAGTTAGAAAGGTTTCAAAATGAAACCTTACGACCAATTATTAAATCATTGAACGATTTGTTATTCGTTTATTTTCAGAATTACGCTGAAATAAACAAAATAACACTTAAAAATGCTACGGTAGACCAAATAAATAAATTTATTACCACTGCTTTTTTAAAAGATCATCAACTAAAAAATGAATTGAAAGGATTTGTAATTGGTCATTTATCTATTGAAGAATATCATTTCTACAAGTTTTCTACTAAAGAAATTAATAAAAGAATTTTAGGTATAGTAAAACAGCGCATTTTAAGTTTTTATAAAACTTAAAGTATAAAGGGGTTTATTGTACACTCTTTTTTTTGCAGCACTTATTGGAGGTGATTTTTAAATTATTATCAATAAATTTAAGTGATATTTTAATAGTTTTTTCATTTTTTTATCGAATTCCAAAACAGTTTTTTTTACAAAAACTCACTTTTTTTTCATCAAATTAGATGGTTAAATTTTTGTTATTATTGTTACATGGAACTGTTTAAGTGGTTAACCAGACGGGTTAACCAATTGATTGTTAGTTTTTAAACTTCATTATTTTTAATCTTTCTAAATAAAAAGCGCTCGATTTTTGCTGACATATATCATCCTAATTCTTACATAAAACGTATAATTTTACAATATTAAATCGAATAGTCGAATTATATAGTTTACAAGGTTTCTCTCTTTTTAGTAGAGATTTTGTAAACTATTAAGTATAAATAGAACGTAAAATGAAATCAGAAAAAACGAAATTAATTTGTGATGCTAATGAGGCAGTAGCCATCGTTGCACACAAAACAAATGAAGTCTGCGCTATTTACCCAATTACACCTGCTTCACCTATGGGTGAGCATGTTGATGTTTATAGTGCTAAAGGGCAAAAAAACATTTGGAACGATGTTCCAAGAATTATTGAAATGCAAAGTGAAGCCGGTGCCGCAGGTACTGTTCACGGTTCTTTACAAGGAGGAGCATTAACAACTACATTTACAGCCTCACAAGGTTTATTGTTAATGATACCTAATATGTATAAAATGGCAGGAGAGTTATTGCCAACTGTAATACATGTTGCCGCAAGAACTTTAGCAACGCATGCGTTATCAATTTTTGGTGACCATTCAGATGTAATGTCTGCTCGTCAAACAGGTTTCTCAATGTTATTTGGAGGAACAGTTCAAGAAGCACATGATTTTGCATTAATTTCTCAAGTAGCTGCTTTAAAAAGTAGAGTTCCTGTAATGAATATTTTTGACGGTTTTAGAACTTCTCATGAAATTTCTAAAATTGACGCTATTTCTGACGAAACTATCAAAGCAATGATGCCAGAAGAGGAAATAATGAAACACAAAAAAAATTCATTAGATCCTGATAATCCAGTATTAAGAGGTACTGCTCAAAACCCAGACGTATTTTTCCAAGCTCGTGAAGCTGCAAATAAATATTATGAAGCAGTTCCTGGAATAGTACAAGAGACTATGGATGAATTTTATGAGCATACAGGAAGAAAATATAGCTTATTTTACTATGTAGGTCATCCTGAAGCTGAAAAAGTAATTGTTATTATGGGATCTGGTCAAGGACCAGTAATGGAAACGATTGATACTTTAGTTGAAAAAGGAGAAAAAATAGGAGCTTTATTTGTACGTTTATATCGTCCATTCTCAGTACATAACTTTATTGAGCAAATGCCAAAAACAGTTAAAAAAGTAGCTGTTTTAGATAGAACAAAAGAACCAGGAAGTACAGGTGATCCGTTATACTTAGATGTTGTAACATCGTATGTTGAAATGGGTGAAAGTATGCCAACTATTGTAGGTGGACGTTACGGCCTTTCTTCAAAAGAATTTACTCCAACAATGGTAAAAGGTATTTTTGATGAATTAGATAATAACTCTCCAAAAAATCACTTTACTATAGGTATTAATGATGATGTAACTTTTACAAGTTTACCTTATGCTCCAGATTTCCAAACTAAAAAATCTACATTTAACTGTATGTTCTACGGTTTAGGTTCTGATGGTACTGTTGGTGCAAATAAAAATTCAATCAAAATTATTGGTGAAACTACAGATAATTTTGTACAAGGATATTTTGTGTATGACTCTAAAAAAGCGGGAGCTCAAACAGTTTCTCACTTGCGTTTTGGACCAGATCCAATTTATTCTTCATACTTAATTAATACAGCAAACTTTATTGCTTGTCACCAATTTAGCTTTATTAACAAGTACGATGTACTAGGTCATATTAAAGAAGGTGGAACATTCTTATTGAACTCTCCTTATGATAAATATAAAGTTTGGACTGAATTACCAGGTGTAATACAACAAAAAATAATTGATAATAATATTGATTTTTACGTGATTGATGCAACCAAAGTAGCTCAAGAAGCTAAATTAGGTAAGCGTACAAACACGGTATTACAAACTTGTTTCTTCGCAATTTCTGGAGTACTTCCAAAAGACGAAGCTATTAAGAAAATTAAAGAAGCAATTGTAAAATCGTACTCTAAAAAAGGAGATGCAGTAGTTCAAATGAACTTTAATGCGGTAGATAAATCATTAGAAAACTTACAAAAAGTTGAGTATCCTCGTCATACAACAAACAAAGATGGTTTATTACCAATGATGAATGAAAAAGCTGATGATTTTGTAAAAGGTATTTTAGGAACAATTTTATCAGGTAACGGAGATTCTCTTCCTGTAAGTGCTTTTGAAGCTGACGGAACATTCCCTACAGGAACAACTCAATATGAAAAACGTGGTATTGCTGATGCTGTTCCAACTTGGGATGATGCTGATTTATGTACACAATGTAACAAGTGTGTTAACATTTGTCCTCACGCAGCAATTAGAGCTAAAGTAGTTTCTAACGATTTATTAGCAGATGCTCCAGAAGGATTAAAATCTGTACCAGCTATAGGTAGACCATTTGATAAAAATACAGAAAGCTATATTTTACAAGTTTCTCCTGAAGATTGTACAGGCTGTGATCTTTGTGTACAAGTTTGTCCTGCAGAAAGTAAAGAAGTTGAAGGTGTTTTTGCCATTAACTTACATAAAAAATTAGAAGTTGAAACAGTTGAAATTCCTAACTGGGATTACTTTATTGATTTACCTGATTACGATAGAAAACTACTTAAAACAAGTACTGTAAAAGGTTCTCAATTCTTAGAGCCATTATTCGAATTCTCAGGAGCTTGTTCTGGTTGTGGTGAAACACCATACATTAAATTAATTACACAATTATATGGAGATAGCATTATGATTGCTAACGCAACAGGATGTTCTTCAATTTATGGAGGTAACTTACCTACAACTCCTTATACAACAAATAAAGAAGGTCGTGGTCCAGCTTGGGCAAACTCTTTATTTGAAGATAATGCAGAGTTTGGTTTAGGTATGCAATTGGCGTTAACTAAAAAACAAGAAATTGCAGCAGTATTATTAAAAGGTTTAGAAGATAAAGTAGGAAGTACTTTAGTAAATGATATTATTTCAAATACAGAAGAGACTGAAACTTTAAAAGAATTGAAGTTAGATCATATTGCTGAATTAAATGAAAAATTAAAATC
>CBDUAL010000175.1:0-6183 GCA_965365125.1 uncultured Lutibacter sp.
CTACAATGGCAGAAATGTCAGCACAAGGAAAACAACCTGAAGTTTTATTTTGGGTGGGTTGTGCTGGAAGTTTTGATGACAGAGCAAAAAAAATTACAAAGGCTTTTGTTAAAATTTTAAACAAAGCAAATGTAGAATTTGCTGTTTTAGGTACAGAGGAAAGCTGTTCAGGAGATCCTGCAAAACGTGCTGGGAACGAATTTTTATTTCAAATGCAAGCAATGACTAATATTGAAGTGTTGAATGCTTATGAAATAAAAAAAATTGTAACAGCTTGTCCTCATTGTTTTAATACCCTTAAAAACGAATATCCTCAATTAGGTGGTAACTATGAAGTGGTTCACCATACCGAATTGTTAAAATCGTTATTGGATGATGGTAGATTAACTATTGAAGGTGGTAAGTTTAAAGGGAAACGTATTACTTTTCACGACCCTTGTTATTTAGGAAGGGCGAACGATGTGTACGAAGCACCACGAGAATTAATTCAAAAATTAGATATTGAATTGGTTGAAATGAAACGTTGTAAAACAAACGGTTTATGTTGTGGAGCTGGGGGAGCGCAAATGTTTAAAGAACCTGAAAAAGGCAATAAAGACATTAATGTTGAACGAACTGAAGAAGCAATTGAAGTACAACCTAACATTATAGCAACAGGTTGTCCGTTTTGTAACACAATGCTTACAGATGGTGTTAAAGCAACTGAAAAAGAAGATACTATTGAAGTATTGGATATAGCAGAACTTATAGCTAATGCTGAAGATTTATAAAATTATGATACTAAAAAAAGGATTCTTATTCATTGTTGTTTTTGTTTCATTAAATATTTTTTCACAAGAAACCACTTTAGACAAAGTATCACAAGAAACTTGTGAATACTTAGATAGTGATGAAGTGAAAAGTTTAGACGTGGATAAACGCACTGAAAAACTAGGTTTGTTTATTCTTAATTTATACAATAAATACGAAGAAGAATTTAATAAAGATGGTATTGTTGTTGATTTTTATGACGGAAGTGATGCGGCCTCAAAATTTGGAGAACAGGTAGGTATTAATATGGCTAGATTTTGTCCGGAAGCTTTAATAGCTTTAGCTGAAGACATTAACGAAGAACCTGCTGAAGAACTTTTTGAAGTAAGTGGTTCACTAGTTAGTGTGGTTGGAGATGAGTTTAGTACCGTAATTTTAAAAGATGAAGAAGGTAAAACACAAAAGTTTTTGTGGTTGCAAAATTTTAAAGGTTCTGATCAATTAATTCAATCATTAGAAAATTTAAATGCAGCATCTAACGTTACTTTGATTTACAATAACATTGAATGCTACTCACCTCAATTAAAAGATTACATCATTAGAAAGGTAATTGTAGAATTAACTTTTGTTGACTAATAAACAAAACTTAACCATCGTTTTTTAAGTTATAAAATGATAAAAAACTACATTCAGGCTGCTCGTTTAAGAACCTTGCCGTTATCCCTTTCAGGAATTATTGTTGGAAGTTTTATCGCTGCTTCCGAAGGGTTTTTTAATTGGCTTATTTGCTTACTCGCTTTATTAACAACCACCGGATTTCAAATTATTTCAAACTTTGCAAATGATTATGGTGATGGTGTAAAAGGAACTGATAATGAAGACCGAATAGGTCCAAAAAGAGCCATACAAAGTGGGGCTATTACACCAAATCAAATGCTATCGGCTATTAAAATTTCAGTAATAATTACTTTCATTGTTGCAATAGCCTTAATTTATGTTTCTTTTGGAAAAGATGATTTCTTAAACTTACTTTTGTTTTTTGTTTTAGGAATTATGAGTATTGTTGCTGCAATTAAATATACAATGGGTAAAAATGCCTATGGTTACAGTGGCTTTGGAGATATATTTGTATTGCTATTTTTTGGTTTATTAAGTGTTTGTGGAAGTTATTACTTATATACAAAAACAATAAATTACACCGTTTTTTTACCCGCAATTTCAGTAGGTTTATTAAGTGTTGGTGTTTTAAATTTAAATAATTTAAGAGATCGAGCATCAGATATTAAAGCAGGTAAAAAAACACTGGTTGTAAAAATAGGAACTGAGTTTGGTAAGTATTATCATTATTATTTATTAATAGCTTCATTATTAGTAGCCTTATTATACACAATGCTTCAATATACATCGCCATTTCAATTGTTGTTTTTATTGGCTTATGTACCAATTATGAAGCATTTTCAAGTAGTGTATCAAAATAAATTTCCAAAATTATTAGATCCAGAACTTAAAAAGTTGGCATTAAGCACGTTTTTATTTGCGATACTTTTTGGAATAGGTTTACTATTAAGTTAAAATAGCGTTATAATTATTACATAATTTATCGTTCTAAAAACTATATTTGTCACTGCAAATTTCAGGAATGAAAAATCAATTTTTCGGTATATTTTTTTATGTATTATACTTGTTGGCTATGATCAGGCCAATAATGCCTATTATTGAATACCATGCCAATTACGATTATATTGCAAGTGTTTTGTGTGAAAATAGAGACAAGCCCTATTTAGAGTGTAACGGAAAATGTTATTTAGAAAAGCAGCTAAAAAAAACAAACCACAACTCTCACGATCATAAATCTACAATTCCTCAAATTAATTTTGACGATTACCCTGTAAGCCCTATCAATGAGTTTACGTATCAGTTACTATATACAAAAGAACATAATAATGAGTCAAATTCTATGATTCATTACAGTAAGCAAGAGTTTCAAATTGCTGAATATAAACCACCACAACAAATTTTTTCATAAATAGTTTACGTAAATAAGCAACATTTTAGCTAGGTACTTTTGGCTGAAGGTATTGTTTTGCACGCGTAATTTTAAATTTCAATCTATAATTCATGCGTTGTATTGTTACTATTTAAACAGTGCTAATTCATTGAGAATT
Organism: uncultured Lutibacter sp.; assembly: GCA_965365125.1. Classification (GTDB taxonomy): domain Bacteria; phylum Bacteroidota; class Bacteroidia; order Flavobacteriales; family Flavobacteriaceae; genus Lutibacter. Next base: position 2,916 of record CBDUAL010000175.1, read on the forward strand.
ATAGATAAATTATGTAGTTTACTACTAAATAACAATTAAAATAAGATATTTTATAATGAAAAAATACATATTGCTACCAATCTTAGCATTTATGGTTGTGAGTTTAATAAACGCACAGTCAACCAAAATTACAGGGAAAATTATTGATGAAAATTCAAATACACCAATTGAATTTGCAACCATAAAAGTATTACAAACTAACAAATTTTCAATCTCAAATTCTAACGGAACATTTGCGGTTGAAGCAAATGAAGGAGATAAAGTTGAAATAACACACATAAGTTATAAAACTAAAAACACCAATCTTAAAAACAATCAAACTATTTCATTACAATTAGCACAAATTGAATTGAATGAAATTATTGTTTCGTCTAATCCTTTAGAAGATATTTCACATTCTGAAGTAATTGTAGATCAATTAAAAAGGGTAACACAACCAAGAAGTGTTGGCGATTTATTTAGAGATATTAAAGGATTCGGAATTGTAAAAAGAGGTGCTTATGCTTCTGAACCTGTATTTAGATCTTTTAAATACGAACAATTAAATGTTCAGTATGATGGAGGTATGAAAATTTTAAATGCGTGTCCAAATCGTATGGATCCTATTACAACGCATGTAATTCCAGAGGAAGTTGCTAAAATTGAAATTGTAAAAGGACCCTTTACAGTTCGTTTTGGTCAAAATTTTGGAGGGGTTATAAATATTGTAACCAATTCAAGAGCAAATACCGATAATGGTTTTCGTGGAAGCATTCAATCGGGTTTTGAATCTAACGGAGAAAATACTGCAACTGCAGCATCCTTTTCATATTTTGCAAATAAAGTAGATATCCACGTAGTGGGTTCTTATCGCGATTTTGGTAATTATAAAGATGGAAACGGTACAGAAGTTCCTTCTTCATTTAAAACAGCTGATTATTCTGTGAAAATAGGTGTTGACCCAACAGAAAATCAACGTGTACAATTTACATGGAGACAATCTTTTGCACGTGATATTTTACATGCAGGTTTGCCAATGGATTCGCCTTTTGATAATAGTTTACTCGGAGGAATTGATTACAAATTAACTGAAATTTCAGAAAAAATAGAAAGCTTTACAGCTAAAGTATTTTATTCGTATGTAGATCATTTAATGACAAACGAAGAGCGTCCTAGTTTTAAAATGACTGATGCAGCTTCTCCTGTTCAATCAACAACTTATGGTGGAAAAGCAGAATTGGTAATTCGTCCTTCAGAAAAAACAAAGATTTTCACCGGAATTGATGCGAATTTCATAGGAAGACAAGGAAACAGAACACGAATTGTGAAAATAATGAATGGTATGCCATTGCCAACACCAAAAACTTTTGTAGATAAAATTTGGCAAGATGCTACGCTAAATGATGTTGGTGTTTTTGGTGAAGGGAAATTTATTGTTGCCAATAATTTAACATTAACCACCGGAGTTAGAGCCGATTTTATTAATACCGGTATTGATGATCCTGCTGCAGATTTTGAAGCGTTGTATGGTGGTGAAATTAAAGATCAAAATGAAGTAAATATTAGTGCAAATGCATCATTAAAATATCAGTACAACAAATTTCAAGCACAATTTGCGTTAGGAAGAGGTGTAAGAACAGCGAATATGATAGAGCGTTACATCAACCATTTTAATGTTGGTGTAGATCCTTATGAATATGTTGGAAATCCAAACTTAAACCCTGAAATTAACAATCAAATTGAACTGTCTTTTATGCAAAATTTCAAGTTTATTGAAATAGGAGCTTCTGTATTTTATTCGTTCTTACAAGATTATATTTCTGCGGAAGTAAATCCTGATATTCCACGTAAATTTATGCCTACTACACCACCAGTATACGCAAAACAGTTTATAAATCTAGACAAAGCTATGCAAACCGGATTTGAGCTTAACTTTAAATTAAAAGCTGCCGAAAAATTAGCATTCACTTCAGATTTATCATATACCTATGCTCAAAATAAAGATTTTGATGAGCCGCTTCCTCAAATACCACCATTCATGGCAATTTTAGGATTGAAGTTTGAAGAAAGTAACTACTTTTTAGCGTTAAGTTCTAGGCTTGTTGCAAAACAAGACAGAATCTCAACTACGTTTATGGAAGAGGAAAGTCCGTCTTTTACAACCGTTGATTTTAGAGCTGGGTACCAACCTGTACAAGGGTTGTCAATTGGTGCTGCCGTGTTAAATATTTTTGATGAAGCGTATTATGAGCACCTAAATTATTCATATAAAAATTCAAGCATACTTTCGGGCAGAATTTATGAACCTGGAAGAAACTTTACCGTATTTGTTAAGTACAGTTTTTAATTGCTACTTAGTTGTTTGTAAACCTCGAAAATAGAAATGTTTTCGAGGTTTTTTTTATGAATTATTTTAGTTAAATTGCATAAACAACTAATTATACTACCATATGAAAATAACATATTTAGGACACGCAAGTTTAAGTATTGAAACCAAAGACAAAACATTGTTAATTGATCCGTTTATTACGGGCAATGAGTTAGCTTCACACATAGACATCAACCAGCTACAAGCCGATTATATTTTAATAACTCACGCACACGAAGATCATATTTTAGATGTTGAAGCAATTGCTAAAAGAACAGGTGCTAAAATTATTTCGAATTACGAAATAGTATCTTATTTTGGAAACAAAGGAATTGAAGGACACCCTATGAACCACGGTGGTAAATGGACGTTTGATTTTGGTACAGTGCATTATACCAATGCCGTGCATTCAAGTTCTTTTCCTGACGGAAGTTATGGAGGACAACCAGGAGGTTTTGTAATTGAAACAAGTCATCACAGATTGTATATTGCAGGAGACACAGCTTTAACGTATGATATGAAGCTAATTCCCGATGTAATTGGTGAATTAGATTTGGCAATTTTACCAGTTGGAGATAATTTTACAATGGGTGTTAAAGAAGCTTTAAAAGCAAGTTCATTTTTAAACTGTAATAAAGTTTTAGGTTATCATTTTGATACGTTCGGTTATATAAAAATAGATCATAAAGCTGCTATTGAACGCTTTTCAAAATCGAAAAAGGAACTATTTTTATTGCAAATTGGAAAGTACTTAAAGTTGTAATTTTAATAATTAAGATATAAACTAAAAATTAACTAGAGTTTTCAATATTTTTTATCATTGTTGTCCGATAAAAATACAGATATTATTTAAAGTACTGATTAAAGTCAACAAATCTGTTTAGAATTCAATTTTTTTCAATAGCAAGGTGTCTATTGAAA
>CBDUAL010000176.1:0-6100 GCA_965365125.1 uncultured Lutibacter sp.
CATAAAAGTGGTGACTGTAATTACGGTTAATTCGTTAATTTCAATTAGCTGAAACAACCAAACTGCAACCGAACCTTTGATTGCCCAATCAAAAATGGATAAACTAGGAATAAATGAAGCAAAAAAGTACATACAAAAAATGAGACTTATAACAGTAAAATAATCGACTTCAACCCCAAATAATAGCAATAAAAAATAAAATTGATGCGAAAACACCAAATAACGAGCGATGGAAAACCCTAGTGTTTTTATATAAATTTTTATTGAAATAGACCTAAAAAATAACGAAAATTGATGTAAATAGGTTTCAATTTTTAAGAGCCCAAATTGTTTTCTGAATCCTATTAAAATCCCTAAAATAATAGTTATTATAAAAGCAGTTTTAAAATTAAATGATGGTAAACTTAAATTGAATTTTGAAAGTACTACAAACAAACCTACACAACCAAATAGTATAGTAGTGGTTAACTGACATAGATTGCCAATAAAATTTAAGCCTACAATTTTTTTTTGATACTCTTTTTCAAAATACAAGGCTTTTACCCCGTATTCTCCAATTCTGTTTGGTGTAATTAACGCAGCAGTATGCGATCCAAAACATTGTTCATAAGCTTCAAAAAAAGTAATTTTTTTAAATGATGCAACCAATGTTTTCCACTTAAATAGTTCTAAAAACCAATTAGCATCTGTAAATAATAGGATGCCTATAATTGCCCAACTATTGTTTGAAAAAACTACAATAAACTGTTCTTTAAGTTTAGTGATCGATAAAAGTTTATTTACAGCTAGTTTTTGATACATAAAATAGCAGGCAGCAAAAACAATTAATAGTTTACATATTAAAAATAGTGTGCGTTTGTATTTGTGTGAGATATTGTACATTTGGTTTTACAAATAAACAAATAATTGAGTTCAGAAAAAATCATATTAGGCATAGATCCAGGAACAACCATTATGGGGTTTGGATTGATTAAACTTGTAAATAAAAAAATGGAGTTAATTCGGTTGGATGAATTGATGCTGAAAAAGTATTCCGACCATTATGTAAAACTGAAATTAATTTTTGAACGCACCATTCATTTAATTGAAACCTACCATCCTGATGAGATTGCAATTGAAGCCCCTTTCTTCGGGAAAAATGTGCAATCCATGTTAAAATTAGGTAGAGCGCAAGGTGTTGCAATGGCTGCGGGGTTGTCTCGTGAAGTTCCTATTACCGAATATTCACCCAAAAAAATTAAAATGGCCATTACGGGTAATGGAAATGCAAGTAAAGAGCAGGTTGCCAAAATGTTACAAAGTTTATTGAAAATTAAAGAATTACCAACTAACCTAGATTCTACCGATGGTTTGGCAGCAGCTGTTTGCCACTTTTACAATAGCGGAAAAGCCACAGTCGATAAAAATTATACAGGCTGGGCTTCATTTGTAAAGCAGAATGAAAAAAGAGTAAAGAAGTAAATTAAATTACCACATCACATTCATAAGTTTCGTATTTTTTCTCAACTACTAGTTTTCTATGCTCACGAAACAACTGGTACTCTTTGGAAGCTTCCATTTTTAAACGATCTTCTTTTGAAGCCCAATATTCAACTAAAAAATAGCGATTTTCTTCATTTCTATCTTTAAAAATATGGAAATGATCCAAACCAGCTGGTTTGGCTTCAGTTAATTCTTCAAATTTTTGCAGTTCAACAAAGGATATACCTTCGCCTTCTTTTACTTTAAAAGATACAATATAGGTGTACATAACAGTTCGGTTTACTCAAATTTACAATACTGTTTTTACAAAAAAGGTAACTTAAATCACGTTTCTATTTTTTTTAAATAAAAGTGTACATTTGATTTATCTAAAAAACAACACATTGGCTGGAATTTATATTCATATACCTTTCTGTAAACAAGCATGTTACTATTGCGATTTTCACTTTTCTACTTCATTAAAAAAGAAAAAGGAGTTGCTACTTGCAATAAAAAAAGAACTTGTACTAAGAAAACATGAGTTTGGTAACGAAGCAATAAAAACCATTTATTTTGGTGGCGGTACTCCAAGTGTTTTAAATTCAGAAGAATTAGAAGGAATTTTTGAAGTTATTTATTCAAATTATACGGTAATTGAAAATGCTGAAATAACGCTAGAAGCCAATCCAGACGATTTAACTTCAGAAAAAATACTTGCATTGTCAAAACTTCCAATCAACCGGTTAAGTATAGGAATTCAATCTTTTTTTGAAGACGATTTAAAATTTATGAACCGGGCGCATACTGCTGAAGAATCCAAAAAATGCTTAAAAGAAGTCCTAAAATATTTTGATAATATTACCATCGATTTAATTTACGGAGTGCCAAATATGAGCGCTGAAAAATGGCTCGAAAATTTAAAAACAGCTTTTGAATTTGGAGTGCCACACATTTCAAGCTATGCCTTAACGGTTGAAGAAAAAACAGCCTTGGCAAGTTTTATTAAAAAAGGAAAAGTTGCCCCTGTTGATGAAAATTTAGCCTTAGAACATTTTGAGATATTAGTTGCTGAAACCCAAAAAAAGGGATTTGAACATTATGAAATTTCAAATTTTGGTAAGCCTGCTTATTTTTCTAAACACAACACTTCTTATTGGTTGGGCGAAAACTATCTTGGAATTGGTCCTTCAGCACATTCGTTTAATGGAACAAAGCGCGCTTGGAATGTTTCAAACAATGCAAAATACATAAAGTCTATAGAAGCAGGTGATTTACCAATAACTGTTGAAGAACTTTCAGTAGAAAACAGGTATAACGAGTATATTATGACAGGTTTACGAACCATTTGGGGTGTTTCATTTACTAAAATAGAAACCGATTTTGGTTCAGAATTTCTTCAAAAGCTAAAAATAAATGCAGCGCCTTTTATTAAAAATAGGTTGCTGCAAATTAAAAATAATCCCAATTTGGGCAGTGTTTTATTAACCACCAAAAAAGGCAAGTTTTTGGTCGATGGTATTGCAAGTGACTTATTTATAGTCTAATACATTTGTTAAAACTAAATTAGTTACTTTTAAAGTTGAACAAAAACAACTAAATCATGAACATAGAAGAATTTAGAGATTATTGCTTATCAAAAAAATATGTAACAGAGTGTTTTCCTTTTGATGAAACAACCTTGGTTTTTAAAGTGGCCGAAAAAATGTTTGCGCTCACCGGATTAGAACATCAACCAACCAAAGTTAATTTAAAATGCGATCCAGAAAAAGCAATTCAATTAAGAGAAGCGCACGAAGCTATTATTGCAGGTTTTCATATGAGTAAAAAGCATTGGAATACAATTACCATTGAAGGCAATATTTCTAATGCATTAATTATTGAACTCATAGACCATTCGTACAATTTGGTAGTAAAAGGAATGACCAAAAAGAAACAAAAAGAGCTTGGATTTATTAGTTAAAAACACAAAAGTTGTGTAGCCTAATAGTTACGGTGGCAGAGCGGAGTAGAAGCCATGACGCTAAAAACAACCAACAACCATTAATGTTTTTTACGGTATTCAGATGGTGTAATTCCTTTAATAGCTTTAAACTTTCGATTAAAATTAGCCAAATTATTAAACCCAGATTTGTAGGAAATTTCGGTAATACTTAAATCATTTTTTTTGGCCAACAATTTACAAGCATTCCCAATTCTAATGTCAATTAAAAAATTCACAAAAGTTTTATTGGTTCGTTGTTTAAAATAGCGACAAAATGCATTAGGCGTCATATTTGCAATATCAGCAACATCGTGTAAACTTACCTCTTTGTGAAAATTATCCATTGAGTATTGAAAAATATCACTCATCCGCTTCCCTTCATCGCCTGCATATTTTTTCAAATTAATCAAAGACGATAGTTTTCGCTTTTTTGCTTTCGCAATTAAATTTAAAATTTCTAAAAACGAAGTAAACTGCCGGTATTTGCTTTCGTATTGTATGTCGGTTAAAAGCTTTGTTAATTTTTCGTTACCAGAATCCACTTTATAACCTAACTCTAGGTTGTTAAAAAAGTCGGTAAAACGCTCAAATTCAGGAAGTTCAAAAAAGTTTTCTCCGTAGGAATTCTTCTTAAAAAATATAGAAACCATAGACGTATTATGTTCAAAAGCTTCATCTCTTTTAAACACATGCGGCAAGTTTTCACCTACAACAAAAATATCATGTAATTTAAAATCGCCAACACAATCACCAATAATATACGTTCCCTCTCCGTGTAAAACAAGGCTAATTTGTATCTCCTTGTGTTGGTGTAATTTTTCATAAAACGACTCATCTTTATACTCTTTAATAAATAAAGTAATATTGTCGGGCTTCGGTATTTTAAATGGTAAAACTTTCATAACATCAAATGTTAAGTCAAAACTAATCTATTTTTTTAAAAAAACTAATTTTATAAGGTAAAATAATATTAATAAATGATAACTTATTAGGAGTTTAACGGTTTATTTAAAATAACTATTTGGGTGTTTCCGCAAGCGGTCGCGCTATCCGTTAAATCTTATTTATAATGTGAAGCTTCACATTATAAATAAGGATACCACTGCTATCGCTAACACAAAAGAATTATTAATATATTTGATATAACAAAATAACGCACTTTCAAGTAAGGCAGGTAACTTTATAACGCATTTCAACAATGATTACAGGTAAAAATTATATTGGAAACTTACTATCTTCAGTAGGTAATAAAACATTTAAAACCTTTAACCCACTGGCAAATAAAGAAAATGATACTTTATTTGTAGAGGCCTCCGAAGTAGAAATTCTACAAGCAACCGAATTAGCCGCTGAGGCATATCAATTATTTCAAAAAGTTTCAGGACATAAAAAAAGTGAATTTTTGAACGAAATAGCAAATCAAATTGAGAATTTGGGAGATACATTACTAAAAACGTATTGTTTAGAATCAGGTTTGCCAGAAAGTAGAGCCATTAGTGAAAGAGGAAGAACAGTTTTTCAACTGCGTTCATTTGCAAATTTGGTGCAAGAAGGTTCTTGGGTTGAAGCTGTTATAGAAACTGCAAACCCAAAACGTACACCAATCCCAAAAGTTGATCTTCGTAAAATGTATGTGCCTTTAGGTCCAGTGGTTGTTTTTGGAGCAAGTAATTTTCCGTTGGCTTATTCAACAGCAGGAGGAGATACAGCTTCAGCTTTTGCGGCAGGTTGCCCAGTAATTGTAAAGTCGCACCCAATGCATGCAGGAACAGGTGAATTAGTAGCTTCAGCAATTATAAAAGCGGCTGAAATAACAGGAATGCCAAACGGTGTATTTTCAAATTTAAATAGTAGTGGTATTGAGGTTGGAATTTCATTAGTTAAAAATCCAAAAGTTAAAGCGGTAGGGTTTACAGGAAGTATTAAAGCAGGTAGGGCTTTGTATAATTTGGCAGCACAACGAGATGAGCCAATTCCTGTATTTGCAGAAATGGGTAGTGTAAATCCGGTGGTAATTTTACCAAAGGCGGCAAAACTAAAAGGGACTGATTGGGCAAAAACTTATGCCAGTTCAATTACTTTAGGCTCAGGACAATTTTGTACCAATCCGGGTTTAATTTTAGGAATTAAAGGCAACTATTTATCTAATTTTATACAAGTTTTATCTGAAGAGATTGTGAAAATTGAGCCAAGTTGTATGTTGCATCCAAACATTATTGGCACTTATGAAAGCAACAAAACTGCGATACTTCAACAAAAAGGGATAAAAACGAGTGCAGAATTCACAAGTGAAGTTGAAGCTAATTTTGGCAGACAAATAATTACAACTGTTGAAGGTGCTACTTTTTTAGATAATACGAGGTTGCATCATGAAGTTTTTGGACCGTTTTCAATGGTTGTACAATGCAAAAATAAAGAAGAATTGGAAGCTATTATTTCAAATTTAGAAGGACAATTAACGGGCACAATTTTAGCTGAGAATGAAATTGAAGATTATGCCTCAATTGTGAATGCACTTAAAAATAGGGTAGGGCGAATAATTTTTAACGGAGTTCCTACTGGTGTTGAGGTGTGCACGGCAATGGTACACGGCGGACCTTACCCTGCTTCAACCGATAGCCGATTTACAGCTGTTGGTGTTGAATCTATAAAACGTTG
>CBDUAL010000177.1:0-6058 GCA_965365125.1 uncultured Lutibacter sp.
ATTTTTTAGGGGTGATTTTTTTTATAAATCTTCGTGCTGTTTTTTCATTCTCAACAATAAAATGATTCAATTCTTCTATAATTTTCTTTACCGAATACGGAAGTACTTCTAAAGGTTCATTATCACCTAAAGTTGTAGGAATTAAATATAATTTACCTTTTTGATTATTCATTTGGATTTATTTTTTTTGAAATCACATCACAAGCCTCATCTAACATATTGTAAACATTTTTAAACCCAAATTCACCACCATAATAAGTATCTGGCACATCAAGATCCTCACCTGGGAAGACTTCGTTTAAAATTAATGTAACTTTTGCTCTATCATCTTCGTTTCTAGCTAACTCAATTACATTTCTATAATTTGACTGATCCATCACATAAATCAAATCAAAATTATCAAAATCTTTTACCGTAAATTTTCGAGCTTGCTGATTGGTAATATCAATTCCATTTACCGAAGCTACTGAAATAGATCTTTTATCAGGTTTTGCACCTATGTGATAGCCACCAGTACCAGCTGAATCAATAAAAGTTTTATGAGGAAAAACTTTAGATCTTAATATCCCTTCAGCTAATGGCGATCGGCAAATGTTCCCCAAGCAAACCATTAATACTTTAGTCATTGTAATTAAAAAGTAAGTTTTTTGGTAATATCGTCTACGTATTTTCTAAACTGCTTATCAGTCTCCGTTAAATTATCAACTGTTTTACAAGCATGCAGTACCGTTGCGTGATCTCTTTTTCCAATTTGAGAACCAATACTTGCCAATGAAGCTTTGGTCATTCTTTTAGCAAAGTACATTGCCAACTGACGCGCTTGAACAATATGACGTTTACGCGTTTTAGATTGTAAAGTTGCTACATCTAATTCAAAATAGTTAGAAACAATTTTTTGAATGTAATCTATAGAAACTTCTCTTTTGGTATTTTTAACAAATTTATCTACAATTTGCCTTGTTAAAGATAATGTGAATTCTTTCCTATTAAATGAAGCTTGCGCAATCATAGAAATTAAAACCCCTTCTAATTCTCTAACATTTGATTTAATATGTTTTGCAATATATTCTACAATTTCATCTGGCATTTCAACACCATCTCTGTACAATTTATTTTGCAAGATAGAAACTCGTGTTTCATAATCAGGTGCTTGTAATTCAGCTGACAATCCCCACTTAAATCTAGAAAGCAATCGTTGTTCAATATCCTGCATATCAACAGGCGCTTTATCTGAAGTTAAAATAACTTGTTTCCCGTTTTGATGTAAATGATTAAAAATATGGAAAAATACATCTTGAGTTCCAGTTTTACCAGATAAGAATTGAACATCATCAATAATCAACACATCAATCATTTGATAAAAATGAATAAAATCATTTCTAGTATTTCCTTTTACAGAATCAATGTACTGTTGTGTAAACTTTTCAGAAGAAATATACAAAACTGTTTTGTCTGGGTATTTATCTTTAATTTCAACACCAATTGCATGTGCAATATGCGTTTTACCTAACCCAACACCACCATAAATTAACAATGGATTGAATGATGTTCCTCCTGGTTTATTAGCAACTGCTAAACCAGCAGAACGCCCTAACCTGTTTGAATCACCTTCAACAAAACTTGCGAAATTATAATTCGGATTTAATTGAGATTCAATTTTCACTTTCTGAATCCCAGGAATGATAAACGGGTTTTTTAACTCTCGCTTATTCAAATCTAAGGGAGCGTTTACTCCTTGACTAGAATGAATTGGATTTCTATTAGAACTTGGAATTTTAACAGTATGCGGGTTGCTACTGCTGTAATTATTTTCCATTCTCACATCATAAATCAACTTTGCATCAGCACCCAATTGCTTAACCAGAGCAACTCTTAACAACTTTATGTAATGCTCTTCCAGCCATTCATAAAAAAACTTACTTGGCACCTGAATTGTTAATGCTTCACCAGATAATTTTATAGGCTTAATAGGTTCAAACCATGTTTTGTACGCTTGTTGCTTGATATTATCTTCAATAAAAGATAAACACTCACCCCAAACTGATGATGCAGTTTTCGTCATTGGTACTAAAAAAGTATTAAAAAGTTAATAATTAGTTGATTACATTATAGCAATTCATGTCATTCTTTGGCTGTACAAAAATGTGAATATTTTTCATCATAAAAAAATAAAATATCTATTGATTATTAATTTTTTTTTGCGTAAATAACACTTCATAAATATACAAAATGATATCAGATAAAATACAATTTAGAGTGAGATATGGTGAAACCGACCAAATGAGTTATGCTTACCATGGAAATTATGCTGCCTATTTTGAAATGGGACGAACTGAATGGCTAAGAAAATTAGGGGTTTCATACAAAAGTATGGAAGAAAATGGCATTATGTTACCTGTAATTAATCTAAATACAAATTACTTAAAACCTGCAAAATATGATGATATTTTAACCCTAAAAACCACTTTAGCAAAAAAACCAACAGCAAGAATAGAATTTGAGTTTGAGATTCATAATGAAAATAACGAATTGTTAACAACTGCAACTGCAACTTTGGTGTTTGTAAATATGAAAACGAACCGACCGACGCGTATTCCAGAATACCTATTAAATAAAATAAATTTTAAGGAGTAATTTTTTTAATTTTTAAACAACGTAAATCTAAAAACAATTGATGAACTTTTGCTGCATTTTTTTTACGAACAGCAAATAAAAAATCACAATTGAGTTCCATTTTTTGATCTAATAGAATTAAGGACTGCTCTTTTACAATTCGCATTACCTTATTCATGTGTTGGTATTCAAAAATTAATTGAAAATGAACATCAATTGTTTTTTCAACAATAGCAACTTCCTCTAAAATTAATTTAGCGGAAGTTTTGTACGCATTTATTAAACCACCAACTCCTAGTTTTGTTCCTCCAAAATAACGAACAACTACTACTAAAACATTGGTTAAATCAAAAGATAAAATTTGCCCGTAAATTGGTTGACCTGCAGAATTATTAGGTTCTCCATCATCATTTGCGCGATAACGCATCTCTTCTACCCCTATTCTATAAGCATAACACCAATGCCTTGCAGTATGGTGCTTTTTCTTCAATATATCAACATGTAATTTTACCTCTTCTTCAGAAGTAACTGGAAATACATACCCAATAAATTTGCTTCCTTTGTCTTTAAAAAGAGCGTCTCCACTGGCAATATCAATTGTTTTGTAGGTATCTTTTTCTAAATCCATAAACTCAATAACAGTACTAATAATTAGTATACCTATTTAATATATCATTTGAAATTGAACTGGTTTCAAACGGAACTTTATTTAACACCGGAGCTTTTAAACCATTTTTAAACAACACATCTCCAACAAAAACAAAAGCTTCATCCCATAAATCAGCATCCATAAAATTTTGTAAGGTTTGCTTTCCACCTTCAATAATTATGGACTGAATTTCATATTTGTATAAAACATCACAAATTTGTTGAAGTACATTTTTTTTGAAATCAATCTGTTCATAAACCACATTTCCGTAAGAATCTTTACCGTGTTTTACTTCTGAAAAAACAATTGTTTTTGTAGTTCCATTCAACAAATTATAATTCGACGGAATTTTAGCTACCCTATCAATAACTACTCGAATTGGATTTGTTCCACCCCAACTTCTAACAGTTAAACTAGGATTGTCATTTAAAGCCGTATTGGTTCCAACCAAAATTGCCTGTTCTTCAGCACGCATTTTATGCACCAATTGCTGAGAATAGAGGTTAGAAATCCAGTTTGGAGAAACAGCGCCTGTTTTACTTCGTAATTTATCAATAAAACCATCTTTAGTTTCAGCCCATTTCAACACAATAAAAGGGCGCTTTTTAGCATGAAATGTAAAAAAGCGTTTATTTAACTGATAACATTCATTTTCTAAAACACCCACCAAAACATCGCAACCATTCTCAACTAAATACTTTACGCCTCTCCCACTTACCTTGCTATTAGAATCTACAATTCCAATAACAACTTTTTTAATTCCCATTTCAACAATTAAATGTGCACATGGTGGTGTTTTTCCATAATGAGAACAAGGCTCTAAACTCACATAAATAGTTGCATTTTTTAACAACGATTTGTCTTCAACAGCGTTTATAGCATTTACCTCGGCATGTGGTTCACCTGCTTTTTTATGCCACCCCTCACCTATAACAGTATCATTTAAAACCACAACACTACCTACCATAGGATTTGGGTAAGTGGTACCTATTCCATTTTTAGCAAGTTGAATGCAACGTTTTATGTATTTTTCATGTAAATTCACAGCGCAAAAATAGCATTTTAAAATGACTCTCAACAACTTTACAATACGAGAAATTGAACCAAAAGACAACCCTAAAATTGCCAAAGCTATTCGGGAAGTTTTAATTGAGTTTGGCGTACCAAAAGTTGGCACTGCTTATGCCGATACTATTTTAGATACGTTATCTGAAGCTTACACCGTTCAAAACTCTATTTATTTTGTGGTTGAAAAAAATGGTGAAATTTATGGAGGTGCAGGAATTAAACAACTGGATAATTACGAAGGTAATATTTGCGAACTTCAAAAAATGTATTTCAAACCTGAAGCCAGAGGAATTGGTTTGGGAAGTAAGATAATGGATAGTTGCCTGCAAAAAGCAATTGAATTTGGTTTTGAAAAATGCTATTTAGAAACACTGCCTTATATGGAAGAAGCTAGAAAATTATACCGAAAAGCTGGATTTAAAGATTTAGATGCTCCAATGGGAGATACCGGACATTATTCTTGTAATTTATGGATGCTTAAAAATTTATAATGGAACTAATAACTTTTAAAAAACAGTTTTTTTCAGCCTTATCAAAACTATATCCCGAAACAGAAATTCAATCGTTTTTCAATATTTTAATTGAATTTAAACTTCACTTAAAAAGAATAGACGTTGCCTTACAGCCTTCATTTGAAATTGAAGCAACAGCTTTGGAATTTCTGGAAAAAGCAACTTCTAATTTAAAAAACCAAATTCCTATACAATATATAATAGGTGAAACGGAATTTTATGGACTTCCATTTTATGTAAATAAAAACGTGTTAATTCCAAGACCCGAAACTGAAGAATTAGTAGCTTGGATCATCAACGATTGCAAAGCTGAAAACTCAAAAAATTCAATCAAAATTTTAGACATTGGTACAGGAAGTGGCTGTATTCCTATTTCATTGGCCAAAAATATTCCTAATGCAGAAGTTTCTTCCATTGATATTTCTTCCGAAGCGATAAAAACAGCTAAAAAAAATTCAACTTTAAATAACGTCAATGTTGAATTTATAGAAGCTGATATATTAAACACTTTCAACCTTCCAAACAAAATTAATGTAATTGTAAGCAACCCTCCGTATGTGCGAGAGTTAGAAAAACAAGAAATGCAAAAAAATGTTTTAGACCACGAACCAGCATTAGCCTTGTTTGTTGAAGATGAAAATCCGCTTTTATTTTACGATAAAATTGCCGAGTTAGCTAAAAATTATTTATCAAAAAACGGGCAATTGTATTTTGAAATCAATCAATATTTAGGAAAAGAAACTGTTGAACTCTTAAAAACTAAAGGATATACAACTATTGAATTGAAAAAAGATCTTTTTGGAGTAGACCGAATGATAAAAGCATCAATTAATAACTCGTAATTCTTTGTCGTTTTTGAAGTTATTTCCCTAACCATACTTAATTCAAAAACAAGTACCTTTGCCAAATGGTAAAAAACATAAAAAATCAGGAGGCAATTCTTAACAAATTAGGTATTGAAAAGCTGAATCAAATGCAAGAAGATGCTTTTGAAGCAATTTCAACGAATTCAGAAATTATTTTATTATCGCCTACCGGAACCGGAAAAACATTAGCGTTTTTACTACCAATCATTGAAAATTTAAATCCCGCACTAAAAAACATACAGGTTTTAATTTTAACACCATCTAGAGAACTTGCCATACAAATTGAACAAGTAATTAGAGAAATGGGCAGCGGCTACAAAGCAAATGCTGTTTACGGCGGAAGATCTGGT
>CBDUAL010000178.1:0-5975 GCA_965365125.1 uncultured Lutibacter sp.
CATAGACCAAAATTAGCTTCACCCCTTGTTATATAAGGCTTAAAATGACATTTTTAGGAAGCCTATGTTGTCACGATTTTATCAATTTTTTGCTATTTTGCCCTAGATTTAGATAATTTTTTTTGTTACAATCAAATTGTTTATTTCTTTTCAGATAATCTGTATGAAACACCAACTTTAATTTGTTGTTGCCTTGTATCTAAAGTGAAATTGTTTACAGATTTATTTCCAATAAAATCGGCTTCATTAGCGTTTATTCCACGGTCATAAATCACATCAAAACCAAATCTCCCAAAGTTTGCAGAAACACCAATATTTAAACCAAGAGTAACTCCATTTTCAATTTTATCGTATTCAAAACCATTGATTTTATTACTCGTAATAAATTTAAATGCAGGTCCAACTACGAAGTTTAAAGGACCAATAACTTGAATACCAACCAAAACAGGTAAATCTACTGATGACATTTTATATGATTCAGTAATTCCAACTACAGGATCAACAGTATACTCACTTGAGGCTTGCGAATAAACCAATTCAGGTCTTAGGTAAATAGGACCTAAATCTAGTTTTCCGTAAAAACCAACATTAAATCCAGATTCTCCTTTTCCTTTACTATCAATAATTTTTTCAGCCTCATCCATTAACTCTCCATTCGAATTAAAAAGTAAACTACCTTTAACACCCCAACTACTTTGGGCGTTTATAGAAGTTAATGTTATAATTAAAACAATTAGCAGGGTACTACTTTTTTTAAACATAAGCTTTATTTTTTGGATTCTATTTTTAAAACGGCTTTTTTGTGAAATTATTTTCTACCAATTACTTTTTTTGTAGCAGCAACAATTGCTTTATCATTTAATTTGTATTTTTCCATTAATTGTGCTGGTGTTCCAGATTCTCCAAAACTATCATCTACAGCTACAAATTCTTGTGGAACTAAATTGTTTTGCACCAATATGCGTGAAACACTTTCACCTAAACCACCAATAATATTGTGCTCTTCAGCAGTAACAATACAACCTGTTTTTGTCACAGATTTTAAAATAGCTTCTTCATCTAAAGGTTTTATAGTGTGAATGTTAATTACTTCGGCACTAATTCCCATAGCTTCTAGTTCTTCTGATGCTTTTAAAGCCTCCCATACTAAATGTCCTGTTGCTACAATAGTAACATCAGTTCCTTCAGTTAATTGAATGGCTTTTCCTACTTCAAATTTTTGATCTTCTGGAGTAAAAATAGGGACTACAGGTCTACCAAAACGTAAATAAACAGGACCATCATAGTCTGCAATTGCAATAGTAGCTGCTTTTGTTTGGTTGTAATCACAAGTGTTTATCACTGTCATACCAGGTAACATTTTCATTAAGCCAATGTCTTCTAAAATTTGATGTGTTGCACCATCTTCACCTAAAGTTAAACCTGCGTGAGAAGCACATATTTTCACATTTTTATCTGAATACGCAACCGACTGACGAATTTGGTCATACACTCTTCCTGTTGAAAAGTTGGCGAAAGTACCAGTAAAAGGAATTTTACCTCCAATAGTTAAACCTGCAGCAATACCAATCATATTGGCTTCAGCAATTCCTATTTGAAAGAAACGCTCTGGATTTTCTTCAATAAATTTTTCCATTTTTAAAGAACCAATCAAATCAGCGCACAATGCAACTACATTTGGGTTTGTTCTTCCTAATTCTGCTAAACCTGCTCCAAAACCTGAACGTGTATCTTTTTGTTCGGTAAATGTGTATTTTTTCATGTTATTGTTTTAAATAAAAAATCGCTCAAAAATAATGATATAAAAAAGACTAGAAACTAAAATTTTAATAATTCTTCATATAATTTATGAACAGGGAAACCCATCACATTGTAATAACTACCTTCTAACTTTGTAACGCCTATAAAGCCTATCCATTCTTGAATTCCATAGCCTCCAGCTTTGTCAAAAGGTTTGTAATTTTCAACATAATAAGTTATTTCTTCCAAAGATAATTGTTTGAAATAAACCGTTGTAACGTCGAAAAACACATGTTCCTTACATTTAGATTTTAAGCAAACTGAAGTAATTACTTTATGCGAGGAATTAGATAACTGTTGTAGCATTTCAATTGCTTCCTTTTTATTTTTTGGCTTTTCAAGTGGTTTGTTTGCGTGCCAAACAATTGTATCGGATGTTATTACAATTTCGTTTTCATTTAGCTCATTTTCAAAAGCAGCAGCTTTTAATTTGGCTAAATAATTGGTAATTTCTTCAGCTTTTAAATTGGAAGCATATACTTCTTCAACCTCTTTAATTTTAATTTTAAAATCAACGTCAAGCGATTTAAGAAGTTCTTGTCGCCTTGGTGATTGTGAGGCTAAAATTAATTGATGATTTTTTAATTTTTCTGAAAGCATTTTAATGAAATATTGAAAAAATGATGATTGAATTGATTCCTAAAAACATACAAACTTTTAAAAGTGTACTTATTTTTTGAAATTGTTTCTTTGTTTTTGAGGTATTTAATTTTACTGAAATATATAATATTGGCATTAAGGTAAAAACTACTAAATATAGTATTGTAAACTTATATTGTTTTGAATAATGTATGGTTAGATACAATAAAAAGAGAATGGTAAAACTACATAAGGATAATGCAAAATAAGTGATTCTTTTTCTACCAAATAAAATAGGTAATGTTTTGTTTTTAAGTTTGTAATCTCCATTTATGTCAATTATATCTTTAATTATTTCTCTAATTAAATTTAGCAGAAAAGCAAAGAATGAAAGTAGCATTATAAATTGGATTACTATTTGTTGAGATTGATTTTTAATTGTAAAATTTATTTCAAAAAGTGGTAATAAAACAATGCTTAAAGCAATAATAAAAGCAACAACCAAATTACCGATTAAAGGGGCGGTTTTTAATTTTTTTGAATAATAATAGAGTAGTATGCTAGTGCTAATAAATAAAAATGAATAAGAAGGTTTTTCAATATTGATTGCTAATAAAACTCCTAAAATAATTCCGAAGGCATTGGTAATTTTATACCAAACTTTTGCTTGTTCAACAGTAATGGTTGTTGAAACAATTACTTTAGTTGGTTTGTTAATTTTATCGGCTTTAATATCAAAAATATCATTAATAATATATCCTGCTGCTGTAATAAGTAGTACAGATATCAATAAAATTAAAAATTGAAAAGTTGATAAAAGTGTATTTAAATGGAAAGAAGGAAATAAAATATATTTTAGTAAAATGAAAACGTAAGCGATTAAAAATAAATTTTTCCAACGAATTAATTTAAAATACAAGCTCAATTTCATTTGTGTTAATTGAAATTTTTCTTAATTCTAGCTAAGTCTTTTTTATTATCACGATCTTTTATTACTTCACGTTTGTCATAGTTTTTCTTACCTCTACACAATGCAATATTTAATTTTGCCCACCCTTTATCAGTTAAAAACAGTTTTAAAGGAATAATGGTTAAACCAACATTTTGAACTTCTTTTTGTAGTTTTTTAAGTTCTACCTTATTTAACAATAATTTACGTTCACTTTTAGGTGAATGATTGTAAGAATGTCCATATAAATATTCTTCAATAAACATGTTTATTACAAAAAGTTCTCCTTGCTCATTAAATTCACAAAAACTTTCGGTAATACGAGCTTTACTTTCTCTAATGGATTTAATTTCAGTTCCTGTTAATTGAATTCCAGCAGTATATTGATCTAAAATCTCGTATTCAAAACGGGCTTTTTTATTTTGTATGTTAATTTTCTTCTGCATATAGCTGCAAATATAGAATAAATTCAAATTGAAACATACATAATCGTCTGTTCAAATTTGGGTTAAGGTTTAATTATTTTGAATGTGGTATTTTTAAAAGTGTGCTATTTTTTATAGTTCCGTTGATAGTTACTATGTATAAATTATCATTATTATTGTCATCAATAGCACCGTAAACATCTTTTTCCAAAATATCATTTACAAATTGTGGAGTAGTATTGCTGTGCCCAACAACTAAAACTGTTTTTCCTTTTGTTTTTGCTTTAAAATCAGCATCGTATAAATTATTAGGATTGTAATATTGTATTTTTAATTGCTTTTTTGAAGCAGTTGGAGTAGCGGTTTGTATGGTTCGGTTGTAGTTGGTTGAATAAATTAAATCAAAATCTATAGATTCAAAAACAACACTCCAATTTTTTGCTCTGCTTGTTCCTTGTTCGGTTAAATCGGGGTTTTTATTTGTTTTATCTGTTCTTACTTTTTCTGCGTGTCGAATCAAATAATAGGTAGTGGTCTCATTTTCTTGTGAAACGATGCATGTTGAGTATAAAATTATAGAAATTAAAAGTATAATTTTTTTCATAAATGATTTAATTTTATAGCCAATATACAAAAACAGCAAGACCTAACAGGTTGATTTAACTTGTTAGGTCTTAGCTTAATTAAATTATTTTTTATTTATTTCGAAACACAATTTTATCATCAAAAGCATCTAATAAAATATGGCTACTAGCTGTAATTTTACCAGATAATATTTCTTTTGAAAGTTCATTTAAAACATCTTTCTGAATGACTCTTTTTACAGGTCTTGCTCCAAACTGAGGATCGAATCCTTTTTCAGCAAGTGTTTCAATAGCTTCCTCTGTAAACTCTATTGAAATGTCTTTTTCTTTCAACATTTTAGCTAAACCTTTCAATTGAATTTCTACAATTTGATGAATTTCAGTTTGATTTAAAGGCGTAAACATTATAATTTCATCAATTCTATTTAAAAATTCAGGGCGTATGGTTTGTTTTAACAATCCTAAAACCTCCACTTTTGTAGTTTCGGTAATTTGGACTCTATTTTCCATATCCATTTTATTAAACTTTTCTTGAATAATATGCGATCCCATATTTGAAGTCATTATAATAATGGTATTTTTAAAATCTGCAATACGACCTTTATTATCTGTTAACCTTCCTTCATCCAATACTTGCAATAAAATATTAAAGGTATCAGGATGAGCTTTTTCAATCTCATCTAATAAAATTACTGAGTAAGGTTTTCTTCTCACAGCCTCTGTTAATTGTCCGCCTTCATCGTAACCAACGTATCCTGGAGGTGCGCCAATTAATCTACTTACAGCATGACGTTCTTGGTATTCACTCATATCAATACGTGTCATAGAGTTTTCATCATCAAACAAATATTCAGCTAATGCTTTTGCTAGTTCAGTTTTCCCAACTCCTGTTGTACCTAAAAACAAGAACGACCCTAAAGGTTTTTTGGTATCTTGTAATCCGGCTCTTGAGCGTCTAACGGCATCAGCTACAGCAACAATTGCTTCGTCTTGTCCAACAACTCTGTTGTGTAATTCAACTTCTAAGTGCAATAGTTTTTCACGATCACTTTGCAGCATTTTTGTAACAGGAATTCCTGTCCATTTAGCCACAACTTCAGCAATATCGTCACGCGTAACTTCTTCTTTTATTAAAGCAGTTTCAGAGTTTTCATCCAATTCTTTTTGAAGTTCATCTAAATGCTCTTGCTCTTCTTTAATTTTACCATACCTAATTTCAGCTACCTTACCATAATCACCTTCACGCTCAGCACGTTCAGCTTCAAGTTTGAAATTTTCCATGGTTTCTTTACTTTCTTGAATGGCATCTACCAAGTCTTTTTCGCTACTCCATTTTGCACTAATTTCATTTCTTTCTTCTTTTAAATTAGCCAATTCTTTTTTTAGAAGCGTTAATTTTTTCTCATCTTTTTCACGTTTAATGGCTTCAAGTTCAATTTCAAATTGCATAATTTTTCGATCCAAAACATCTAATTCTTCAGGTTTTGAATTGATTTCCATACGCAGTTTAGCCGCAGCTTCATCCATTAAATCAATGGCTTTATCTGGTAAAAAACGATTTGAAATATAGCGTTGCGATAATTCTACCGAAGCAATAATGGCTTCATCTTTAATTTGAACTTTATGGTGTTGTTCATA
>CBDUAL010000179.1:0-5961 GCA_965365125.1 uncultured Lutibacter sp.
CCATGACCTATACCTCCTCCAAATGGTCTTGATGCTAAATAGTTTTTAAGAATTTTTTGATTATCTAGTCTTACCTGTAATGATGCGTCATTTGGGTCAAAGGCGGTTCGCATTCTTCGTATTTGTGCATTTCCTTGACCAATGGATGTGTATTTAAAGAATATAAAAACAACTATTAAAAAAGCAAAACCTACACTAAGTACCTTAATGTTTTTACTTAGCACAAAATAAGCCATAAAACCTACAATTGGAACAGCTAAAGCACCTCTTGTCCCAGATATTACCATGCCATATATTCCAAAAAGGCCAACGAAAATGAAGAATAATTTATAGAGTAGTTTTTTCTGGGACATGGCGTAAATTAAAAATACAACACCTGTAAATCCTTGGTTTGCCCCAAACTGCCCAGCATCACTGAAGAATGAGAATACTCTTAATTTACCAAATAAAATATGTGTTTTGTAGCTTCCTTCGTTTAGCCATTCTTGTTCAGCAAAGTCTACACCCATAGTCATTTGCATAATTCCTTTTAATGTACCTAGAATTGAGAAAAAGGCCCATATATAAAAGAAATAATCTAGTTTTTTTTGAGTGTTTATAAAGTACAAAGTAAGTGGAACAAACAAAAATGGATAAAAGCCAATGCCTCTACCTGAAACCCAAGCTGCGATACTTCTAGCTTCAGGATTTGCTAACTGAAAAATACTATAACCAAACCATATAGCTACCAGTAAGGTTACATCTTTTTTAGCAGGAGTCCAATCAATACCAGTTCTAAACTTATTCATTATTAAAGCTAAATAAGTTAAAATAAGTATGCCGTCTATTCCAAAACCTAAAGGAAGTCCTTTTATATACCTTCCTAAGCCAAGTAGTATAAAGTTGAGTGCGATAGCGGTATAAAAACCAATAATAGGGTACTTAAACAAATAATAAAAATAGCCTAGGCCACCAAAAATGGCAAGAGACAATCCAACCCCAATAATTTTTAATTTGGCTATTATAATTGCAAAAAAGACCACAACAGCAAATAACAATAACATATTTACTGGTTTGGTTAAGTTTTCAGAACCAGAATAGTTATTAAAAGGGTTTATGTTGAAGTTTTCGGCCATAGTTAATGATTCTCTTCAATTTTAACAAAGCGTTTATATTTGTTTCCTGTAGCCTTATTAAATAGTGATACATAAAATAGAATTCCGCTGGTGAAAATTTCTTTGAAAGACAAGGACAATTCTTTGTTTAAAAAATACATTCCCATCCAAATTCCTATTATTGTAAATAAGATAGAAGCTATTGCTACCATAATTAGAGATTTAAAAATAAATATGGCAATTAAATCTCCTATTACATTGGCAATTAGCATAACAAATACTTTTATAGCATTTATGTTTGGTTTGTTTACGCTATCTAAGCCAATACCTGTCATTCGGTCTATTGGCAATAATAATCCATAGATTGAAAATACACGCACAATATCAACCACATTAAATCCGGTAATAGGATCCGTTTCTAAATATTGATTTCCTGAAAGGATGAACACAAAAAACTCGGCAAATATGAAGGTGAATAAACTTATAAATACAAATAAGTAGGATAAAGCTCCTGAGTACACATAAAATAAGCTTTTAACTTCTTCAATTTTATGCTGAACACTTGCTTTTGACATTTTCGGAAAAGCAGTTGCGGCAAAACTACGTAAGGGTATTTGTTGTAATTCGGTAAGTTTTAAAGGAATGCTATAAAGTGCTACAGCAGCATTTCCTAGCGGACTTAAACTTAAAATTAATGTATCAACACTTCGCAGTAAATTAGTTCCTATAAGTGTAAACGTTGTGTATTTTCCAAAGTGTAATAATGTTTTATTGGTTTCTTTTGTTGCTTTTGTAATTAATTGAATTCCATCCCAGCCTAAAACAACACTCATTAAAGAGGTAACGGCATTAATAATAAGCAGCGCAATTACTAATTGTGTTAGGGTTAATTCTAACATTATAAAATTTATTAGAATAACCAGAAAAAAGAATCCGCTATTTATTGATTTGAGTGCTAAAATTTGTGCGTATTTTCTGTCGGCTTGCAGTACAACTAAAGCATTATTCCAAGGTAGGTTTAAAAAAGCTAATAAAGGATACCAAGTGAAAAATATACTGTAACCTGAGTTTTGTATTGCTTCATTAAAAAAGGTGTTGCAAAGAATTAAAATTAGTGCTATTAACACGGTGGCTCCTAAACCAATTAACGCATTTGAACCTATTAATTTAATTCTAGAAGAACCATCAGCGCCAGATAGATACCTTATTAATCCAGTGTTTGTAATTCCAAATCTAAACATTTCAACAAAAGATCCTGCCGTAACAAATAAAACCCATTCACCAAAAACCTCTAAGGGTAAACTTCTGGCTAATAAAGCAAAACCGCCAAGTCCTAAAATTGCAATCACAACATTTCCTGTCAATGACAAGAAATTATCTTCGCGTACAATTTTTTTTAGTTTCTTCATTTGTAAAACAGTTATATTTCGTTTTTATTGAAAAATTGAAACTTAAATATGGCTTTAATTTTTTTTCTGAAATTACTTCTCTTTTTTGGTAAATCTCCAAGTATAGATTCAGCTTCATTAATATTAGTACCATTCACAATAAAGTTAATTTTTGATTCATCGGTTACTAATAAATTGCTTAATGCAGTTTGATCTGCTTCTGTCCAAACCCTGTTAGCTCTGCAAATAAGAATGTCTAAATTTGTACGAGACATTAATTCTGAAGGGTAATTATTATAAATTAAAGCAGGTAATTCAATAATTACAAAATCTGGAGTAAAATCAAGTTTTATATTGTTTTGTTCAATAATGTCGATATAACTTTTTGCTTGATAAAACTTTTCATCAATTGGAATGGTGTAAAATTCTGAAGGTGCTAAATAACTAGAAACATCTGCTAAAAACGGATTGTTAATATCTACCCTTGGGTCTGAATATCCTAAAATTTTATTGATGAAAGAAAATTTACCTTGTTCTTTTAACGGTTCTTGTTTTCCTGAGAAATTAAGAAATAATACTTTTTTTCCTTCCGACTTTAAGGTTTTAGCAATGTTTCCTGCTAGCACCGTTTTTCCTTCTTTTTTTTGAGTGCTAAAAACAGCAATGGTTTTTACTTTTTCTTCTGAAGCATGTGTGCTGAAAAATTGGAGTATATTTTGGGTAATTATTTCTATCAATCTTTTTTGTACATAGGGCAATTGAATGTTTCCAGGGTCTAAAATTATTTTTGGCATCATTCCTAAAGTAGGTAGGCCTAAAATTTTACTAGCTTTTTTAGTGTTTTTTAAAGTTTCATCAAAAAATTCCATCACCAATATGGTAGCCAAAATTAGAATGCCGCCTAAAAATGCCGCTGCAATAATAAGAATTGCTCTTTTAGTTGGGTTTGGAGATAGTGGGTAATACGGAGGGTCAATTGTTTTTAAGTTTGCTGAAAGTTCATTGTCTTGTAATTTTAGTTTAGCTAGATTTAAGCCATGAAGAATTTCTAAATATCCTTGTTCTGATACTGAGATTTCTCGTTCAATTCTTTTTATATTGGCTCCGGCTGGGGCATACATAGCGTATTGTTCTTCAAATTTTTTGTTCTGTTGATCCATAACTCGAATCTTAGCCTTCAAATTTTCTGCTTCTACTACATTATTCATCCAATCTGGAAGTACCTTGTTAATAGGTACTCCATCAATAGAATTCCCATATTTGTATATTTGATTTACACTTTCTTTAATTTCGTTGTTTAAAGTTTCTTGTTTTTGTTTTAGTTTATTTAAAAGTAAAAGTGTTTCCTCGTCAGTACTAGCACCTGTTTGAGGGTCTAATAAAGCAATTTGGTAATTAATGTCGCCTAATTCTCGTTTTTTATCTAAAATCTCATTGTTTTCTAGTTGTATTTGCTGGCGAACTTGTAACTTTTCTTCAAGTCTTTTGGTGGCTGCTTGTGTTCCTGCAAGTTGCGCTTTTTTGTTATTGTAGTCAACTTCCATATCCTCTTTAACTACAGCAACAGCTTTACTTTGTTCGTAATAGTTGATGATTTTGTATGATTTGTTAAACTCCAATAACTTATCTTCGGCTTGTTTTAATGCTGTGCGTGCGTGTGCAAGTTGTTCTTCAAAGTATTTTACTACTGCGTCTGATCTGTTTTCTTTTATGTTTTTATAGTTTTTGATGCAAACATCATTGTAAATTGCAAGAGTTTGTTGGCAAATACCAGGGTCGTTAACGGTATAACTTAATTTTATTAAATCACTACTGTTTATTCTTTGTGCTTTAATGCTTGATAATGCTTTAAGTGAATAATGATCGTCATCATCATAGTTTAGGATCTCATACACAAAATTATCATTACTACTTTTCATTAAGTTTGTTAAATTCTGAACAGTTTTTTCGTAGTTTACACGGTTTATTTCTTTAGGTAGTATAAGATTGATAGATTCATTTATTTCTAATGAAATTTCTTGAGATGGTGTGCTGTTATAATCTGTAGCAATATATTCACTTAAATTAGTTGGAATTTTTAGTTTGAATTCGTCATATAACTTTTTTGAGATGTACTTTGGGGTTGCTTCAGGTAACATAAGGTGAAGTGTTAATAACCGTATTGCAACTTCTTCTTGCGTTTCTCTTGAATTAATAATGTTTATTAAATTATCAAACGCAATATTTGTAGCAAAATAATTGAATGTTTTATCCATTTCTATGGATGACCCGGTGGCAAGACCAGTATACAGCATAGTTTCAGATGAATATTCAAAATTTGGTTTACTTGTAAGTATTAAAACCAACAATGCAAGTACAAAAGGCACTAAAATTAACAGTGCTAAATTTTTTAATATCAATCTTATAAGTTCAATTATCTTCATTCTTCTAATTTGAATTAGTTTTACTGAATGTGAATCCAACGGTGTTTTCAAGTAATTTTTTTGCTAAAAAATAATCTGATTTCGCTGTTTCATATTCTACTTCAATTTTTGAAGTTATATCAGAAATACGGGCATATTCTAAAATTGTAATAACGCCATTTCTAAACTCTTTCTCAACCATTTCCATATTCACCCTTGCATTTCCCATGTTTTGAGATTTTATACTTAGTAATTTTTGTTTTAAAATAATAGCTTGATATTGTTTAATAACCAATTGCCGTATTTCATTTTTCATGCTTTCTTCCATGCTTATCGCTTCATCTACTTCTAGTTGGGCTTGTTTAATTTGCTGTTTTCTATTTATAATATCAAAAACAGGAAACTTTAAATATAAACCAACGGCATAATTAAATTGTGTAGTTGAGGTAGATAGTAGGTTTGGTGTATTTTCTTCTACACTAAAAGAGTTGTTGTATAAATTTCCATATTCCGCATCTGTTTGAAAACCAAAGTTGCGTGTCCAGTAATTGCGTTCCGATTTTACCAGAGATTCTCTTCTTTCAACACCTAACCTTCTAAATTCAATAGTTGGATTGTGTTTAATTGCAGCTTCAATTAAATCTTCAAGAGGAGGTAACAGTATTTCCCTCGGGGCACTCTTTGTTTCACTAGTTTGAGCCGAAGCAAAATTAATATAGCAACAGTTAAAGATGATGAAAAGAATAAATTTTGAAATGTTTCTCATTATGTAATAACTCTAAATATAGTGTTTTGGTTAAACTGAACTCTTTTGAAAAAGTGCAGGTATAGTTCGTAGTATAAGTTTAATGTCGTACCAAAAAGAAAAATTACCATCCTTAAAGTGATCGGCATATTCGTTGTCTAAGCGCTTCCGTTCGTCTTCAGACATATCGCCACCTTTTCCTCTTAATTCTACTTGCCGCCAGGGACAGGATGATATCGATATCGTGGATCATCAGATCCAGCACAACTCCTACGTCTGTTGAGCGGAAGGGGTAAGGACTGATACGGTTGGCCTCGATGAACTTCGGCTGG
>CBDUAL010000180.1:0-5920 GCA_965365125.1 uncultured Lutibacter sp.
CTCCATAGTTCTGGCAATTGAGTTAAAACTTTTAAAAGCAGCTTGTCTAACCTTTTCGTCCCACTTTGCCAATCGTATCAATGCTGAAGTTTTATCTTTTGTATTGTTAAATATCCAAGACAGGTTTTGACATAATTTGTAAGCTTTTTCTATATCGGGATACTGTTTAAAAAGTATTTCCGCTCTTTGCTTTTGATTTTCAGCCCATTTGTTGGTGTTTTTATATAGTAAATATCTACTTCTAACTAATAATTGTTTTAAAGTATCTCCGTTAGCTAGTATTTTTGGGGTGTATTTTAAGGATTTATTTTTAGCATATTCAATAGCGTCATTTTCATTATCAAGAGCTTCCCATCTGTATTTAATTCTTATTTCTTGTAATGCGTCCAGTGCTAATTTTTGAACGTGAAAACGGTCTATAACTAAGGTTGCATTTGGGAATGATTTTTTAACGATAAGCCCCATATTACCTGCCATATCTAGGGTTATCTCCTTGACTTTGTTTCTTTGTTTTAATGGGATTTTATGAAGTATTTTTATAACTGTTTCTGCTTTGGTTCCTTTAACCATAGCCACTAAAGCTCCTTTTTTTCCCTTTGCTGTTTTGTTGGTTAGTATTGTGTATAAATCCCCATTAGAGAACGCTGTCTCATCAATAGATAAGTAAGGTCCTAAGTTGTCAGTAAACAAAAGCCAATCTTTTGCGTGATGCTTTTGATTCCAAGATTTAAAATCACTTAAATAATCTTTGTACTGCCTTTGTAGGCTTCTGGGATTGACTCCGTAGAATTTGGCTACAACAGAGGTGCTAGTAGCATTATTACTTACAGATTTCTTTTAAAAAAGTAGCAAACTCACTAGTTATTCTAGTTCCTTTTGCTACTAAATCCCAATCTCTTGTTACCACTTTTCCCGTAACCTCATTAAACCATCTACGTCGTGTTATATGTAAAAAGACGTTCTTCCCACGTATGGGAAAATCTTGTATTGTAGCTTCAGGAAAGAAACCTTTGGAATGTAGTTTAACCTCATTATACTCTTCAGGAACTTTATTTAGTTCTGTAAAATAAAAGTGTATTTCTTCTGATTTGATTTCGTGTTTTGTTAAATCAAAATACGTAACAAGTACTTCGGGTAGTAATAAATTGGATATAGCTAATAGTGAGTCTGAAGACATAAAACTTTTTAACGCAAAGTTCCCATATTTTTAATTACTCCACAACTTTTTGTGTTGAACCCTATTTTAAACAAAAAAACCCTCTAAAGCTGATGCTCGAGAGGGAAAATTGCTATGAAAAAGATGTAGGACTTAATGCCTACGATACAAATCTACTCAAATAAACTGAATTTTATGTAACTTTTGTTACTTTTATTTAAAAACGTACGATATCATAATAAACCAACTTCAAGATGAAATTACATAATTCTAATAACTAGCGGTTTATGTAAAATGATGTTTTGAAAATTTTAGAAAAGGAAGTTTTTTAGGTAGTACGGTAGTTGATTGCGATTGTATTGAATACTCTAAATTTTGACTATTCTTCTGGGGTATACCAATGTGCTAGTTTTGTATACATTACTTTTATGATATAGTTTATTTTATTAACTTTATAGGTAACAATAAAATTAGATATTATGAAAAATCAGAATTTTAATAATCACAGTAAAATTGTAATAGGATTTCATGGGTTCACATTTTTAGCTATTATGGCATTAGTTATAGGCTCTATTATGGCTTTGTCTATGTCAAATAGTGATACTTTTTATAGTGCATCATTACTTGTTTTGAACTCTTTTATTTTGTTATTATTAGCTTTCTATTTGAGAAGTTTTGCTTTAAAAGCACAAGATAGAGCTATACGGGCGGAAGAAAAATTAAGGTATTTTATTTTGACAGGTAAGGCTATGAGTAATTTTCTGTCTACCAGACAAATTATAGGTTTGCGATTTGCCTCAGATGAAGAGTTTGTTGATTTAGCACATAAAGCTGAAAAAGAAGGGCTAAGCGAAAAGGAAATAAAACAAGCAATTAAAAATTGGAAGGCTGATACTTACAGGGTTTAAATTAAGATTTTAATACGATAAAAAACACATTCATTATGAGGTTTTATTTATTAAGTGATTTTTCTCTTTGATTGTTTGAAATTTAAGAGTAATTACAGCAAGTATGAAATAGATAACTGTTAAAACCCATAAATGGTTCCATTCTGTGAGCACCTCATTAAATGTAGCTTCCATTTGTGTTAACTTTACAAATCCGTTAATACCAGGTGTTGAAGGTATTGTTTCTGCTAAATTTTGATAAAATTTTGAAAATGCTTCCATAGGGAAAGATAAACCGCTTAGCATTAATGAGGGAATTGATGTAAGGACTAAAAATACGATAGAATCTTCTCTACGTTTAAATAGAGAGCTTATTGCAATTCCAAAGAATACTACCGATAGTAAATAAGGTAAGGAAAATAGTAGGATCATCCATAAGGAAGATCTTACTGGTATTGAAAAAATACTGTAAACAATACCAATTTGTATTGGCAATATTATTGAAAACATTACGGTATATACAAATGATTTACCCAATAAAACTGGGATTGTTCCTCTTTTATGAAGTATTCTAGGGTGGTTTTTTAAAACATTTTTATCTTCTTGCTGTGTTCCATTAATAAGTCCTATTCCCATTAACAAAACTAATTGAACAATTAAAGCTGTTAAAATTGGTGTAATATAGGTTGCGTAACCTGAAGATGTATTGAATAAACTTGTTGAAATTGATTGTATGGGAGAATAATTTGCTTGTGCTTGAGCCATTGAATTGCCTTGCGACATATTCTTTTTGATGACAATACCCGCATTAAAATACCCAGTTGTAACAGAAACATCTTGTAGAATTCTTTTGTAAAAAATCATATTTGAAGCATCTGCATAAGTTGTAACAGTTGTTTGTGTTGCCCTTCTAATATCTTTTCCAAAACCTTTAGGAATAATCACAATTCCCATTACCTTTTTTGAATAGTAATCTTGTTTAGCTTCATCTAAATCTGCATAATTTGTTTTGGTAATTATTCCTTCCGAAGAATTAAGCATTGAAATATAATCTCTGCTTGTTTTTGAAGCATCTTGGTTTACTATTGCTACAGGTACTTCAGTTACAACTTCTTTAGAATAAATGGATGTATAAACAATTAAAATAATAAAGGCTACAGATATAAATGTACCAATTACAGCTTTATCTAATTTTATAGCATTCCATTCCGAAGTAACAGTATTCCAAAATGAAATTTGAGCACGATGATATTTTTTATAAAATGATTTCATGTTTATGTACGTTGAGTAAATGAACCTTGCTTAAATAAAAGGGTTAATTTTTTGTAGCTAATAGCTAACACAACTATGGTTAGTACAATTAATAGGCTTATTGATTTTACAGAATAATGCATTGGAATTCCACGCTGAGTTTGATCAACAAATAATTCGAAAAAGTGTGTAAATGGGAAAATTTGACTCAGCCATTGCATTATTTTAGGCATTCCAAAGATTGGAAATGTGATTCCTGAAAAAGACAAACTAACAGCTGCAAACCCAGATCCAAAGGTTAAAGCTTCTCTAAAACTTTTACTGATAGCTATAAAAAATAAAGAATATGCTTGTGTTGAAATTATTAATAATAGTAATGATAAGAGTATAACTAGTTTATCTCCAAAGAGCGGGAAATCTTGAAATACAAACATACTGTACAACATTACGATTCCTATAAATAAAAACCACAAAGTATATGGTAGCGTTTTTGCCAATATAATTACAGGTAGGTTTCCTTTTGCAATCGTATATATTTTTTCTCCTTTACTGTATTTTAAATCTGCTCCAAAACAATAAATAGTTGTTAAAGTCACAAATATTTGTAGAAATAAGGTTAAAAAACCAGAGTTTAAATAGTAGGAATAATTGGTGTATGGATTTGACAGAATATGATTACCAGAAGTTATAGGTTGGTAATTGGCTTTTGCCTGATTTATATTTGTTCCTTTAACTAGTTGTTTTTGAATATTTACACCTGCGGAAAGTGTACCTACAACTTTTCTAAAAGCTTTATTTTCTAAACCTGAAGCTAACAAAATATTGCTATTATACTGATTGATAACTTTGGTTTGTTTTCCTTGCTTAAGATCGCTTCCAAAGTTTTTAGGTATGGTAACTAATCCATAAACTTTTCCTTCCTTAATTAATTTTTCACCTTCTAGCTGATTAATAGGTTCATAATTTACGTTTAGTTCTGGAGTAGCATTTAATTTACTTATTAAGTTTCTGGATATAGCAGAGTTGTCTAAATTTACCACAGCAATTGGTAAATCCCTTGGCACCCCTTTACTTAATAGTGTATTAAAAAAGAGTATAGAAACAATTGGTAAAATAACCGAGAAAATAAAAACAGCTTTATTGTGAAAAAGCATTCTAAATTCTCGGTTAATAAGGTATAAAAATGATTTCATTTTTAGTTTTTAAATTGAGATGAATCAATTAAAATACTCATACCTGGACGTAATTCAATTTCTGTATTTACAGGTGAAGCTTTTATTTCAAAGGTTCTAATGTCAAAATCTCCTGTAGATTTTGTAGCATTCCAAGTGGCATAATCTCCTAAAGCAGCTACAGAATAGATTTTAAATGTGACCGATTTATTTTGTAATGCAGGGATAGTGGCAGTAAATTTGCTCCCCTTTTTAAAATTAAATAAACTAGTTTCTTTGACATTTACAATAGCGTAAGAATTTGATAAATCTACTAAATGTACAACAGGATACCCTGCGCCAATTAATTCACCTTCTTCAGGTAAAAAATTTAAGACTTCAGCATTTATTGGACTAGAAATTAAGCGTTCACTTTTATAACTTTCTAATTCATCTAATACTCCTTCAGCTCTTTTTACCATTGCATCTGCAGCGGCTATGTCTTCTTTTCTGGCACCTTTTAAAGCAATTTGATATTGATTGTAAGCACCCTCTTTATCTTTTAAAGCAGCATTTTTCTTAGCCAACACTTCATCTCTTTTTTGTTCAGAAACTACGCCATCTTTATATAAGTTTTCAATTCTATTGTATGATTTTATCATTAAATCGGCACCTACAGTTGCTTTTTCATACACACTTTTATACGCATTTATTTCTTCAGTTCTTGCTCCGTTTGTTGCTTTATTTTTTTGTGCATTTGCAGCATCTCTAGCAGCTAAAGCTTGTCTTTCTTTTGCATCAATTTCTGGGCTTTCAAGGGTCGCAAGTAGCTGTCCTTTTAAAACACTAGCACCTTCTTTTACTTCTGTTGTTTTTAAACGTGAAGGAATTTTAGCCGAAAGATATATTTCTTTAGCTTCAATTCTACCTTGAAAAACCACTTCTTTAGGTTTATTTAATAGCCAAATACTAACCAGTACTAAGATGGCAACTACAACAATACTTACAAGAGATTTTATATTATTTGAATTTTTCATTTTAATTTAGTTTTAATTTATAAAAGTGTTTGTTTTACCCAAATGAACCATTAATTCGCCATAGGTAACATTATATTGGTACAATGCTTTTAATTTCAATAGTTTAATTTGATTTAATTTTAAAGTAGCATCAATTACTTCTAAGGAAGTTCCTGTGCCTTCTTCAAAAGCACGTGTTCTCATAAATTTTAACTTTTCAGCTAAAGCCTCATCGGCATTTAAGCTTTCATATTGCTCTTGTTGTTTTTGAATTTCACCATATAGTTTTTGTGTATACGTAAGAATATTTAGTCGGGCTTGTTTATCAATTTCTTCAACTTGAGAAACTTTGTGTTTAGATGCTTTTAGTTTATGCTCTCTTTTAAGTCCGTCAAAAACATCCCAAGTAACACCAACACCTGCCATATATTTATAATCTTCAACTAAAGGTAAATTGTC
>CBDUAL010000181.1:0-5872 GCA_965365125.1 uncultured Lutibacter sp.
CGAGTGTGTTTAATATTAGTTCTACCATTTTATGAAGGTTTTATTCGTTTTCAGGATAATTATAAACTACCAACGAGCTTGCCTTTCTTCATAGTTAAGAATCTAAATAGTTCAGAATTCATTCGTAACATTAGGCGCTGTTTTTAGTAAAATAATAGTTAAAAGAACGCAAAATTAATTACCTGTAAAATGACCAGAATCAGTTTAATTAGATGATTGTTATCAATTAACTATTTGATTTCAAAGAAAGCAGTAAACCTATAATTACTGGGGCGCTAATAAATTAAAAGGGTAGGTAGGAATATTTCTAAATATCCAAAAAGTAATTATTACCACAAGCAATGCTATTGGCATTTTTGGATGGTACATATAATTGTAATAGGTTTTATTAAAAAAACGATTCAATCCTAAAATAACAGCATGATAGCTAAAAATAAGCAAGCCCAAAACATACAACAGGTTTTGTTGTGCCACTCCTAAAAAATTAAAGTTTAATAGTTGATGCGTAGCACGTTGACTTCCACAGCCAGGGCAATACAATCCGGTTGTAAAATACAAAGGGCATTTTGGTAAAAAGTCAACTTCACTTGGATTGATGTTTAAATAAAGAATAAAAACTCCGAGTAAAAGTAAAAAAATAGCAACATGTTTAAAAGTCATTAAACTCACCACTTTGGTATGCAAAAAAGATAATAGCTCCATAAATTAATAAAAACAATGTGCCAGCTACCAAGCCTGTAATAAAACCCCATTTTGTCCATTTTTTGGCATCTTTTGAAGCTTGTAATGCACCGTTGTAATCTCCAGCAGCATATTTTGAATTTACTTGACTAGAAAATACAATACCAACAATTCCGAAGGGTTGACAGCAAAAAATAGTGATTAAAATAGCTTCAACTAGGTAATTTTTAGGTTGAGGTTGTTCCATAGAATTTTAAAATATAAATGTATTAATTACGAATAAATAAAAATACAAAATATTAAAGAGTTATGGAAATACTTTTAAAAATAAAATGAATTTCGCCTGCAATTTGTTTATTTATTTCTACATATTTTTCTGAAGCATATAAGGTATTATCAAAGGTTTTAGGATCGTTAAACGGTACATGAAAACGTTGAATGGCTTCTGAAATAAAAGGGCAATGTTCATCGGCGTTTGAACAGGTGGTAATTGCAATAAAAGGAACTGCATTAAATGCATCATTGTATAATTTTGAAAACGCCAAAATTGGTGTTGCGCAGTTTTCATATTCAATGGAATATACAGGGTTGTGATGCGAAAATTCAGAAAGTTTAAATACAAATCCTGCTTGTTGCAATGTTTTTACAGTATTTCTATAAAAGGAGGTAACACAAGTTCCGCCAGAAAAACTTTTAATAGTATTTAATTTAAAATAATTGGCAGCATAACAACTCCAAATATTTGATAATTGACTTCTACGGCTATTGTTTGTGCAAATATAATTAAGGTTTACGGGTTTGTGTTGCTTTAATTCTGAAACAACAAAATTGGCAATACTTGTTAATAAATGCTTTCTATTTTCATTGATATGAAGTTCTTTTAAAGCCGTTGAAAAAAAATGTTCAGTATTTATTGAGATAGTTCCGGTCATGAGTTTAACTTTGTACAAGTTTAAAAAATTAGCGGAACGTATATATTTCTAAAAAATTAATATAAAGTTAAGAAATGAGTTTTAAAATTGGTGATAAAGTTGCTGTAATTGATGATGCAATTAATGGGAAAGTAATTGCAGTGCATCCAACTAAAATAGTGATTGAAACTACGGATGGTTTTCCTTTTGAATTTATGCCGAAAGAATTGGTTGTTATCAAACAAAGTCAATCAGAACTTTCAAAATATAGCGATATTTCAAACGAATCATTATTACTTCAAAAAGAAGATTTTACTTCAAAGAAAAAGAAAACAACTAAATTTAAAACAGATCTAAAGCCAGAGAAACAACCTCCAATGGAAGTTGATTTACATATTCATAATTTAACGACTTCAAAAGGCTTAGATAATTATGATATGTTAACCATTCAAATGGAACACGCCAAACATAAGTTAGAATTTGCCATAAGAAACAGAATTCCTAGGGTGGTTTTTATTCACGGTGTAGGTGCAGGTGTTTTAAAAAGTGAATTGCAGTTTTTATTTAAAAACTATCATGTAGAATATTATGAAGCCTCGTATAAAAAATATGGTTTAGGCGCAACAGAAGTGTATATATACCAAAATACGAAAAACTAATTTACATCAATTTCATAATTATCACCAAATTCAAAACTTTCAAAGAAAATTTGGTTACCATTGGTTTCTACAAATAATAAATCAGACAGTGTAATTACATAGTTGTAGCCTGTAACTAGGTTATCATCATCTAAAATTTCTGATGTTGTAATATTTATGGTGCCGCTTTCAGCATTTAATTCTTTAACAACAATAGGAGTAGTTGGCGGAATTGCCTGACAAAAATAATTATTGTCTATTCCTTCATTAAAAATACGATACGCAACTTCACGCGTTGAACTTACTGAGAAAGATTCAGTACCAACTTCAGTTCCTAGTTCATCGCTAATTAAAGTCATAACCATTGCTTCAGTATCTGAAGCACTTGTAATATATAATACTTGATGATCCCAACAGCCATTTATGGTATCTTCAAATTCAAAATCGGGCACATTAAAATCACCATCGTTACAAGAAACCAATGTGAATGCAATAAAAAGAGTCAATAATTTTTTCATGATTTTAATATATATGCCACAAAAATAATTGTTTTAAGTAATTCTACACTAATTGATACCAACTATTTTAATTACTTTTGTTTTGATGAAAAAAATTTACTTAGACAACGCTGCAACTACACCCATATTGCCCGAAGTAATTGAAACAATTACTGAGGCTATGACTGCTAATTTTGGAAATCCATCATCAACACATCAATTTGGAAGAAAAGCAAAATCGGCTGTAGAAACTGCTCGAAAAAACATTGCAAAATGTTTAAATGCTTCAGCCAACGAACTTATTTTTACAGCAGGTGGAAGTGAAGCCGACAATTTAATTTTAAGAAATGCGGTAACAAATTTAGGTGTAACCACCATTATTTCATCAAAAATTGAACACCATGCTGTTTTACATACCATTCAACATTTAGAAAAAGAATTTAAAATAAATGTAAAATGGGTAGATTTAGAAGTTAATGGAACTATCAATTACCAGCATTTAGCAGCCTTACTAGAAGCAGATGCTACTAAGAAATTGGTAAGTTTAATGTATATAAATAATGAAATTGGAAATATTATAAACATTTCAAAAGTAATTGAGTTATGTAGTGCTAACAATGCCCTTTTTCATAGTGATGCCGTTCAAGCTGTGGGTCATTTTAAGATAGATGTTCAAAAAACACCCATCGATTTTTTTGTGGCAAGTGCTCATAAATTTCACGGACCCAAAGGAGTTGGTTTTGCTTATGTAAAAAAAGGTTTTGGAATTTTTCCAATGTTACACGGTGGTGAGCAAGAAAAAGGAGCTAGGGCGGGTACTGAAAACGTGCATAGTATTTTAGGGATGGAAAAAGCTTTAGCCATTGCTTGTGCCAATATTGAAGAAGAAACAACGCAAATTCAAGTTATAAAAAGTTATTTTATTGAAGCATTAAAAGCAAATTTTGAAGGAATTGAATTCAATGGAGTTTCAGAAAGTAGTTCAGAAAGCAGTTATATTATTTTAAATGTACGTTTTCCGAAGAACTACCCAATGCTATTATTCAACCTTGATTTAAAAGGAATAGCAGTTTCAGGTGGAAGTGCTTGCCAAAGTGGAAGTAATAAAGGTTCACATGTGTTACATGCGATTTTAAACAAAGAAGAAGCACAAAAAACGTCGGTGCGTTTTTCATTTAGTAAGTTCATTTCAAAAGAGGATATAGACGATGTAGTTGAAACTTTAAAAGGACTTATCAAGTAATGTTGGTTTTACCAACTGTCATCCTTCTTCGCGTATTTTAAAAAACAAGAAAGGATGTAAGTAAATAAATTAAGAATGACGAGTTTTGATGCTTTTTAGACAGCCCTATCTTTCTCAAAAGAGTTCAAATGTAAAAGACCCCGAAAATAAACAATCAACAACCATTAACTAAAAAAACTGTTAGGTAGGTATTGTACTTTTTGAAGTGTTTAAACTATTTAATAAAGCAAAATAATACAGTAAATCAAAAAAATACTCATCGCCCAACAAAATAAATACAGGATACTTTCGTTAAAATTTATGAATTACAAGAAAATAAATTAATACTTTTGTAGCCCTATAAAAAAGAAAGTTTTAACTGAGACCTCAAAAAATATTATGAATACCTTTTTAAGCATGCGATGTAAATTGAATTTAACGTTTTGTAAATAGTTATTTCAATGGAAGATAAATCAAAATCGAAGGTAATTCTTACAATATCGTTTACAGCAGATTTGCTATTATTATCACTTGCCTTTTTTATTTCGAATTATATAAAATTTGGAGTTTTTATACCAGAAGATCCCTTCTATTATACGTTATTTCTAATTTGGGAAATAATTTGGATATTACTAGTCTTAAAATTTAATTTGTATGAAATACCACGTATTTTATATATAGATAAACAACTTTCAATACATACTCAAGCACTAATTACATTTGTTTTTTTAAGTGCAACAGTCATGTTTTTTATTACTGATTATAAATTTTCAAGAATATTTTTTATCACTACACTCTTGTTATTTTCTTTTTTTGTACTTATTTGGAAAGCGCTCTTTTTATTCTTTTTTAAAAAGTACCGAACCAGAAACAAGTATAAGTTTGTTGAATTAGTATTTATAGGTTTTAATACTCATATTAAAAGGTTTATTAAAACAGTATATTTAGATTCAAAATATGGTTATGAAATTAAAGCTATTTTTACAGAAGCACCTTTAAAGGGAGAATTAGGGAAATTAAAAAAGGGAGAATTAAAAGATGCAATTCAATTTATAGAAAAAAACAAAACAAAAGAAATCGTCATTTCATTACCTCAATCACAAGCAAAATTTATCAATGAATTGTTGCAATATGCCGATAATAATTTAATAAGAGTTAGTGTAATACCTGAATTTTCAGAATATTTATCGCAAGTATTTACAATTAATTATATTGAAAATATTCCGGTATTGAAATTAAGACGAGAGCCTTTACAAAGTTTAACCAACCGTATTCTAAAAAGAGGATTTGATGTAGCCTTTTCAAGTATGGCAATTGTTTTTGTTTTTTCT
This sequence comes from uncultured Lutibacter sp., assembly GCA_965365125.1. Lineage (GTDB taxonomy): Bacteria > Bacteroidota > Bacteroidia > Flavobacteriales > Flavobacteriaceae > Lutibacter. Next base: position 5,281 of record CBDUAL010000181.1, read on the forward strand.
TGGCTGTTTCCTATAATAGCGATTCTTATTAAATTAACCAGTAAAGGACCTGTATTTTTTGCACAAGATAGAACAGGTAGAGATGGACAAACATTTAAATGCTACAAATTTAGAAGTATGGAGGTAAATGGCGATTCTGATAACAAACAGGCAACTAAGCATGATGCTCGTATTACAAAAGTAGGAGCAATGTTAAGAAAAACAAGTTTAGATGAATTACCACAAATTATAAATGTGTTGTTAAATAACATGTCGTTGGTAGGTCCAAGACCACATATGTTAAAGCATACAGAAGAATATCGTTTGTTGGTGGACAAATTTATGGTACGTCATTTTGCAAAACCAGGTGTTACAGGTTGGGCGCAAATACTGGGATTTAGAGGTGAAACAAAAACTGTAGGAGACATGAAAAACAGAGCAATGGCTGATATTTGGTATATTGAAAACTGGAGCTTTATGTTAGATCTTAAAATTATCTTAAGAACCGTGTGGACTATGCTGTTTAAAAAGGATGCAAACGCATATTAGTATTTAGTGAGCAGTAAGAAGTAACTTCGCTTGCTCAGCAGTGAGCAGTAAAGAGTGAACAGAG
>CBDUAL010000182.1:0-5843 GCA_965365125.1 uncultured Lutibacter sp.
AAAGGGGAGAGCGTAAGTCCTTACGTAAGTAAGATTATACAAATGATACGCGAAAGTGGAGCGACTTATCAACTTACGCCAATGGGTACCATAATTGAGACCGAAACAATGCCTGAAGCGTTAGCTATTGTTCAACAGTCTTATGATGTGTTGGAGCCAGATTGTAATCGTGTATATGCATCACTTAAGATTGATATTCGCAAGGGAAAAACGAAATGCTTAACACAGAAGATAATATCAGTAGAAAATATTATTGGTAAGGTAAATAAATAGTACCCTAAAATTGTTACAGCTCATTTTTCAATTTAAAAGGTTTATTTTATTGTTTGGTTACGCTGTTTTTTTCCTGGTAAGTGATTAAGATAAATTCAAATTTATCAATTGAATTATTAATGTTAAATTTGCATCACCAAAATAATGTATTATTAGTTTATGCCATACCAAGATGTTTTTGTTCTTTTTTGGGAGCAAGTAAAAGAGAGTTTTCAAGAAGGTAACTTTGCTAAATTAACCATGGCAAAAACCATTGGTAAGCCAAATTTGAGAAATATATTTGTTAGACCTGTCTATTCTGAAAATGACTTTAAGGTCTTAGTGAAATTACGTTACAGGTGTAAAGAGACCGAGGATGAGGAGATGGAACTTCTACTAGAAGAGGCTTTTGTTTTTTTAAAAACACATCTTAAAACTTCTTTTTTATCTGTTCTTTTATTTACTACAGCAAAGGATGTTACTTTCAAAATAAATAAGAAAGGCGCAGGTAAAATTACTGAGAATTCACCCACATTTACAAACGTTACGCAAGCTTAATAAAAATATCGAATAGTGTAGCACTAGCGTTAATTTTGAAGTTTAACCTTATATATTCAAGGTGATGTTTTAAATTTCAAAACGAATATAGATGAGAAACGAAAAACAAGAAATGAAACGAAGTATTAATTTTGCAACTTAAAATACGAATCAATTAACAATTTTTAACTAAATTCTTAGATATAACTGAGGTTATTCGCTATGTTTTCAGTACTTTATATTATATCAGGTTTTCAACCAAAAATTCACAATATGTTTTTCGGAATGAATAAAAAAACTTAGCTATTTAAGTGTTAAGAAGGAGTTTTTTAAGACATTATTATTACATACTTGGTAGTAAATTTCTCAATATTTTTTTATGACCAAAAAGTTCGTTTTTTATTCAATTCGTCTTCTTGTAATTTATACTCTTCAGGAGAAATTACCTTTAAAAATGAAGGGTCTTGCTCTATTTCAATCTGAATTCGTTTTACAATTTCTTCAAAAGTTTCATTTTCGTAATCAATTTTCATAGGTTCTTTAATAACCATAGATTGTAACACGTCTCTTTTTTTAATAATCAGTCCTTTTTTGTCAAAAGACCTTCTAAAACCATCAATCACAATGGGTACAACAATAGGCTTGTAGGTTTTAATAATATGAGCAGTACCACGACGAATAGGCTTAAAAGGTGTTGTAGTACCTTGTGGAAATGTAATTACCCAGCCATCATCTAACGCTTTTTTAATATTACTAATGTCAGACATTTTCACTTGTCTTTTTATATCTTGACCTTTACTTCTCCACGTACGTTCAATAGAAATTGAACCTATATAAGCGAAAATCTTAGGTAAAAGACCAGCTTTCATAGTTTCAGAAGCTGCTATATAATAGATGTTTAGTTTTGGGTTCCAAATGTATCCAACATTTTTAATGTTATCAACTCTACCTTTTAAAGAGGCATTAAATACGTGTAACATTGCGGCAACATCAGCAAAATAGGTTTGATGATTTGAAACAAAAAGTACATTTGTTTCTGGAAGATTTCTTATAATTTCTGAGCCTTCTATTTGAAGTTTGTTAAAACGGCGATAACGTCCGTGTGAAACAATTCCAAAAAAGCGAATAAGCCATTTTTTTAGAAATAAAATGTGCCCAAAAGGGTTCCTTTTAACTATTGGCATTTGGTTGGTTTAGTTTTGTTGGTTGTACAAACTTACTAAAAAAAAGTTAGATATTTTTTAAGAGTTCTCTTATTTCATTAAGCATCATGGCTGTTGCGCCCCATACAATATAACTGTTTAGTTTAAAGCAAGGTACTGTGATTTCTTTTGCGTAGGAAGTTGATAATTTTGTTGTTGAAATAACAGTTTTGTTTAAAAATTCTTCTAATGAAACCTGAATCAACTCTTCAACTTCATGATTTGTTTTAAAAATTGGCAACTGATTGGTAATTCCTAAAAAAGGGGTTACTAAAAAATTACTAGGAGGAATGTACACATTTGTCATTTCCTTAAAAACCGAAATGGAGGTTGTTTCAACTCCAACTTCTTCAAAAGTTTCTCTTAAAGCAGTATTTTGTAGGTAAATATCAGTTGGTTCAAATTTTCCTCCAGGAAAGCTTATTTGTGCAGAATGTGTGCCGTTGTAACTTGCTCTTTTAGTTAATAAAAAACAAGTATCATTATTTTGTTTGTTTGGATAAAATAATGCTAATACGCCCGCTTTTTTTGGTTGTTGGTTTTGAATAAATTCTTCTGAAAGTTGTTTTCGTATTTTAGGGGCTAATTTAAATTGAGCTTCTAAACCTCCAATTGGAATATTGTCTATTGCTGAAATACGATCTTTAAAATGTGAAAAATTCATTTTATTCCTTAGTATAAAAGGTTGGTAGCGATAAATGAAATTTTACGGCTATTATTCTAATAATTATCACAATTGAAGTAGTAATTATATAGATGATATTAATTGGTAGGTTAAATTTATTTAATACAAGAAAAGTAATTGCACCAATAATGGCTGCAGTTGCATAAATTTCTTCTCTAAATATTACAGGAATTTGGTTGCAAAGAAGATCTCTAATTACACCTCCAAATGAAGCGGTCATAGTTCCAAGTGCAACAGAAATAATTGGGTTAAAATTAGATTCTACACCAATTTGTGTCCCTGTTATGGTAAAAATACCCAATCCAATAGTATCAAACAGAAATAAAGATTTACTTAAATATTTAATGTGGTTTCTAATAACAATAGTAATAATAGTGGTTCCTATAATAGTATATACATAATACGTTTCAAGCATCCATCCAACAGGAACTTTTCCTATTAAAACATCTCTAAGTGTACCACCTCCAAGTGCAGTTACAAAAGCTACAATAAATACTCCAAAAAGATCAAACTTCTTATTCATAGCCACTAAAGCTCCTGAGGTTGCAAAAGCAATGGTTCCTAAAAGGTCTAATAAATCAAAGAAGTTCATAGATTAATGTACAGTAAAGCGTTTACTTTTTTATTTAATGTGAAATTTTGCAGCCAATGCAGCTCCAATAATTCCAGCTTCATTTTCGGCTTCAGCAGCCACAATAGGTGTGTTGATATTTATTCTTGCCTCAAATTTATCTAATTTTTTACTTGCTCCACCACCTACAATAAATAAATCTGGCGATAGTAAAAGCTCAATGTGTTCAAAGTATTCGTGCAGTCTGTCTCCCCATTTTTTACGACTTAACTGTTCTCTTTTTCTGGCAGAATCTGCAGCGTATTTTTCAAAAATTTCTCCATTCTTATGTAATACATGTCCAAATTCAGTATTAGGTAATAGTTTTCCATCTAAAAAAACAGCCGATCCAATTCCCGTTCCTAAAGTAATCATAATAACAACTCCTTCTTTATCTACACCTGCGCCAAATCCAATTTCAGCTAAACCTGCGGCATCAGCATCATTTACAATAGAATATTGGTTTCCTGTTTTTTGTTGAAATAGTACCTTTACATTAGTACCTTTCCAGTCTTCGTGTAAATTTCCTCCACTTAAGCAGGTTCCATGTTGTAGTGGAGTAGGGAAGCCACAACCCACTAAGCCAGTCCAATTAAAATGTTTTACCATTTTTTGAATAACTTTTGATACTGCTTCAGGCGTTGCTGGTTTTGGAGTTGGTATTCGGTATCTTTCGGTAGTTAGTTTACCTGTGCTTGTGTTTACAACAGCACCTTTTATACCTGTTCCACCTACGTCAATACCTAATACTTCCATAATTATATTTTTAAATGTTGCTTGTTTTTGTTAAACGATCTTCAATCCATTTTTTTAAATCGAAGAAGTTTTTTGGAGCCACACCGTGACCTACAGGATATTCTTGATAACAATGTTTAATATTTAATTGTTTAAAGAATTCTGGAGCTTTATTTGCCCAAGTTACAGGAATTACTTGATCTACGCTTCCGTGAGAGATAAAGAAATCCAATGCTGAATAATCTATAGTTTCTAAATTTTCAGGTAGTAAATCAGGATTTACATGACCACTTAACGCAATTACTTTTTGAATAATTTCAGGATAGTTTAAAGCTACTGAATAGCTTAAAATAGTTCCTTGGCTAAAGCCTAGTAAAAAAGTGTTTTTAGGTGTAATAGCATATTTTTCTTGCACTTCTTTTATAAAAGTAGCAATGGTTTCTCTTGCTGAAATAGCTTCGGGTATATCTGAAAACTTACCTTGTGTGTCGTTAAAATTAATAGAGTACCAAGCATAACTTCCAAAGCCAAGCATTTGAGGAGCTCTTGCACTTATAATTAATAATTCATCAGGTAATTCACTTGCAAATGAAAATAAGTCCTCTTCATTGCTACCATAACCGTGTAGTAAAATAAGTAAAGGAGTATTTTCTGAAAGCGTTTTAGGTTCTCTAACAATATATTTTAATGATAATTCTTCCATAAATTAGTTAACAACTGTTTTATTAAATTGATTTAAACCATTCTTGAAATTTATCTCCTAATAAAGGAACTTCTTTTTCTTCACCGTTAAATGCACCTATAAGTCCTATTACCCAAAGCACAAAAACCCCTAGGTTTAGTAAATAACCAGCAGTATGTGGTAAAAATTTATAGGCTAAATTTGCAACTAAACTTAATAGTAATAAACCAATTGCCTGACGAATATGAAATGAGGTAAAATAATTCTTTTTATCTTTATTTAAAATTACGGCTATTATTAAACCAATCCACCATAAGTAAGCTATTATTGCGTTGGTTTTACCTTCTGTAACTGTATTGTTTTGCATAGTTGTTTGTTCGTTTTATTTTAAAGTATTGTTTTGTTATTTGCAATAACACCATATACTTTTCCTGTTAATTTTTTATTTAAAAATATGGAGTTTTTTGAAGTTGATAAAATATGAGCTTCGGTAAAAGTGTATGCATCATCTGGATTGAAAAGGGTTAAATCTGCCTTTTCACCTTCTTTAATGCAATTAATTTCAATATTAAATATTTTACGAGGTTTTGTAGTTAAACTCGCAATTAAAACATCAGTATCAATAACTTTATTTAAGGCTCCAAATAAGCTTTCTAAACCAATAGTTCCAAATTTAGCATTGTTGTATTCCACTTTTTTATGCTCAATATCAACTGGGTTGTGATCGCTTGTAATGATATCTATCACACCTTCATTTAAGCCTTTTATTAAAGCATTAATGTCTTTTGAAGTTCTTAAAGGAGGTAAAACTTTGGTGTTTGAGTCGAAATCCATCAATTCATCATCGGTTAACACTAAATTATGAGCAGTAACACTACAAGTAACTTGTAAACCTTTCTTTTTAGCATCTTTAATTAATTGTACTGATTTTGCAGTTGAAATAGTTGGTATGTGTAGCTTTCCGCCAGTATATTCTAAAATAAATAAATCACGCGCTATTTGCATTTCTTCAGCAAGTGCAGGCAACCCTTTTAACCCTAGTCTTGTACTATTTTTTTCTTCGTTTACCAAGCCGTTGCGAGCGATGGAATTATCTTGAGGATAGCTCATAATTAAACCGTCAAAATTTTGCGCATATTG
>CBDUAL010000183.1:0-5654 GCA_965365125.1 uncultured Lutibacter sp.
CCAATAGTTGCAGCATCATATTTTAGCATGCTCATTAATTTAAATTCCAATTCACCACCGTAAAAGTTAAAGTAAGGCGTTCCTTGAAAAATATCACCAGCATCTAATAACAAAGTGTTTGGGTTTTCTTTTCTAATTTCTTCAACCAAAATTGCTCTTCTAGCCACACCACCCTGATTAGGATATTTATAATGATTGTTTTTAAAAGGTTCAATATGGCTATGCACATCATTTGTGTGTAAAATAGTAATCTGTTTGGTAGTTTTTTCGCTGAAAGACTGCATTGAAAGTCCACCTAAAGTTAAAAAAGCAGTTGCAGCTGTAGATTTTTGTATAAAGTTTCTTCTTTTCATCGTCTTAATTTTCTTTGGTAAATCTTCCGTCTAATTCAACTTTAACCGTATCAATTTCAGTGAAATAATCAATAATTGAATTTCGAACTTTATAGTCTAATTTAAATAGCTTCACAGGATTTTTAAAAAACACCATATTATCACCTCCGTTTTGCAAATAATCTGAAGTTAAAACAAAATAAGTTTTTGAATAGTCAAGTGGTTGATTATGAATTGTTAAATTGTATCCATTAGCTTCAACTATTAATTTTAATTGTTTTGATATTGGGTGTGCTTTGTTTTGAGCGATTAAATACTTGGCTAATTCAGTTACTTTTTCGGCAGTCATTTCAGCGACTACTAGGGTATTTTCAAAAGGCATTAAATTAAAAGCATTGATTGTTTTAATGTTACCTTTTGTAATTCCTGCTCTAATGCCTCCAAAGTTAAACATTGCAAAATCTATGTTTTTTCCCGTTCTTGAGTTAAACACTGGGTTGGCTTTTTCAAAACATAAATCGGCCATTAAATTTCCAAGTGAGCTTTCTATTTCGCCATCTGTTCTAACTAAATCTTTAGGAGTATAACTTAAAACAGTGTTCATTTCAGCTTCTACTTTTTCTTTATATGGTTGAATAAAATCTTCAATAGTTTTGTTGGTTGCAATTTCTGCGGAAATAGGGAGCTGTTTACCTTCAATTTTAATCAAATAATGAGGTTCTTTTTTACAACTTACACTTAGTAAAGTTATAAAAAGAATAAGAATTGTATTTTTCATTGTTGAAGTACTAATGATTTTAATTAGTTTTGTGAATCAAGTGTAAATATAGATGATTTTAACAGGATTTAAACGAAAAAGTACTCAATTTTTTTTCAACAAACAATTGCAAAAATTGTTGGGGGATTCAAAAAAACATGAATCAAACAAGCTTCAAAATAGTGTTGTTTTTTTAAATGAGGATTCTAATAAAGAAGCCATTTTACAAAGTATTTCTGAGCATTTAGGATTGACTGAAGATAACATAGATGTTGTGATATTTTATAATAAAATAACTAAAGGAAATACTTGTGAAAACTGTTTTTCTTCAAAAGATTTTGGTTGGTTTGGTAAAGTGAAGTCTGGCGTTTTGAAAGCTGTTTTAACAAAAAAATATGATTTGTTAATTAATTACAGTAAAGTTGAAAATATATATTGTAAGTTATTAGTTTTGCAATGTGAAGCTGCGCTTAAAGTTGGTTTTTCAGAAGTTGATACACGCTTATACGATTTAATGATTGATTGCGAAATGTCTGATATAGCGTTGTTTAATAGTGAGTTAAAGAAGTATTTAGAGATCTTAAATAAATTATAATGAAGGAATTGTTAGGGACGGGCGTTGCTTTGGTAACACCATTTAATGAAGATCAATCAGTTGATTTTGTTGGTTTAGCACGTTTGGTAAACTTTCAAATTGATAATGGGGTTAACTACTTAGTGGTTCTTGGTACCACAGGAGAGCCAGCTACCTTAACAAAAGAAGAAAAAGAACAGGTAAAGGAAACCATTATAAAAACGAATAATGGAAGGCTTCCGTTGGTGTTAGGTATTGGGGGAAACAATACAATGGCTGTTGTTGAAGAAATTAAAACTACAGATTTATCAGCTTTTTGTGCCATTCTTTCGGTTTCTCCTTATTATAATAAGCCAACTCAAGAGGGAATTTACCAGCATTTTAAAGCAATAGCTGAAGCTAGTCCGTTACCAATTATTTTATACAATGTGCCAGGAAGAACAGGTAAAAACTTTGAAGCCTCAACAGTTTTAAGATTGGCTAATGATTTTAAAAATATTGTAGCGGTAAAAGAAGCAGCCGGAGATTTGGTACAGGCAATGCGTTTAATTCAACAAAAGCCTAAAGAATTTATGGTGATTTCAGGTGATGATATGATTGCTTTACCAATAGTGCTGGCCGGTGGAGCGGGTGTTATTTCTGTAATAGGTCAAGGTTTACCCAAAGATTTTTCAGAAATGATTCAATTAGGTTTAAATCGTGAAGTTGATAAAGCGAATGAACTGCATTATAAAATAATGGGTAGTATTGATTGTATTTTTGAAGAGTGCAATCCATCAGGAATTAAAGCCGTTTTAAATAAATTATCCATTTGTAAATTAAACGTGAGGTTGCCTTTGGTAGCTTCAACATTAGAATTACAGCAAAAAATTAATGCTTTTATAGATAATTATTAGTAATTTTACATCGTTTAGGTGTAAAATGAATAAAAAATACAAAATTATGTTATCAAAAAATATGCAAGCTGCTTTAAATAAGCAAATAAGAATTGAAGCAGAATCTTCTCAAATATATTTAGCAATGGCCTCTTATGCTGAGAGTAAAGGTTTAGAAGGGGTTTCTCAATTTTTGTACGACGCTTCAGATGAAGAACGTCAGCATATGTTAAAGTTATTTAAATATGTGAATGAAAGAGGAGGTAAAGCCATTGTTTCTGATTTAGTAGAACCTGCAGCAGAGTTTGGTTCAATTAAAGAAATGTTTGAAACATTATTTAAGCATGAAGTGTTTGTTTCTCAAAGCATCAATGATTTAGTTCATATTGCTTTAGAAGAAAAAGATTATGCAACTCATAATTTTTTACAGTGGTATGTAGCTGAACAAATTGAAGAAGAAGCGCAAGCCAGAACTATCTTAGATAAAATTAACTTAATTGGAGACGATAAAGGAGGGTTGTACTTGTTTGATAATGATATTAAGCAACTTAATGTAGTAAGTGCAGCAGCACCTACAGCATAACAATTAACAAACAATTAAGTTTTTTACACTGTTTATATAGTATAAGCGAGTTATTTTTGTGTTTTATTGAAGTAAAAAAATCATTTTAATAATCCATAATAAATAACTAATTTTGCCCAATGCAAAAAAATAAGATTTATATTTTCATTTTATTGATAGCTACAGGACTTACTTCTTGTAGTGAGTATTATAAAGTACTCAATAAAGGTACTGCTCAGGAGCAATATGCAATGGCTACAAAAATGTACGAAGAGCAGAGTTTTAATAAAGCGAACCAATTACTTGAGAAAATTACGCCATTTTATAGAGGAAAACCTCAAAATGAACGTATTCAATATATGATATCTCAGGCACACTATAATACCAAGCAATACACATTGTCTTCTTATTATTTTGACAAGTTTGTTAAAAATTATCCAAAAAGCTCTAAAGTTGAAGAAGCGGCATATTTATCTGCACGTAGTTATTTTTTAGCTTCTCCAGTATATAGTTTAGATCAAAAAGATACTTATGAAGCAATTAATGCGTTGCAAAATTTTATTTATAAGTACCCTGAATCTGACAAAATAGTTGAAGCTAATGAAACGATTAAAGAATTAACTTCAAAATTAGAAAAAAAAGCTTTTGAAATTTCAAGACAATACTACCATACTCAAGATTACATTGCAGCAATAGCTTCTTTTGATATTTTTTTAGGAGAATACCTAGGTACTAGTTATAAAGAAGAAGCATTGTATTTAAGATTTCTTTCTTCTTATGAGTTAGCTGTAAATAGCTATTTTTATAAAAAAGAAGCGAGATTAAATGATGCAGTTAAGGCTCAGGAAAAGTACAAAAGAAATTTCCCTGAAGCTGAAAAATTAGAAGAATCAGAAGGATTATTAAAAAAATTAAATGAGGAATTAAGCCTTATTGTTGCACTTAAACAAGAAACAAATGGATTATAAAAACACAAAAGCAGCTACAACAACAGTTACTTACGACAAGAACTTAATTGAAGCGCCAACAGAAAATATTTACGAAGCAATTACTATTATAGCTAAAAGAGCTCAACAAATTAATGGTGATTTAAAAAGTGAATTAATTGAAAAATTAGAAGAATTTGCAACTTATACAGATAGTTTAGATGAAGTATTTGAAAATAAAGAGCAAATAGAAGTTTCTAAATTTTACGAAAAATTACCAAAACCTACAGCACTTGCAGTAGAAGAATGGTTACAAGATAAAATTTACTTCAGAAATCCAGAAGAAATTCAAGAGTAATTATGAGTGTTTTAGGCGGTAAAAACATACTTTTAGGCGTAACAGCTGGTATTGCTGCTTATAAAACGGCAAGTTTAGTCAGACTTTTTATTAAAGCAGGTGCAAACGTTAAAGTAGTTATGACACCTGCTTCTAAAGATTTTGTTACACCCTTAACACTTTCTACACTTTCACAAAATCCAGTATACTCTACTTTTTTTGATAAAAGTGATGATGAGGATGAAGAGTGGAATAGCCACGTAGAATTAGGTCTTTGGGCCGATTATATGGTTGTTGCTCCTGCAACTGCAAATACATTGTCTAAAATGGGGAATGGTACTTGCGATAACTTATTATTAGCTACTTATCTATCTGCAAAATGTAAGGTGTTTTTTGCACCTACAATGGATTTGGATATGTACAAACACCCAACTACACAACAAAGCATTAAAAAATTACAAGGTTTTGGGAATACATTTATTCCTCCGTCAACGGGTTTTTTAGCAAGTGGTTTAGAAGGTGAAGGTCGTATGGCTGAACCAGAAGATATTGTTTCATTTATTGAAAATGAAATTGTGAAAGGACTGCCTTTGTATAAAAAGAAAGTGTTAATTACTGCTGGGCCAACGTATGAAGCAATTGATCCTGTTCGTTTTATAGGAAATCATTCATCGGGTAAAATGGGTTTTGAATTGGCGAAAACAGCAGCTAGTTTAGGAGCCGAAGTTTATTTAATAGCAGGGCCTTCAAACGAAATTGTTGAAACTTCAGCAATTGAAAGAATCAATGTTGTGAGTGCAGAAGATATGTATAATGTAGCTCATACGTATTTTAAAGATGTTGATATTGCAATTCTTTCAGCAGCCGTAGCAGACTACAAGCCAAAAATAGTTTTTGATCAAAAATTGAAAAAATCTGAAGACTCTTTAACTATTGAATTGGTGAAAACACAAGATATTTTAGCTTCATTAGGAAAAGAAAAATCACATCAATTTTTGGTTGGCTTTGCTTTGGAAACCAATAATGAAATAGAAAATGCAAAATTAAAGCTAAATAAAAAGAATTTAGATTTAATTGTATTAAATTCGCTAAAAGACAAAGGTGCAGGATTTAAAACAACGACCAATAAAGTAACTCTTATTGATAAATTTGAAAAAATCTCCGAATTTAGTCTGAAGTCTAAAGCTAAAGTAGCAATAGATATTTTTAACGAAATATTGAATACAATAAATGCGTAGTATAGTTCAAATAATTTTTTTCCTTTTTACAATTACTCAGTTAAACGCACAAG
>CBDUAL010000184.1:0-5552 GCA_965365125.1 uncultured Lutibacter sp.
GCCAATTTTTATCACCTGTTGTTTTTATGTTATAACTTGCAAAAATTCCTGTAGGATGTCCTTGTAAAAAAACAGTTGCATCTGGACTTGATCCAAGAATGTTCCCATAAAAATAATCTGCTTGAAAATAGGTGTGTTTTTTTTGACTAAACCCTATAAAGCTACTCAATATAAAAAAAATAAGAATTTTTTTTCTCATAAATAGATTGCTCTAATTAAGCTTAAAGTTGATTTGTTCTTGTCTAAGAATGTCAATAAATTCGTTTGAAATATCAACTTTATAACTTCTGCTTGGCAAATTTAGTTTTATTTTTTCTTCTAAATCATATACCAGAAAATTCAAAGATTTTGTGCCCTTATGTTGCGTTAAAAGGGCATTCATTTTTTGAATATATTTTTCATTAATATCTTTTAAAGAAATATTCAAGGTTATTTTTTTGGAAAACTCTTCCAGCACATCTTGTAACATTTGAATGTTTCCAAAAGATAAACGTACATCACCATCATTCCATCCTTTTTTAACGAAAATTTTAACATATAGAAACGAGTTTGGAACTAAAAAATGTCGGAACCGTAAGTATTCTTCACCAAATATTCTAAATTCACTAGAGCCGCTGAAATCTTCTAAAGCAAAAGTAGCCCAACCTTTTCCATTTTTAGAAACACGGTGCTCAATATTGGTGATAATTCCTCCAATAGAAATATCTTTGTTTATCAATGCAGCTTGATTTTGAAACGCCATTAGTGGCGTGTTGCAGTAATATTTTATTTCGGTTTTAAAATCATCTAAAGGATGTCCAGAAATATAAATTCCCACCAATTCTTTTTCTTTTGAAAGTTCTTCCATCATACCCCATTTTTCAGCTTCGGGTATTTCAGGCTCAGGAAATTGAACTTCAGAAGCTTCGCCAAACAGGGAAACTTGAGCAGAATTTTTATTCTCCTGAAATTTGTTTCCATAGCGAATGGCCTTTTCTATAAAAGTAACTCCTTTCTCGTCTAACTGGTAGTATTGCGCTCGGTGTATATCTCCAAAAGAATCAAATCCACCAGCCATTACTAAACCATCAAACGCTTTTTTATTAGCAGCACGTAAATCAACTCGTTTGGTAACATCAAAAACAGACGAGAAGTAGCCGTTTTCTTTTCGCTCATTTACAATAGCATCTACAGCTGCAGCACCAACCCCTTTTATAGCACCCATTCCAAAACGAATAGCGCCTTCTTTGTTTACAGCAAACTTGTAGTACGATTCATTAACATCAGGACCTAAAACAGGAATTTCAGCACGTTTGCATTCTTCCATAAAAAAAGTAACCTGTTTAATGTCATTCATATTATTAGACAATACAGATGCCATATATTCTGCAGGATAATGTGCTTTTAAATAAGCGGTTTGATAAGCAATATATGCATAACAAGTAGAGTGTGATTTGTTGAAAGCATAAGCGGCAAATGCTTCCCAATCTTTCCAAATTTTCTCTAATTTTGCTTCATCATGATTTTTCGCTTTTCCACCTTCAATAAACTTTGGTTTTAGTTTCTCCAGTAAGGCAAATATTTTTTTACCCATTGCTTTACGCAACATATCGGCTTCACCTTTGGTAAAACCAGCCAGTTTTTGAGAAAGTAACATTACTTGCTCTTGATATACGGTAATACCATAAGTTTCCTTCAGGTATTCTTCCATATCATCTAAATCATAGGTAATGTCTTCGCGCCCATGTTTACGATCAATAAAGGAAGGAATATATTCCATTGGACCTGGACGATATAAGGCATTCATGGCAATTAAATCGGCAAATTCTGTTGGCTTTAGCGCTTTCATGTGTTTTTGCATACCGGGAGATTCATATTGAAATACGCCAATAGTTTCTCCTTTTTGAAAAAGCTCGTATGTTTTTTGATCGTCTAACGGAAAATCGTCAGGAACTAAGTCAATTCCGTGTTTAGCCTTTACAATTTTAACAGTATCTTTAATTAAGGTTAGTGTTTTTAACCCCAAGAAATCCATTTTTAGTAAACCCGCAGTTTCAACCACATTATTGTCAAACTGGGTTACATACATGTCTGAATCTTTTGCCGTAGAAACAGGTACTAAATTGGTGATAGGTTCTGGAGTAATAATAACCCCACAAGCGTGAATTCCTGTATTTCTAACTGAACCTTCTAGTGCTCTAGCTTGATTTATAGTTTGTGCTTCTAAATTATTTCCATCAGCAATTTTTCTAAGCTCTTCAACATTTTCAAATTCTTCGGCTCTTAAACCTTTTACTTTTCCTTTACTTTTTTCATCATCGCCAAAAATATTCTGCAATTTTAATCCAGGAATTAATTTGGCAATTCTATCGGCTTCGTGCAGTGGTAAATCTAGTGCCCTTGCTGTATCTCTAATAGAAGATTTAGCAGCCATTGTACCGTAAGTAATAATTTGTGCTACTTGACTAGCACCATATTTTTCAATTACAAACTCAATTACACGTTGTCTTCCTTCGTCATCAAAATCAATATCAATATCGGGTAGTGATACACGGTCAGGATTTAAGAAACGCTCAAAAAGTAAATCGTACTTAATAGGGTCAATATTGGTAATCCATAAACAGTAGGCTACAGCTGAACCTGCAGCCGATCCACGACCTGGACCTACCGATACGCCCATTTTACGGGCTTCTAAAATAAAATCCCAAACAATTAAAAAATAACCAGGATATCCTGTTTTTTCAATAATTGAGAGCTCAAAATCTAAACGTTCTATTTTTTCAGCATCTAATTCATCACCGTACCGTTTTTTAGCACCTTCAAAAGTTAAATGTTTTAAATAGGCATTTTCACCACGAACACCTCCGTCAACGGCATCTTCAGGATCAATAAATTGTTCAGGAATATCAAACTTTGGAAGTAATACATCTCGTGCCAAGGTATAAACTTCAATTTTGTCTACAATTTCTTGGGTATTTGTAATCGCTTCGGGAAGGTCTTTGAACAAGTTTTTCATTTGTTCTTGGGACTTAAAATAATATTCATTATTTGGTAGCCCGTATCTAAATCCTCTTCCTCTTCCTTTTGGAGTCGCTATTTTTTCTCCATCCTTTACACACAATAAAATATCGTGTGCTTCAGCCTCTTCTTTGGTTGTATAAAAAGTATTGTTTGAAGCAATTAATTTAACGTTGTGTTTTTTTGAAAAATTGATAATTACATCGTTTACATGATTTTCATTTTCTTGGTTGTGACGCATCACTTCTAAATAAAAATCATCTCCAAACTGTTCTTTCCACCAAATTAATGCTTCCTCAG
Organism: uncultured Lutibacter sp.; assembly: GCA_965365125.1. Classification (GTDB taxonomy): domain Bacteria; phylum Bacteroidota; class Bacteroidia; order Flavobacteriales; family Flavobacteriaceae; genus Lutibacter. The sequence goes on from CBDUAL010000184.1 coordinate 3,298, forward strand.
CTTGCTTTTCACCTACATTTAATATTTTACTAGGAATTTCACCATATAAGTTACCCGATAATACAATTAAATCTTCCTTGTACTCTTCAATTATTTTTTTGTCAATTCGGGGTACATAATAAAATCCTTGTGTATGAGAAAGTGACGACATTTTAGCCAAGTTGTGATACCCGTTTTTATTTTTGGCTAAAATTACAATTTGGTAACCGTTGTCTTTGTGAGTTCGGTCTAAGTGGTTTTCACAAACATTAAACTCACAACCTAAAATAGGAATGATAGGTTGTTTAGGTTCCGCTCCTTCAGGTAAGTTTTCGTTGTGTTTTTCTACGGAATTATTATGATTGATAGCCTCTCTTACAAAGTAAAAAGCCCCCATCATATTTCCAGAATCTGTCATAGCAACTGCAGGCATTTTATCTTTAATAGCGCCTTGAATTAAATTGCTAAAACTTGAAGTTGACTGTAATATTGAAAATTGTGAATGACAGTGTAAATGTGAAAAGGTGCTTTCTTTTAAAGTACTATTTATGGTGGTTGTTGGGTTGGAAACTGCGGCTTTCGCTTTAGGGGCAGTTTTAAGTTTTTTACTCTCTTTTTTTAAATTAAGATGTTTTAAACCTATGACCTCAATTATTGAAGGATTTTTAGCATCAAAATTTTTAAAATAATCAGGAGCAATATCTAATTCTTCTTTTGTATAAATTCTTTTTCTGATTAATTCTAAAAAACAGCGCGTAGTGGCTTCTACATCGGCTGTTGCATTGTGAGCTTCAGAAAAAGGTGCATTAAATAAGTGTTGGTGTAATTCTGTTAATGTTGGTAATTTAAATTTACCACCTCTACCACCAGGTATTTGACAAAGAGTTGCGGTTTTTTCAGTACACGTATCTAAAACAGGCAATTCATTTAAAGGAGTATTGATGTCTTTTCTAACATATTCACACCCCATAATATTAAGGTCGAATTTTACATTTTGACCAACTACAAATTTAGATTTAGAAAGCGCTTCATTAAAAAGTACTAACACATCTTCAAGGTTTTCCCCTTTTTCTTGAGCTAATTGTGTTGAAATTCCATGAATTTGTTCGGCGTCATAAGGAATGTTATATCCCTCAGGTTTAATTAAATAATCTTTATGTTCAATTAAAGTACCATACTCATCATGCAATTGCCATGCTATTTGAATACAACGCGGCCAATTATCAGTATCGGTAATTGGGGCATTCCATTTTTTTGGTAAACCAGTAGTTTCAGTATCAAATATTAAAAACATGTGCGAAATTTTTTTTTGAAAAAAAATGAGATTTTAAAAGTATGCATTTTAATATTTTCAGAAATCAATTACCTCTTTTTTTTATTAACAATTACACTATGTTAAAGGCTGTTAGCTGGTTGACCAAATTGGTGTTTCAGTTTGATTTCTTTATGTGATAAAGGTTACAAAATGATTTATTTTAAATAAACCCTAACAATAATCATATTTTAAACTATAAAGTTGATTTAATTTTACGCCATAATGATAATGCAGCGTTGATTATGACCCAACTGGATTTAGACAGTTACAAGAAAAAAAAAGATACGATTAAACACGAAGGAATAATTTCTAAGATTTCTAAAAATACGATAACGATTTCGTTAAAAGGAAATGTGAATTGTGAAGGGTGTAAAGCACAATCTGCTTGTGGAGTGTCAGATACAAACGATAAAGAAATAGAAATTGAAAACCCAACCCAATCATTTCAGCTTCATGAAACTGTTGATTTGGTATTAAATAGAGAATTAGGTTTAAAAGCAGTTTTTTGGGCTTATGTTTTTCCTTTTATATTAATGTTTTTGGTGCTTATTTTAACTTCATTATTTTTAAAAGAATGGGTAGCGGGCTTGGTTTCGTTATTTGTTTTAGTTCCTTATTATTTTATGCTTTTTGTGTTAAAAGACACATTTAAAAAAGCATTTCAACTTTCAATATTAAAATTTAATTAAGAATGACTGATTCAGTTTTATATAGTGTATTATTATTAGCTTCATTAGGTGTAGTTGCTGCAGTAGTATTATATGTAGTGTCCAAGAAGTTTTATGTGTATGAAAATCCATTAATCGCTGAGGTTGATGAATTATTGCCAGGTGCAAATTGTGCTGGTTGTGGCTCTCCGGGATGTAAATCTTTCGCCGATAAATTGGTGAATACCGAAGATATTTCAGAATTATTTTGTCCGGTAGGAGGGAATGATGTAATGAAATTGGTAGCCGAAAAA
>CBDUAL010000185.1:0-5514 GCA_965365125.1 uncultured Lutibacter sp.
TGCCTATCTTTTTTGTTTCGCTCATAATTAGTTATTTATTTTTTAAAATTAAAATACTGTACTGCATTGTTATAACAAATATCTTGAACCATTTTTCCTAAAAAGTTAAGATCGTTTGGAACCAAACCTTTATTAATATCTTCCGCAATTAAATCACATAAAATTCGTCTAAAATATTCATGTCTTGGAAAAGATAAAAAGCTACGACTATCGGTTAACATACCTACAAATCGGCTTAATAAGCCCATATTTGAAAGTGCATTCAATTGCTTTTCCATACCATCTTTTTGATCTAAGAACCACCATCCTGACCCCCATTGCATTTTTCCTGGAGTACCTCCTGTTTGAAAATTCCCCATCATTGTGGCGAATACTTCGTTTTGCGATGGATTCAAATTATAGGTAATTGTTTTAGCTAATTGGTCGGTTGAATTTAATGTATTAAATAACTTCGACATAAATTCAGCCATTGGAAAATCTCCAATAGAATCGCAACCAGCATCTAAACCAACTTGTGCCACCAATCGTGTATTATTATTTCTAATAGGTCCTAAATGGTATTGTTGTACCCAATTAAACTTGTGATATTGTTTAGCTAAATGAATAAAAATACTAGATCTGTATTTATCAATTTCTAACGTTGAAAGTACTTCTCCTTTTAATTTTTTATCAAAAATTGCAGCAATCTCTTCTTCAGTATAGTCTTCAATAACCAATGCTTCTCCAACTCCAAAATCAGAGATACAACATCCGTTTTCGTTAAAATAAAGAATTCTTGCATCAATCGCTTTTATAAAATCTGCGTAAGAAGTAATCTCAAAATTTACTGCTGCACTTAATTTTTGCACATACGGTAAAAACTTTTCAGCTCCAATAAAAAACAATTCATCAGATCTAAAAGTTGGATATACTTTTGTATAAAAATCTTTTTTTGCTATTTCTTTATGGTATTGTAAATCATCAGTAGGATCATCAGTAGTACAAACCACCTCAACCTTCATATGTTCTAATAATTGTGCTGGTGTTTTTGTAGCTAAAATAGCATTTGCTTTATTATAAATTTCAGTAGCATTACTTGGTTGTAACACTTCATCAATATTAAAATAACGCTTTAGCTCTAAGTGTGTCCAATGAAACAATGGATTTCTTAAAGTTTGAGGAACTGTTTCAGCCCACTTTTCAAAACGTTCTTCTAAAGATGCTGCGCCAGTAATACATGCTTCATCAACTCCGTTTGCTCTCATTCCGCGCCATTTGTAATGATCGCCATCAAGCCAAGCTTTTGTAATGTTTTCTACGGGTTTATCTTCAGCTATTTGTTTTGGTGATAAGTGATTATGATAATCAATTATTGGCAAATCTTTTGCATATTCATGATACAAAATTTCAGCCTCTTTTGAGTTCAATAAAAAATTATCTGTGATAAATGTTTTTGACGAAATTTGACTCATAACACTTAAATACTTTTTGAAATTCCAAATTCTAAACCTCTTAACTCAGCTAAACCACGTAATCTTCCAATTCCTGAATATCCTGGATTTGTTTTTTTACGTAAATCGTCTAACATTTGATGTCCGTGATCTGGACGCATAGGAATTGCAAAATCAGATCGTCCTGCACCTTGTCTTCTTCTTTCTTCTAAAACCACCTCTTTTACAATGCTGTACATATCAACATTTCCTTCTAAATGATTGGCTTCATAAAAATTACCATCTTCATCTCTTTGGGTACTTCTTAAATGTAAAAAGTGAACTCTATCAGCAAAGCGTTTAAAAATTTGAACTAAATCATTATCAGCTCTAACACCTAATGAACCAGTACAAAAAGTAATTCCATTAGCTCTATGCGGAACTTGTTCAAACAAATAAGCATAATCTGCTTCAGTACTTACAACTCTTGGCAATCCTAAAATTGGCATAGGAGGATCATCAGGGTGAATACACATTAGCACTTCATTTTGAGCAGCTACAGGTATAATTTCTTTTAAAAAATTAACTAAGTTTTCTCTTAACGTTTGTGCGTCAATATGTTTATAAGTATCTAATATTTGTTGAAACTGTTCTAAAGTGTATCCTTCTTCAGCACCAGGCAAACCAGCAATAATATTATTTACTAATCCTGTTTTTTCTTCTTCTGAAAGACCTTCAATATAGGTTTTAGCTGCTTTTTGTTGCGCTTCAGTATAACTATTTTCAGCTCCTGGTCTTTTTAATAAATACATTTCAAATGCTGCAAAAGCAATCATATCAAAACGCAATGCTCTAGAACCATCTTCAACCTTATATCCTAAATCTGTTCTTGTCCAATCTAATACTGGCATAAAATTGTAACATACGGTATGAATACCACATGTTGCCAAGTTTTCAATGCTTAATTTATATCGTTCAATATAAAGGTCATAATTACCCGACCAAGTTTTAATATTTTCATGTACAGGAATACTTTCTACTACACTCCATTCTAATCCTGCAGCTTCAATAAGTGCTTTATGCTTATTAATTGCTTCAACAGTCCAAACTTCTCCGTTTGGAATTTGGTGTAATGCCGAAACAATTCCTGTTGCTCCTGCTTGTTTTATATCTGATAATTGTACTGGGTCATTTGGCCCGTACCAACGCCATGTTTGTTCCATAATTTACTTTACTTTTTTATTATACTCCACTAAATGCACTAAATCCACCATCAATAGGCACAACTACACCTGTTACAAAAGACGAAGTATCATCACATAACCATAAAGTAGTGCTAATTAAATCTTCAGGTTCACCAAATTTACCCATTGGAGTTTGCTCAATAATTGTATTTCCTCTTGGCGTTAAACTACCATCACTATTAGTTAATAAGGCACGATTTTGATCTGTAAGAAAAAATCCAGGTGCTAAAGCATTTACTCTAATACCTACTTTTGAAAAATGAACTGCCAACCATTGTGTGAAATTTGACACAGCAGCTTTTGCTCCACTGTATGCAGGTATTTTTGTTAAAGGCGTAAAAGCATTCATTGACGAAATATTTAGGACACTACATCCTTTTTTACCCACCATATCTGTAGCAAAAACTTGTGTTGGCAATAACGTACCAATAAAATTTAAGTTAAATGTAAATTCGATTCCATTTGGATCTAAATCGAAAAAAGTCTTAAAGCCTTCGGTCGTATTTTCTAAATCGGCAATTTCTAAAAAAGGATTAGATGTTGTTCCTAAAGGATGATTTCCTCCTGCTCCGTTTACCAAAATATCACAAGCACCCAATTGCTCGTTCACTTCTTTTTTAGCAGCTTCTAATGAAGCTTTCTCCAAAACATTGGCAGCAACTCCTATAGCCACACCACCATCTGCATTAATTTCTTCAGCAACCTTGTTTGCTGCTTCAATTCTTAAATCTAAAACGGCAATTTTGTTACCTTGCTTAGCCAATGCTTTTGCTAAAGTGCTACATAAAACACCTCCTGCTCCTGTTAATACAATTACTTTACTCATTTATTAATTTGTTTTTTATAAAAAATTATCCTTTTATTAAATATTATTTTATGTTTAATACTATTGAACGAACTTCAATACAACACTCCGTTCTATCCTGTCTATTTCAATTATTTCTTATTATTTAGTTAACAAGCCTTTTTTAATTTTTTACATTTCAAACATAATTACAACTATGTTTTCGTGTGCGCACACAAACTTAATAAATATTTTTTGTGTGCGCACACATTTTTTCCAATTATTTTTGCAAAATCGCTTTTTATTCAATTTAAATTTTTAATATTTGTCTTGATTTTAAGAAAAATATGATTACGATAAAAGAAATTGCAGTGATTGCTAAAGTTTCAGTTGGAACTGTTGATAGAGTTATACACGGTAGAGATGGCGTTTCTAAAAAAACAAGAGAACGAGTTCAACAAATTTTAACCGAGCAAAATTTTAAAATAAACAATATTGCCAGATCTTTGGCAATGAAAAAAAAGTACAACATATCAGTATTAATACCTGATTTTGATGCTGACAACTTGTTTTGGGAATCGCCCTTGTTAGGTATTTCAAAAGGAGCTGAAGAAGTTTTGAGCTTTGGTATTGAAGTGAAAAAATTTACTTTTAATCAGTTAGATAAAAATTCCTACTTAGAAAGTTTTCAAAAATTAATTGATGGTAAACCAGAGGCAGTAATACTTACTCCATTATTTTTAAATGAAACTAAAATAATGGCTGCTTTGTTAGAAAAAAAAGAAATTCCCTACATTTTTTTAAATATTGAAATGCCTGGGTTTAACAATATTTCTTTTATAGGTCAAGATTCTTATAAAGGAGGCTATTTGTCTGGTAAATTAATGCATTTATGTACTGGAGAAAACGCCAATTATTTAATTACCGATATTGAATCTAAATTACATAATAACAACGTAATAGAAGGAAGAATACAAGGATTTTACTCTTATTTTAACAAAAATAAAATTCCGTTTGAATCGGTTTCGCTAAATTTTGAAGATTTAAACAATTTAGAGCGCGTACAACAACAACTAAAGGAAGTACTTGATACGCATAAAAATATTTCGGGAGTTTTAGTGCCTTCAAGTAGAATTTCAACAATATCAAGTTGTATTAATTCTGAAAAATTAAAAGAATTAAGCTTGATAGGTTTTGATACAACAGCACAAAATGTTGCTAATTTAAAAAACGATAAAATTACCTTTTTAATTTCTCAAAAATCATTTAATCAGGGGCTAAAATCAGTCAAAATAATGACTGATTATTTAATTCAAAATAACATTCCTCAACAAAAAATATATTCCCCTCTTGAAATAGTTACTAAAGAAAATTTAGAATTTAGCCAACAAGAGAAGTGGCAATATATTGATGAAAAAAATCTTAATTTAACATACGCCCCTGTTTAAATAATATCAATTGTATTATTTAGATTTGAAACTAATTTCAATTCCTGAATTTAATAATTCTTGTTTTTTAGTATCTAAATATTCAAACCATTGTGTTTGATTGGTAATAACACCTGCTTTATCCCAAGCTGCACCTGTATAATATACAAAAGGTTCATTATTTAAGGCTTCAACTTCAGCAACATATTGGTCGTTTCTCAATTTCATATTACTTACTTTTGAAGGAATAATAACACCAACACCTGTAGTACCATCATCACCATGAGTTGGCTCCCAGTAAGCTAAAATACCATCTTCAACTTTAAATAATTCTTGACCACCTTCTTCAGGACGCTTGATAATTCCTATAACTGCTGGCAATGACTCTTCACTAGTAAAAGAATAGGTAATTGCCATTTTACTTAATTGAGTTCCTGCATCTAGGCTCACTGTTTTTGTTGCTGTTACTTCTTGCTCATTAACCATCCAAGGTTCAAAATCAAGTTGAAAAGTAGTACGCAACGGGCCGTTATCTAACACTTTATATTGGTAATAGTTTTTAGAATACCAAATACTATCATTTTTATACGGTGCTATATTACCTGCACCTAAGCTATGCCCCACATGGTAATAATCCATTCCATCACCAT
>CBDUAL010000186.1:0-5513 GCA_965365125.1 uncultured Lutibacter sp.
AGCGACCCAAGTACAGGATGCTCGAAGACGATGAAGACGAGAGGAAAACGACAGAGGATTGACCCTGTCTACTCCATTGTCTTTTCCACGGCATTTTTGGGTTCAGGCCACTGCATCGGGATGTGCGGACCAATTGTTGCCGCCATATTAGAAAAAGAAAATGCTGTAGAAGACTTTCGCGTTTTAATTGGAGCTACTGACCCTGCAGATGCTGCTGAAGGTACTATTCGTAAAATTTATGCTGAATCTATTACTAACAATGCAATACATGGTTCAGATAGTGATGAAAATGCTGCTATAGAAAGTGCTTTTCATTTCTCAGGAAGAGAAGTTTTTTCAGGTAATTTCTTTTGAAAATAAATTTACATACTTACAATAAAGGCTGTTTGGAAAGTGTTTAAATTTCGTCATTCTGAATTTATTTCAGAATCTTATCATAAGATAGTTATTCCTCCATTTATGAGAACCTGAAACAAGTTCAGGTTGACGATAACTTATATATCCAAATAACCTTTCTTTATTTTTTTAACTTAAAATTATTTTTGAAATTAAGTTTTCGCCCAATTCTTCATTCATCATTTTCACAATTTTATCTTTTCCATAGCTCAATTCCTCTCGAAGTACAGATGATTTTAAATTCACAATTAAAGTCTTTCCATTTAATTCAATATGCTGTGTATAAGATACTACACCGTTCCCCATTAATTTAGACCACGCATCTTTTACGGAAAGCTGATGCATTCCTTTGGTTAATTTATTTTCTTTAATTACATCCTTCATTAACTCTTCAATGGAATGAAATTCTTTTAAGCGTTTAGCCATTATAATTCAAATATTTTAAAAGGTTGTTTTGTTTTTTGTACTACTTCTTCAGTTCTTTCCTTATGCGTATCACTTATAAATAACTGACCAAATTCGTTGCTGTTAACCAAAGCTATTATTTGTTCAACTCTAGAATCGTCTAGTTTATCAAAAATATCATCTAACAATAAAATTGGTTTTACGTGTGATTGTTGTTTCATAAAGTCAAATTGCGCTAATTTTAAAGCGACTAAATATGATTTTTGTTGTCCTTGCGAACCAAATTTCTTCACTGGATATCCATCTATTTCAAAAGATAAATCGTCCTTATGAATACCAACACTTGTATATTGCAATACTCTGTCTTTTTCTAAATGCTGCTCAAACAACTCCAATAAATTGCCTTCTTTCAATTGTGTTTTATACACCAAATTCACGCTTTCTTTACTATTTGATATTGCCTTGTAGCGTTTTTTAAAGATAGGTATAAATGCTTCTAAAAAAGCACTTCTTTTTTCAAAAATTAAACCACTATATACATTTAACTGTTCATTATACACCTTTAAGTTTAAAGCATCAAACGTTCTGTTGGCTGCAAAATATTTTAATAAGGAATTTCGTTGCGCCAATACCTTGTTATAATTGATGAGCGTTTGTAAATATTTTTTATCTGATTGCGAAATTACATTGTCTATAAATTTTCTACGTGTATCACTTCCGTCAATAATTAAATCGCGATCGGCTGGTGAAATAATCACTAAAGGTAAATGCCCAATATGGTCTGAAAACTTTTCGTACGCCTTTCCATTACGCTTTACCACTTTTTTACTTCCTCTTTTTAAACTACACACCACCAAATCAACTTTATCTTCCATTTGGTATTCCCCTTCAATCATAAAAAAATCTTCTGAATGACGAATATTCTGCGTTGCAACCGGATTAAAATAACTTTTTGCAAATGAAAGATAATAAATTGCGTCTAAAACATTTGTTTTCCCCACACCATTATCGCCTACAAAACAATTTATTTTACCCTCAAAATCAAACGTTTGACTTTCAAAGTTTTTAAAATTCACTAATGTTATTTTCCGTAAATGCATGTGTATTTTTTCAAAGTCTAAAATTATTCAAAATAAATGAAAATTTAGGCACAAATGCATTTTTACTTTCCAATTAAAAATTCTATTTTTGCGCCTACAAATTTAACAACCAATGGCAACATATAAAAAGACGGGTAGTAAACCTAAAAAAAATCAAACTTCAAAAATTGAAGAACAATCAACAACTGCTGAAGTGTTTAATACCTTAGATGAAACTGCTTCAAAATCTGAGCAATTTATCATTAAAAACCAAAAAATTATTTTTGGTTTATTAGCGGCAATTGTAGTTGTAATTTTAGGATATTTAGCCTACCAAAAATACGTTCAAGCTCCAAATGAAAAAGAAGCTGCTGATGAATTGGCTTTTCCAAAGGCTTATTTTGAAGACGCTTCAACAAACTCTGTAGCTGCTGATTCTTTATACACACTTGCTTTAGAAGGTGCTGACGGAAAATATGGTTTTATTGATGTTGCTTCAAACTACAGCGGAACTAAAGCTGGAAACTTAGCGAATTACTATGCAGGTATTTCTTACTTAAAATTAAAAAATTACCAAGAAGCAATTGAATATTTAGAAAGTTTCTCTTCGGAAGACGAATTATTAGGTCCTGTTGCTAAAGGAGCTATTGGAGATGCTTTTGCTGATATTAACCAACTAGATGATGCGTTAGACTACTACTTAAAAGCTGCTTCATTAAGAGACAACAATTTTTCTAGTCCGTTGTATTTGTTCAAAGCAGGAAACATTGCTATGACTTTAGAAGAGTATTCTAAAGCTTTAGATGCTTTTACTAAAATCAAAAACAACTACCCTACTTCTAACGAAGCTAAAAATATTGATATTTACATCAACAAAGCAAAATTTGCTTCAAAATAAAAAGCTATAATGGCTACAACAGATTTATCTTACTACGATAAAGCAACAATCCCAAACGCGAAAAAATTTCGGTTTGGGATTGTTGTTTCAGAATGGAATCCTGAAATTACTGAAAATTTATACTTAGGAGCAGAACAAGCATTTTTAGAAAATGGTGCTCTAAAAGAACATATTATTCGTTGGGATGTTCCTGGCAGCTTTGAATTAATTTACGGCTGTAAAAAAATGATTGAAACACAACAACTTGATGCTATTATAGCGGTTGGAAACGTAATACAGGGCGAAACAAAACATTTTGATTTTGTTTGCGACGGTGTTACACAAGGCATTAAAGATTTAAATATTAAATACGATGTGCCAGTTATTTTTTGTGTTTTAACCGACAACACCAAGCAACAATCTTTAGATCGCTCTGGTGGAACTCATGGAAACAAAGGTGTTGAGTGTGCCATTGCAGCTATAAAAATGGCAGCTTTAAGAGAGTTTTAACACGCTTCTTTTCTTTAAAACTTGACCACAACTCAATTATTCTGTATTTTTGGGTTTTACAGTATACTCTAAATTTATGTTTGGTAAATTATTTAAACCGCGTTCGCATTACGTTTTTGATTACAAACCTCGTTATTATGACGAGCGTAAAGAGCGTTTGCAAAAATTAAAGCGAGAACATCAGGCTGTTGAAGATGCTGATGAAAACACACCAACCATACGACTTACCAAAAATAATTTAAAAAACGATTGGGTTAAAAATAAACGAAGTGCTGCGGACAGATCAACCACATTAAGACTGGCAATAATTATTGCTATTTTAGTGGGTATAGTTGCATACATTTTAGAAATACATACTTTATTTTAATGTCCGATATAATTCAGTTACTTCCTGATCACGTTGCGAATCAAATTGCAGCAGGTGAAGTAGTTCAGCGACCTGCATCTGTAGTGAAAGAACTACTTGAAAATGCCATAGATTCAAAAGCCACCAATATTAAATTGATTGTTAAAGATGCTGGAAAAGCATTGGTACAAGTAATTGACAACGGTATTGGAATGAGCCAAACTGATGCGCGACTTAGTTTTGAGCGACACGCAACTTCAAAAATAAAAAAAGCGGAAGATTTATTTAATTTAAATACCAAAGGTTTTAGAGGTGAAGCATTAGCATCAATTGCGGCAATTGCTCATGTAGATTTGAAAACCAAACAGGAAACTAATGAACTTGGTACTTTTATTAAAATTGAAGGTAGCACCCTCATTTCTCAAGAAAAGGTTTCAACACCTAAAGGAACTTCAGTTTCAGTAAAAAACTTATTTTATAACATTCCTGCAAGAAGAAATTTCTTAAAATCGAATAGCATTGAAACACGTCATATCGTCAACGAATTTCAACGTGTTGCATTGGCACATCCGTCTATAGCTTTTTCATTTTATCATAATGAAAATGAAATTTACAATTTACTGTCAGGTAATTTACGTCAGCGTATTGTTGCAATCTTCGGAAAAAAAACAAATGAAAAGTTAGTTCCTATTCAAGAAGAAACTGATGTAGTTGTTATCAACGGTTTTGTAGCAAAACCAGAATTTGCAAAGAAAAAACGTGGAGAACAATTCTTTTTTGTGAATGATCGTTTTATAAAAAATGCTTATTTAAATCATGCCGTAGCAAGTGCTTTTGAGAGTTTACTTTCAGGTGGCTACTACCCTACTTATTTTTTGTATTTAACGGTTCCTACAAAAAGTATTGACATTAATATTCATCCAACCAAAACTGAAATAAAGTTTGACGATGAAAAAACATTGTATGCCATTTTACGTTCAACCGTAAAACACAGTCTAGGACAATACAATGTGGCTCCTGTGTTAGATTTTGAAAGAAGTGCGTCTTTTGACACGCCTTATCATTTTAAGGAAAAAACTACACAAACACCAAAGGTACAGGTGAATCCTGATTTTAATCCGTTTAAAAACGAGTCCCAAAAATCAATGAGTTCACCTTTTAAAAAGGAACCTCAGCAACAGTGGGAAAGTTTATACACCGGAATTGATGTTCAGCAAATTGAGGTAGAATCTGAAACCGTACATTCTTCTCTTTTTTCAGAAGAGAAATCAAAAAGTAAAACCTATCAGGTTCACAATAAATACATTGTTAGTTCTATAAAATCTGGAATTGTTTATATCAATCAATATTTAGCACATCAGCGTATTTTGTATGAAGAATTTTTAGAGAATATTACCGTTAAAGAAGCAATGAGTCAACAATTATTGTTTCCTTTAGAAATTTCTTTCAATAAATCAGACATCCATTTAATTAAAGAAATTAAAGAGGATTTGGAAAGTGTAGGTTTTTTATTTGATAAAATAGCTGACGATATAATTGTGGTAAAAGGAATACCTGTAACCATTACCGAAAGCCAAATAACTATTATTATTGAACAGTTATTGGAAGATATTAAAAATGATATTCCTGATGCTAGTTTTAGCCAATTAGATGTAATGGCGAAAAGTTTAGCGAAAAGTTTAGCCATTAAAACGGGTACAAAATTAGATTTAAAAGAACAGGAAGAAATTGTAAATAAGTTGTTTATTTGTAAACAACCCGATTTATCTCCTTTTGGAAAAACAACGTTTGTAACAGTTTCTATTGATGAAATTGACAAAAAATTTAATAATTAAAGTTTGAACAACATATAATTATGGGACAAATGACTGACGCTGTAAAACATTTAATTATTATAAAT
>CBDUAL010000187.1:0-5377 GCA_965365125.1 uncultured Lutibacter sp.
ACAATTGCTTTTGAAGATTTATGGCCATCAACAGGTGATTACGATTTTAATGATGTAGCATTAAACTATAAAGTAATTGCCGTATTGAACTCTCAAAATTTAGCAGTTCAATTAGATTTTATATACAATGTAAAAGCTGATGGTGGTAGTTATATAAATGGATTTGGTCTTGAAATTGAAAATTTTTCACCTTCATTAATTGAAAATGTTACTGGAACCGTTTTAACACAAAACTATATTAATGTAGATGCAAACGGTACAGAAACTGGTCAAGAAAATGCTGTAGTTATTTTATTTGATAATGTTCATACAATGAAAAACAAGGAAACAAAGGTCTCTATTAAATTTAAGGCACCTGTTAGTACCGACGATTTAGGTATAGCACCTTTCAATCCATTTATGATTGTAAATAAAATTCGAGAAAAAGAAGTGCATTTACCAAACGGCCACACCACTTCATTAGGTAAAAAAAGTTTTGATATCGAAGGCGTCAATAGAGATTCAGATGGCGATTATTTAACAGATAACGGCTTACCTTGGGCTATAAATATTGTGCACGATTTTAAAGTTCCAAAAGAAAAAGTGACCATAGACACAGCGTACAATTATTTTAAACAATGGGCTACTTCTGGAGGTTTTGAATATGCCGATTGGTATAAAGATAGCGCTGGATATAGAAACGAACAATACATAGATAATTAACTGTTTTTTCATCATAAATAAAAAGGCCTATCTTCAAAAAAGATGGACCTTTTTTACGTTTGTAATACTAGTTGTAATTATATAACTTCGCTATCACAAATTTAAAAACTTCCATCCTTGGCAAAAACCAAAAAAGTCACTCCATTAATGAAACAATACAATGCAATTAAGGTGAAATATCCTGATGCAATGTTGCTATTTAGAGTTGGAGATTTTTACGAAACTTTTGGCGAAGACGCCAAAAAAGCTGCACATGTTTTAGGAATTATTTTAACCAAGCGTGGCGCTGGTAGCGAAACCGAAACCGCTTTGGCTGGTTTTCCACATCACTCATTAAACACCTATTTACCTAAACTAGTAAAGGCAGGAATGCGCGTTGCTATTTGTGATCAATTGGAAGATCCTAAAATGACTAAAACCATTGTAAAGCGTGGTGTAACTGAGTTGGTTACTCCAGGTGTTGCATTAAATGATGAAGTTTTACAGTCTAAAACCAATAATTTTTTAGCTGCTATTCACTTTGGAAAAAAACAATTAGGTGTTTCGTTTTTAGATGTTTCAACAGGTGAATTTTTAACAGCACAAGGCAATAGTGAATACATTGATAAGTTATTACAAAACTTCAACCCAAGTGAAGTATTAGTTCAAAAACAACATAAGAATAAATTCAATGAATTATTTGGCGAGCGATTTTATACTTTTTATTTAGAAGATTGGATTTTTCAATCGGAATACGCTTTAGAAACATTAACCAATCATTTCAAAGTAAAAACCTTAAAAGGTTTTGGTGTTGATGAATTGCACGAGGGAATTATTTCATCGGGTGCGGTGCTGTATTATTTAAGCGAAACACAACATAACAAGCTAGATCATATTTCGGTTATCAACCGAATTTCAGAAGACAATTATGTTTGGATGGATCGTTTTACCATTCGAAATTTAGAATTGTACAATTCCACTTCAGTAAATGCAGTAACACTTTTAGATGTTATTGATAAAACTATTTCACCAATGGGTGGACGTTTGTTAAAACGCTGGTTGGCATTGCCTTTAAAAGATATCAATCGCATAAAAAAGCGACATGATATTGTAAAATATTTTATTGATAATGATGCGTTTTTTGATATTTCAACCTACCAAATAAAACAAATTAGCGATATTGAACGCTTGGTTTCAAAAGTAGCAACAGGAAAAGTGAATCCGCGAGAAGTAGTTTTGTTAAAAAACTCTTTAAACGCAATTATTCCTATAAAAGAAGCTGCTGAAAAAAGCGACAATGAAAGTTTAAAAATTATTGGAGAACAGTTACAAAGTTGCAATACACTGCGTGAAAAAATCACCAAAACATTAAACGAAGATGCTCCTGTAAATATTAACAAAGGAAATGCAATTGCAAGTGGCGTTTCAGAAGAATTAGACGAATTAAGAGCTATTTCAACTTCAGGAAAAGATTATTTAGATGCCATGTTGGCTCGTGAAACCGAACGTACCGGAATCACATCATTAAAAATAGCCTTTAACAATGTTTTTGGGTATTATATTGAAGTTAGAAATTCACACAAAGATAAAGTTCCTGAAGAATGGATTCGTAAACAAACCTTGGTAAATGCCGAGCGTTATATTACTGAAGAATTAAAAGAATACGAAACGAAGATTTTAGGTGCAGAAGAAAAAATAGGAAAACTTGAACACGAACTTTTTGCCGAGCTAATTAGCAATTTGCTAGACTACATTCAACCTATACAGTTAAACGCACAATTAATTGCCCAAATTGACTGTTTGCTATCGTTTGCTGAGTTGGCCAAGTACAATAACTATGTGCGTCCACAAATTGACGAAACTTCAGATTTAGAAATTAAAAATGGGCGTCACCCGGTAATTGAAAAACAATTGCCAATTGGCGAAGAATATATTGCAAATGATGTTGTTTTAAACAGAACACAACAACAAATTATTATGATTACCGGTCCAAATATGAGTGGTAAATCGGCAATATTACGTCAAACAGCATTAATTGTTTTATTGGCTCAAATGGGAAGTTATGTGCCTGCTCAAAACGCCAGAATTGGTATTGTAGATAAAATATTTACCCGAGTTGGTGCCAGTGATAATATTTCTATGGGCGAATCTACTTTTATGGTAGAAATGAATGAAACTGCCAGTATTTTGAATAATATTTCAGAAAGAAGTTTAGTACTGTTAGATGAAATTGGACGCGGAACAAGTACCTATGATGGTATCTCCATTGCCTGGGCTATTGCCGAATATTTACACGAACACCCAACAAAAGCTAAAACATTATTTGCCACGCATTATCACGAATTAAATGATATGACCAATACATTTAATCGTGTAAAAAACTTCAACGTTTCAGTAAAAGAACTAAAAGACAAGGTTATTTTCTTACGGAAATTAGTTGCTGGTGGTAGCGAACATAGTTTTGGTATTTACGTAGCTAAGTTGGCTGGAATGCCATCTTCGGTAATTCACAGGGCTAGTAAAATGCTAAAGCAACTAGAGAAAAATCATACGAATGGAGAGGTAAAAGAAACCTTAAAAAATGCACAAGAAGAAGAAATGCAGTTGAGCTTTTTTAACTTAGATGACCCTTTACTTGAAGATATTAAAGAAGAAATTCTTTCAACAAACATTGATACGTTAACACCTATTGAAGCATTAATGAAGCTGAATGAAATTAAACGAATGTTGACGAATAAAAAGTAAAATTATTGAGTAAATCTATGAAATAATAAAGCCCTTATTCTGAACTTGTTTCAGAATCTCATCATACACAATAACCAATCATTATGAGAACCTGAAATCGAAGATTCATGAATTCCATACTCTAAAATAAGAAATGGATAAGTAAATAAGTTTAGGTTGGCGAACTTGAAAAACATGTATTAAAAATATAATGATAAATAATTTAGAACAAGGTTTTTTTGGAATTGGAATTCAGAATGGTAAAACTCCAGAAAATTTAGGTGTTTTATGGCGTTCAGCTCAAAATATGGGCGCTAGTTTTATTTTCACCATTGGCAATAGGTATGCAAAACAAGCTTGTGATACGCATAAAGCAACCGGTGCAATGCCTTATTTTCATTATAATACTTTTGAAGATTTCTACAAAAACTTACCCAAAGGCGCACAATTAGTAGGTGTTGAATTAGACGAAAAAGCAGTGCCACTTGAAACATTTACGCATCCGCGCCGCTGTGTGTATTTATTGGGAGCCGAAGATCACGGTTTATCAAAAGCAGCTATTGAAAAATCACATTTTTTAGTGAAATTTAAATCTACCCTAAGTTTAAATGTTTCAGTTGCAGGCAGTATTGTAATGTATGATCGACAAGCTAAAATAAGTTAACGTTTTTTATTGACTCAAATATATTATCTTTACAACCTAAACAAATTAGAAATGTATCTATTTATTAGCGGTCCTGAAATTTTTGTTATACTACTTATTGTAGTGATGGTTTTTGGAGCAGATAAGCTTCCTGAAATTGCGCGTGGATTAGGTAAAGGTATGCGTCAAGTAAAAGATGCAACCAACGATATTAAACGAGAAATTAAAACCAGCGCTGAAAAAAACAATATTGATATTGATGTTGCCGCAAAAGTTAGAGACGAAATTAGCAAAGTAAAAGATAATATTGGTGATTTTACAGACCCTGTAAGCAAAGTAAAAGACAATGTTATTGATGAGATTACTGGTCCTATAAAAAGAAATAAATAGTGTTTGAGGTAGTAAAGACACTTGTTAATTACGACAAACAATTACTCTTATTTTTACACTCACAAGGCAATCCCTTTTGGGATGAATTTTGGTTATTTGTTACAAATCCGCTTTATTGGGCGCCCTTATATCTAATTTTATATATTTTAGGCTACAAAGCCTTTGGAACAAAAAAAGCGGTTTTAATTTCACTTTTTACAACTTTGAGTGCGTTAACTACATTTTTGGCGGTTGTATTTATTAAAAATACCGTTCAACGTTTACGCCCTATAAATGACAACTCAATAAACACCGCTATTCGAATTTTAATTGAAGATGCCGATTTTAGTTTTGTATCTGGACATTCGTCAGTTTCATTTACAATAGCGTTTTTATCGTATTGGATTTTAAGGAAGAAATATAGATCTGTATTTTTAGTATTTTTATTCCCTATACTATTCGCATATAGCCGAATTTATTTGGCTGCACACTTTCCTTTCGACATTATTTTTGGAATGTTATTAGGCTATTTAATTGCGAAATTATATTTCAAAATTTTTCAAAAAAGAGTTTTTGAAAAAGCAATTATTTAACCCTGCTTATTGTTAAACCATCTCGTATTGGAAGTAGCACTGTTTCTATTCTTTCATCAGTATTTAACAATGTATTATAGGCTAATAATGCTTTTGTATCAATATCTTTAGGATCCAATTCTTCCACCACTTTTCCACTCCACAACACATTATCTGATAGAATTACACCTCCTGAATTCATTTTATCAATTACTAAATTAAAATAATTGGCATAATTTTTTTTATCAGCATCAATAAAAACCAAATCAAATCTTTCTTGAATTGTAGGAATTATATCTAAGGCATTACCTACCAGTTGGTGAATTTGATGTTTATACGCTGATTTTTCAAAATAATTTTTTGAAAAATCTTCTAATTCTTCATTTTT
>CBDUAL010000188.1:0-5360 GCA_965365125.1 uncultured Lutibacter sp.
TGCTTTTATGTTTTTTTTATCAAAGTTGTAAAAGTCTCTAATTTTTAGTAACTTAATAGTCAGTTTAATACACTACTGAAGAACCTTTCTTCTGATACTATTTGTGTTAAAATAACAATACTTCACTCCTTTATTTTAACATTGTATTTTTTAAATTTTGATTTTTTTCTGTAAAAATGAAACCATCAGTGTTTTTTAGGTTTTTAGCTATTTCAATTATTGCGATATCAATACTATGTCAAAGTTGTAAAGCATGCTATAAGCAAAATGTGACTATAAATGAGGCTGTTTCTTCAGAAAAGAAAGTGAAGGTAGTATTCGTAAATAATGAAGAATATGCTTTTTGTAGGTTGATTTATAAAAAAGGGCAATTATATGGTATTACAAATATAAATTCTTCTGTGGCAAAAAGTTTAGATACTTTAATGGTTGGATGCACGTTAGATGGTAAGATTGCTAAAATTAAACTGAACAAACATACGATAAAAGAAATAAATCTGCGCTGTAAATAATTACCATAGTTCATATATTACTTACATCTTTATTTTTGATTGATTTTTTGGAATGTAAAAGGGGTTTTAACATAATTTAAGTTAAAATTTTAAAAATTAAAGCATTTTAATTTTTAATTCTTTTTTAAAAACAGACTGCCTTTTGGGTATGTGCGTTATTTATTTAATCTTATTTGTAATAAACCGGTAGTTAATTGTTTGTTAACTGCTTGTTGCAAAGTGATTTGAGATGGTTTTATTGATAGTTTTGAGATGCAAACTAAAATCACTTATTATGAAAAAATTTAAATTATTGGCTTTGGCCTTCGTTATTGGAACTGCTAGTTTATTTGCAATGAATTCAACTACTTTAGTTGGTCCCGAAAAACAAATGAGAAATGAACTTGTGAAATTGTTACAAGCACCCGATTTTACAATAACTAGTGAAATGAATGTAGTTATAAAATTCACGTTTAATTCAGAGGGGGAAATTGTTGTTTTATGTGCGGGATGTGAAGACCGAGAAATTATTGACTATATCAGAGAAAATTTAAATCATAAGAAATTTAAAAACCCTGGAGAAAGAGATAAAATTTATACGGTGCCTTTAAAAATAAAAGTGGCATAAAAAAAAATTAGAAAAAAACTCAAACTTTTAAGTTTGAGTTTTTTTCTAATTTTTCTTTAAATAAACATGTACGGGAAAATGATCGCTAAATCCCCCTAAATACCATTTTCCAGCATAAGTCCTAAACGGATTCCCTTTGTGTTTTCCTTTCCATTCTTTTAAAAAATACTTATCAAAAACTTCTGCATATTTAAAAGAGTGTGTGTCTTTTTTAATGTCAATAAAATTTTTAGAAAAAATAATTTGATCAAATAGGTGCCAGGTACCTCTATAATTTAATGTGCCGTTTCCTGTGCTAATTAAACGTTCCATAGGGTTGTAAAAAGTGTTATTTACCATGTGGTTTTTTACACTTTCACTTGTAGGGTCATCGTTAAAATCGCCCATGACAATAATTTTAGCATTGTCATCTTCATCCTGAATTTTGTGAACAATATGAGACACCAACTGTGCTGCTTTTATTCTTTTTTCTTCAGTTTGGTCAAAACCACTTCTTCTTGAAGGCCAATGATTCACTAAAACATGCATGAATTCACCGTTTAAATTCCCTTTTACCAATAAAATATCACGGGTATAATCTCTTTCACCATTGCTGCCATTTATATATAGCGGAAATGCTTCAGAGCTAATCAATTCAAATAATTCTTTTTTGTACAACAAAGCAACATCAATACCTCTTTCATCGGGTGAATCGTAATGAACAAAGCCGTAATTATGACTTCTTAAAGCACTTGTTTGAACTAAATCTTCTAAAACAGTCTTATTTTCAACTTCAACCACACCAACAATAGCGGGTGAATGAAAAGATTTTTCAGAACCTAATTGGGAAATTACGCGACCTAGTTTTTTAACCTTATTTTTATAACGTTTATAGTTCCAATTTTTTTTCCCTTTAGGTGTAAAATCATCATCTAAAATGTTTGGATCATTTTTTGTGTCGAATAAATTTTCAAGATTGTAAAAAGCAACTGTATAGGCGTGATTATTTTTTCCTTTAGATTTGAAATATGAAAACATACATTATTTTTAAAAACTCGAAAATACGAAATTAGAATTAAACATTGTATTTGTATCTTTGTAACCATACTTGAAGAGAAAGTATGGCGAAAAGCTAAAAAAATATGATTGAAGAAAGAAAAGTATCATCTGAAAAAGCGGTTTTAATTGGCGTTGTAACTCAACATCAAGATGAGCAACAATCAAATGAATATTTAGAAGAGTTGGAATTTTTAACACTAACAGCCGGCGGTGAGGCAGTAAAGCGATTTACTCAAAAATTAGAAATGCCACATCCTAAAACCTTTATTGGTGCTGGAAAGTTGGAAGAGGTACGCGAATATATGGAGGCGCATCATATTGAGACAGCTATTTTTGATGATGAATTGTCATCGTCTCAATTACGAAATATTGAAAAAGTATTGGATTGCAAAGTGTTAGATAGAACCAATTTGATTCTTGATATTTTTGCAAGTAGAGCCCAAACTAGTTACGCTAGAACTCAAGTTGAATTGGCACAATGTCAATATTTACTACCGCGACTTACCCGACTGTGGACACACTTAGAGCGTCAAAAAGGGGGTATTGGTATGCGTGGACCTGGTGAAACAGAAATTGAAACGGATAGACGAATTATTCGCGATAAAATAACCTTGCTTAAAAAGAAATTAAAAGTTATAGATAAGCAAATGGCTGTGCAACGTAAAAACCGTGGAAAAATGGTGCGTGTTGCATTGGTTGGTTATACAAATGTTGGAAAATCTACATTAATGAATGTGGTTAGTAAAAGCGATGTTTTTGCTGAAAATAAATTATTTGCAACATTAGATACGACTGTAAGAAAAGTGGTAATTAAAAATATTCCATTTTTATTAACCGATACCGTTGGGTTTATTAGAAAATTACCAACGCAATTGGTAGAGTCGTTTAAATCTACTTTAGATGAGGTTCGTGAAGCTGATTTACTGTTGCACGTGGTTGATATTTCGCACCCTAATTTTGAAGATCATATTGCTTCGGTAAATAAAATTTTAGACGAAATTAAAAGTGTTGATAAACCAACATTAATGGTTTTTAATAAAATTGATGCATACCAGCATGAGACCATTGATGAGGATGATTTAGTTACTGAAAAAACAAAAGTTCATTTTACATTAGCTGAATGGGAAAAAACTTGGATGCATAAATTGAATAACAATTGTATTTTTATTTCAGCCTTGAATAAAGAAAATTTAGAGGATTTTAGAGCAAAAGTTTTTGAAGAAGTTAAGAAAATTCATATAACTCGTTTCCCGTATAACGACTTTTTATATGAAGAATATACGGAAGAAGGTAATTAAGATAAAAAATTACCTTCAACAAATTGTTGAAATTTCTCTTTATACTGGTCGCTTATAGGTATGTACACTTTATCAAAAACAATTCTGTTGCGTTCAATAGTGGTAATTTTGTTTAAGTTTACAATATAAGATCGATGCACGCGCATAAAGTTATTGTTAGCCAATTGTGCTTCCATTGCTTTCATGCTTAACAGCGTCATTATTGGTTTTTCATTTATTAAATGAATGCGAATATATTCGCGCATACCTTCAATGTATTTAATATCATCAAGTTTTATACGAACTATTTTGTATTCAGATTTAATGAATAAAAAATCTTCATTGCTTTGGATTTGTTCGGGTTGTTTTTTGTGATGTTCAAACCAAGATTTTGCTTTGTTTGAAGCTTTTAAAAAGGTTGCATAATCAATAGGTTTTAATAAATAATCAATGGCATCAACTCTAAATCCTTCAACAGCATATTCGCTATAAGCGGTTGTGAAAATTATTTTTGGTGGATTTTCTAACGATTTTACAAAATCTAACCCATTTAAATCGGGCATATTTATATCAACAAACATAAGCGCCACATCCGTTTCTTGCAAATATGAAATTGCTTCAAGCGGACTTTCAAAACCTTCTAAAAGCTCTAAAAACGGTGTTTTATGTATGTAGCTTTCAATTTGTTTTAAAGCTAAAGGCTCGTCGTCTATGGCAATGCATTTAATCATATTGGTAAATTTAAATGAACTTTAAATGTTTGTTCGTTTTCAAAAACATCAAAAGAATACGTGTCTTTATAAAGTAAAGACAATCTTTTTTTGGTGTTTTCTATGCCAATTCCTGAGGCTTCTTCAGTAACTTTTGGGTGATTGCTATTTTCAATTTCAAAAGTCAAATTATTTTCAGGAAAAGAAAGAGAAACATGTATAAAGGATTCAGATTTATAGCTAATTCCGTGTTTAAAAGCATTTTCTAATAAGGAAGTAAATAGTAACGGAGGAATTGATTTATCAGGTATTGTTGAAGGAATTTCAACCTTAATTTTAACTTTATTGCTAAAACGAAGGCGCATTAATTCAATATAACTTTCAATAAATTCAATTTCTTTTTTAATAGGAGTTGTTTTCCCTTCGGAATCATATAATAAATGACGCATTAAATTTGATAATTTTATAATGGCATTTTTTGCTTCTTCAGTATCTATATCAACCAACGCATGGATGTTATTTAAAGTATTCATAAAAAAATGCGGACTCACCTGATTTTTTAAAAAAGCGAGCTGATTTTCAACATTTTCTTTTTGAAGTTTGAATTTTTCTTGTTCCAAATTTGCCCAACGCATGGATATTTGTAAACCTGTATCAAAACCAACCAGTAAAAATGCAAGAATTAAAAAATTTGCATACCCAGGAATTGGTTTAGGACCTTTAAACCCTTGCCTGTTAGGTGGTGGTCTATTCTCTAAAAATCTTGGTGAAGGTTCTGCAACATCAAAACGCTCAACTCTTTCGGGTCTGTTATTTTGTTGTAATTGCCCAGAATTGTTATCAAAAGTATAAAAAGCGAAGGTTGTTAGTACTATAATTAAGCCTGTAACTATAAAGTAGACACCTTTTTTCTTTGCAAAAAATAATTTTGGTAATAAAACAAATCGGTTTATAAAAAAAACGGCCAATAATGGTACATATTTAAGCCAAACTATTGTAATGTGATTCCAATCAATTTGTTCTTCAAAGCGTCCAAATAATAATGGAGAAGCAAATAATAATGCCCAAAAAGCAATAATTATAAAAGGCTCAAAAGAGGTGAAATTGTAATGTTTTTTTATAAGTTTCATTTTTGTGAGTTACTAGTATATTTTTATTATAACAAAAAAAATCTTTGTTTATACCAAAAAACAAGCAGTATAAACAAAGATATTAA
>CBDUAL010000189.1:0-5322 GCA_965365125.1 uncultured Lutibacter sp.
TTAATGTTTTAGCCTATTTCTACGACACGGAATGCAAAGCATATTTAAAATCAAATTTTCATCAAAGCTCTGAAAGCGAACAAATTGCTTTTTTTAAACTACTTGAAAATGTTGCTGAAAATAGCGATGAAAACTTCATTATAGAAAATATTTCACATCCTAATTTTAAAATAAAATTAGCTGCATTAAAAATTTTAAAAAGTATAAATCCTGATAAATTTAATACCTTAGAAATAGCAGAAAATAACACCGAAGCAAAACGAATTATTGAATTTATTGAGCACAATTAAGTATGGATAGCAGTACCGTAAGAATCATTTTACTTATTATACATATATTGTTTTTTATATATGCGTTTTCTGTTGTTTTTTCTTATGTATTTCTATCTTTTATTTCTGCAATGGAATCTAGCCAATACATAAAAAGAAACAGTTTTGTAAATTATAATGAAATCCTCTCCTCTACTGTTTCTCCTTCAATATCAATTATTGCTCCTGCTTATAATGAAAGTTTAAATATTATTGAAAACGTACGATCCTTACTCTCTAGTCATTATGTAAATTACGATGTAATTATAGTAAATGATGGTAGTAAAGATGATAGTTTAGAAAAATTAATTAAAGCCTACGATTTAGTAAAAATTAACTATTTAATTAATTATCAAGTTCCTACAAAACCGCTTAGAGCAGGTGTTTTTAAATCTACAAATCCAGCTTTTGAAAAATTGATTGTTGTTGATAAAGAAAATGGTGGAAAAGCTGATGCTTTAAATTGCGGTTTAAATATTAGTCAAAGTAAATTTGTAGCTTGTATAGATGTAGATTGTTTACTACTTGAAGATTCACTTCAAAAAATGATAAAACCCTTTTTAGAAGTAACTAACGTTAAGGTAATTGCATCGGGTGGAGTTATTAGAATTGCCAACGCTTGTGAAATAAAAGAAGGCAAATTAATAAACATTAACTTACCCAATAAATTTATTGAAATTGCTCAAATATTAGAATATTTACGATCGTTTTTATTAGGAAGAATGGCTTGGAGTCGTTTAAATGGTTTACTGGTAATATCTGGTGCTTTTGGTATGTTTGATAAAAAAATTGCCATTGACGTTGGCGGATACGATACCAATACCGTTGGTGAAGATATGGAAATTATTGTGAGAATGAGAAGACGAATGGAAGAGGAAAACATTAAATATAAAGTGGCCTATATACCCGACCCACTTTGTTGGACCGAAGCTCCAGATAATTATAAAATTTTGGTTTCTCAAAGAAATAGATGGACCAGGGGTACTATTGAAGTTCTAAAAAAACACAGAAAAATTGGGTTTAACCCTAAGTATAAAATGTTAGGAATGTTAAGTTATCCTTACTGGTTTTTTTATGAACGATTAGCTCCTATTATTGAGGTAATTGGAATGCTTTATTTTGCTGTTTTAATTGCACTTGATAATGTAAAGTGGGACTATGCATTTGCGTTTTTTATCTCGGCATATTTATTTACTATTATGTTTACAATTATTGCCATTTATTCTGAAGAACTAACCTATCATCAATACACCAAAAAAGGTACAGGTTTTAAATTATTATTGGTAACATTATTAGAGCCTTTTGTATTGCATCCTTTTATTTTATATGCCGCAATTAAAGGAAACATAGATTATTATTTTAATAAAAAAATAAAATGGGGAGAAATGACAAGGAAAGGATTGTCTAAAACCGAATCATAATTAATAATTAAACTTATGAAAATCAAGTATCCAACAAAACAATTAATAAATTATGCTTACCTTATAACTGCATTAATTGTAACATTTTGGTTTATAAGCTTATTTGAAATTTTTACAACAATTTTAAAAGGTATTAAAGTACCAGAAATTGGAATTGTAATTTTATACAAATTCTTAAATGATTTTTGGGCAGGTTTATTAATTGGACTTTTACTATTTCCACTGCATTGGTTTTTAAGCATATTTATTAAAAAACACAACCAATTAACTATTCAAATTTTATTGGGTTTTGCAATATTAATTCAATTTGCATTGGTAAAATATAGCACAACTACTTTACTTAATTTAGGTGCTGATTTGTTAGGGTATTCATTTGATGATATTACGCTAACTGTATCTTCTTCGGAATCAATGTCAGTTCTTTATTTTATTCCTTTTATCTTAGCTGTATCTATTCTTTTTGCGCTTAATAGCGTTTTTACAAAGTATATTTCAAGCAGATCTTTGGTTGCCAGTTTATTTATTTTAGTGTTAATTTTTGGCGGACTTAAATTAGTATTGTCTCAATCTTCAGAAGCTGTATATCAAAATAAATTATATTTTTTAGCTTCCGATATTGCAAAATACAAACACGAACAATATCAACTAAACTCTTACGATTTATCTAATAAAAATAGCTTTCCTCTTTTAAAACCGTTTTCTGAAACAAACGATGTATTGGCACCTTTTTTTAACATCAAAGAAGAAAAACCAAATATCGTATTTATAATTGTTGAAGGCTTGGGTGCTGAATTTGTTGGGAAAAACGAATACAGTGGTTTTACTCCTTTTTTAGATTCTTTAATTCCACAATCATTATACTGGGAAAATTTTGTGAGTAATGCTGGTAGAACTTTTGGTGTGTTACCTTCTTTATTAGCATCGCTTCCTTATGGAGACAAGGGATTTATGGATTTGCAAAAAACACCTTCACATATCTCATTAATTAGTGTTTTAAAGGCAAATGGCTATACAACTTCATTTTATACTGGAGATCCTTCTAGTTTTGACAGAAAAATAAACTTTTTAGAGTACAATAACATAGACTATATAATTGATGAAGAAAAATTTGGTCCAGATTTTGAAAAAACACAGGCCAATGCTGGAGGTTTTTCTTGGGGATACCCTGATGCTGAGATTTTCAAAAAGGTGGAATCAGTTTTAAATGTAGAAAAACAACCAAGGTTAGATATTATTATGACCTTAACAAACCACGAACCGTTTGACTTCCCGTCAAAAGAAATTTTTAAAATAAAGGTTGACAGCATTTTAAATGCTATAAATAGCTCTAGTGATTTTATTGAAGAGGTAAAATCGTATGAAGCTATTTTTGCCAGTATTTTATACACAGATACAGCTATAAAAAACTTCATAAATAATTATAAAAAACGACCAGAGTTTGCCAATACTATTTTTGTAATAACAGGAGATCACAGATTAATACCCATAAATCAAAAAGATAAATTGTGTAGATTTCATGTGCCTTTTTTAATTTACAGTCCCTTATTAAATAAAACAAAATCAGTAAAATCGGTATCTTCTCATTTAGATGTTACCCCTAGTTTGCTTTCATTTTTAATGAACAATTATAAGTTCAATAAATTAGAGAAAACCGCTTGGTTGAGTGAAGGTTTAGACACAGTGAAAGAGTTTAGAAATATTCATAAAATACCTTTAATGCGATATAAAGGAAGCGTTAACGACTATATTTATAACGATTATATGCTTTCTGATGGTGCATTGTACCAAATAAACGAAAACTTCGGAATTAATAAAGTTATAGAAAAAGAACTCATTAAAAGCATCTCTGATTCTTTACTGGAATTTAAAAAACTAAATCGGTACGCTATTCAAAAAAATAGAATATTCCCTGATTCATTGAATATTTATCGAAATTCAGTTGTTGAATTTTCTGAAGAAGAACTTCAAATAATTAAAAATCTAACACGCAATTTAAACTTTGATGAATGCTTTAATTTAGCCAAAGAAACTGCTTTTAATAAAGATTATAAAAAAGCAAGATTATTGTGTGATTATATTTTAAATGAATTGCCTAACCACGCTGATGCAAGAACGCTTAAAGGAAGATCTTTAGCTTGGGCTGGAAAGTATAACGAAGCTGAAAAAGAATTGTTAAACGTAGTTAAAAGAACTCCCTTTTATTATGATAGCTATTTAGCCTTATTAGATTTATATTGGTGGTCTAACCAACACGAGAAATCTATTGAAATTGCACAAAAAGCTTATGGTAATGAACTGAAAGATAGCGCTATAAGTTTTAAACTTGCAAAAGCTTTTATAAGAATGAATGACACTATAAAAGCTGAACAAATAATGGATAGCTTGGTAAACATTTATCCTGAAAACATAGAGTATATAACCTTTAAAAAATCCCTAAAATAGTATGTTAAAGTCTGTTTTTAAAATAATTACAATAGTTATACTACTTTTAAGTAGTAGTGTTTTTTCTCAGCAAAAAACTTTTAATGGCGATCCCGATATTACTTTTGAAACAGCCAGAAATATGGCTTTTAATGGGCAGCGTAAACAAGCTCAAGACACATTGTTGTTATTACTAACAAAATACCCCGATTATCATGATATTCGAGCATTTTTAGCAAGTACCTATTCTTGGGATGGAAATTATGAAGGAGCACGCAAAGAATTTAAATATGTTTTACAAAAAGATACAGACAGGCAAACTACTTGGGTGGCGGCTATAAATAATGAATTATGGTCTGAAGCTCCATTTTCGGCTTTAAAAATGGCTAAAGAAGCATTAAATTATTTTCCGAAGGATGAAGAACTGTTATTGTTAAAAGCGCGAGCCGAAGCTAATTCAAGAAATCCAAAAGAAGCATTAATTACTGTAGATGCAATTTTAGCAACAAATCCAAACAACAAAAAAGCAGTTGAATATAAAGAGAGTTTATTGCAAACATTACGTTTCAACTCTATTGGATTTACCTATAATATTGATTTGTATTCTGAAGTATTTGATCCAATGCAGTATTATACTTTAGATTACGGTAGGCAAACAAAATATGGAAGTATTATTGCTAAAATAAATTATAACAGAAGGTTTCAAGACAACGGTTTACAGTTTGAAGTTGATTTATACCCAAGAATTATGGAAGGTTTATATGCTTATGTAAACTTCGGATTTTCAAGTTCCTATTTGTTTCCAAAATTTAGATTAGGCGCAGAGTTATACAAATCGCTACCTCATAGTTTAGAAGCTTCTTTAGGTATTAGAACATTAAAATTTAGTTCAACCACAAATATTTTTACAGGTTCTTTGGGTTGGTATACAGGGAACAGTTATTTTTCATTAAGACCTTATGTTACACCTGGAGATACTGGAACTAGTATTTCAGGGGCACTTACTTACAGATTGTACCGTAGTGATGCCGACAATTATTTTGGAGTTACAGCATCTATGGGGTATTCACCTGATGATTACGAACAATTTAATGAAGGAAATAGTGGAAATAAAAACAGCGATTTCTGAACATAAACAAAAAGAAATGGAAGATGAAATGGGTGATATTCTA
>CBDUAL010000190.1:0-5314 GCA_965365125.1 uncultured Lutibacter sp.
TTGAATTATCTGATACGCATGTGGTTGGAATGAAAAATGTGACAATGAATGAAGATTTTTTTGTTGGACATTTTCCTGGGGCGCCAGTAATGCCAGGTGTTTTACAGGTTGAAGCAATGGCACAATGTGGTGGTGTTTTAGTATTAAGTACGGTACCCGATCCCGAAAATTATTTAACGTATTTCATGAAAATGGACAATGTTAAATTCAAACAAAAAGTATTACCTGGTGATACTTTAATATTTAAAGCTGAATTAATAACTCCAATTAGACGTGGAATATGCCATATGCAATCGTATGGATATGCAAATGGAAAATTAGTTGTTGAAGCTGAATTAATGGCGCAAATTGCCAAAAAACCAATAGAAGAATGAATCAACCATTAGCTTACATACATCCAGGTGCAAAAATTGCTACAAACGTAGTTGTTGAGCCTTTTACTACAATTCATAACAATGTTCAAATTGGTTCAGGAACTTGGATTGGTTCTAATGTTACCATTATGGAAGGTGCTCGAATAGGAAAGAATTGTAGAATTTTTCCAGGAGCAGTTATTTCAGCAATTCCTCAAGATTTAAAATTTGACGGTGAAGATTCCTTAGTAATCATAGGAGATAATACTACAATTAGAGAATGTGTTACTGTTAATAGAGGTACAAAAGCATTAGGGAAAACTCAAATTGGTGACAACTGTTTAATTATGGCAACATCGCATATTGCGCATGATTGTGTAATTGGTGATAATTGTATTTTAGCCAATGGTTCTGTAATTGCAGGTCATGTTACTGTAGGAGATTTTGCTATTTTAAGTGGTTTAGTAGCGGTACATCAATTTATTCATATTGGTCAACATGCATTAGTTTCAGGAGGATCATTAGTTAGAAAAGATGTTCCACCATTTACAAAAGCTGGAAAAGAACCTTTATCTTATGTTGGTATCAATTCAATTGGATTAAGAAGAAGAGGATTTGATACTGAAAAGATTAGAGAAATTCAGGATATTTACAGAATTTTATATCAAAAAAACTACAACAATTCCCAGGCTTTAGGTAAAATTGAAGCTGAAATGGAAGCAACAAAAGAAAGAGATCAAATTATACTTTTCATAAAAAACTCTCAAAGAGGAATTATGAAAGGATATACAGGTAGCTAATAATTAGCTATTTTAATTAATTATTTATACAAAATAAATGGCAACAACATCAGATATTAGAAATGGTTTATGTATTAGACATAACAATGATATTTTTAAAGTAGTAGAATTTTTACACGTAAAGCCAGGAAAAGGACCAGCCTTTGTAAGAACCAAATTAAAAAGTTTATCTACTGGTAAAGTATTAGATAATACATTTCCTGCTGGAAGAAAAATTGAAGATATTAGAGTTGAAACTCAAAAATTTCAGTATTTATATCCTGAAGGAGATGATTTTCATTTTATGAATACTCAAGATTACAATCAAATTACCTTACAAAAAAGTGTTTTAGATGCTCCAGATTTGTTAAAAGAAGGTGAAATTGTAACAATTATTGTAAATACGGAAGATGATATGCCACTTTCAGTTGATATGCCTTTAAGTGTTATTTTGGAAATTACACATACTGAGCCAGGTGTAAAAGGAAATACAGCTACAAATGCTACTAAACCTGCAACCGTTGAAACAGGTGCTACTATAAACGTTCCTTTGTTTATTAATGAAGGTGATAAAGTTAAAATTGATACAGTTAAAGGTGCTTATCTAGAGAGAGTTAAAGAATAATTTATTTATGAAGTTTCCTCGCGTTTATACTCTGAAAGAAATTTCAGAACTTATTGGAGCAAAAGCTGTAGGACCTGAGCATTACCCCATTTCTGGATGTAATGAAATTCATGTAGTTGAGCCAGGGGATATTGTTTTTGTAGATCATCCTAAATATTATGACAAAGCACTGCAATCTAAAGCTTCAGTGGTTTTAATTAATAAAAAGGTAAAATGTCCTGAAGGAAAGGCTTTATTAGTTTCTAAGGACCCATTTTCTTGTTTTAATAAACTAACAACTTTTTTTAGTGGTTTTCAGCCTGCAACCAAAAATATAGCCGATACTGCTAAAATAGGAGTCAACACAATTATTCAACCAAATGTATTTATTGGAAACAATGTAACAATTGGAGATAATTGTGTAATTCATCCAAATGTAATTATTTATGATAATTGCCAAATTGGTCATAATGTAACAATTCATGCGGGTACAAGTATTGGTGCCGATGCTTTTTATTATAAAAACAGACCTACTGGTTATGATAAATTATTATCTAGTGGAAGCGTTGTAATTGAAGACAATGTTGATATTGGCGCACTTTGTACGGTTGACAAAGGAGTTTCAGCAAATACAACAATAAAAAAAGGAACTAAAATTGACAATCAGGTACAAGTTGGTCATGATACAGTTATTGGTGAAAATTGTTTAATAGCCTCTTTAGTAGGTATTGCAGGTTGTTGTATTATTGAAGATAACGTAATCTTATGGGGACAAGTAGGAACTAATAGTGGAGTAACTATAGGAAAAGGAGCTACAATACTAGGGCAAAGTGGTGTTGCAAAATCTTTAAAAGGAGGGAAAACTTATTTTGGAACTCCTGCAGGTGAAGCCCGAAAAAAACTGAAAGATATTGCGGAAATCAATCAGTTTCTTAGAGATCAAAAAAAAGCATAATTTTTTTTAATCAAAACATTTAAAAAAATTACATTTGTAATAAAGCATAAACTAACTAAATAAATATTTTTAAATGAGCGTTTTAGTCAATAAAAATTCAAATATAATAGTACAAGGTTTTACAGGTGGTGAAGGAACTTTTCATGCATCTCAAATGATAGCGTATGGAACAAATGTAGTTGGAGGTGTTACACCAGGAAAAGGGGGGCAAACTCACTTAGATAAACCTGTATTTAACACAGTACAAGAAGCAGTTGATAAAGTTGCTGCTGATACATCAATCATATTTGTACCGCCAGCTTTTGCTGCTGATGCTATTATGGAAGCTGCTGCTGCCGGAATTAAAGTAATTATTTGTATTACTGAAGGAATTCCTGTAGGAGATATGGTAAAAGTAAAAGCTTATATTGAGCATAAAGATTGTAGACTTGTAGGCCCTAACTGCCCAGGAGTTATTACTCCAGATGAAGCAAAAGTTGGTATTATGCCAGGTTTTATTTTTAAAAAAGGAAATGTAGGTATTGTTTCAAAATCAGGAACATTAACGTATGAAGCTGCTGATCAAGTTGTAAAACAAGGTTACGGAATTACAACAGCTATTGGTATTGGTGGAGATCCAATTATTGGAACAACAACTAAAGATGCTGTTGAATTATTGATGAACGATGACGAAACAGAATGTATTGTTATGATTGGTGAAATTGGTGGCCAGTTAGAAGCTGAAGCTGCGCGTTGGGTAAAAGCCAATGGTAATAAAAAACCTGTAGTTGGTTTTATAGCAGGGCAAACAGCACCTAAAGGTAGAACAATGGGACATGCAGGTGCTATTGTTGGTGGAGCTGATGATACGGCACAAGCTAAGATGAAAATATTAAGTGAAAATGGAATTCATGTTGTTGATTCTCCTGCTAAAATTGGAGCTAAAGTAGCTGAAATCTTAAAATAATAAAATAATTTAGAATATGAAAAGCTTCCTTGTTTGGAGGCTTTTTTTATACAATTGTGTATCTTTGAATTATCATAAAATATAAAATAACATAGAATATATGAAACTTTTAGAAAACAAAACTGCTTTAATTACGGGAGCAACAAGAGGAATAGGACGAGGAATAGCAATTACATTTGCAAAACAAGGAGCTAATGTTGCATTTACTTTTAATTCATCTGTTGAAGCCGCTCAAGAGTTAGAAAAAGAGTTAGAAGCGCATGGTGTAAAAGCAAAAGGTTACCAATCAAATGCAGCAAAATTTGATGCAGCTCAAGAATTAGCTGCTGATGTTTTAAAAGAATTTGGAACTATTGATGTATTAATTAACAATGCTGGTATTACCAAAGACAATTTATTAATGCGTATTTCTGAGGCAGATTTTGATCAAGTAATTGAAGTAAATTTAAAATCGGTTTTCAACTTAACAAAAGCTGTTATTAGACCAATGATGAAACAACGTGCTGGCTCAATTATAAATATGAGTTCAGTTGTTGGATTAAAAGGAAATGCTGGTCAGGCAAATTATGCAGCTTCAAAATCTGGTATTTTAGGCTTTACTAAATCTGTAGCTTTAGAGTTAGGTTCAAGAAATATTCGTTGTAATACTATTGCTCCAGGTTTTATTGAAACTGAAATGACAGGAAAACTTAACGAAGAGGTAGTGCAAGGTTGGAGAGATTCAATTCCATTAAAAAGAGGAGGAACACCTGAAGATATTGCCAATGCGTGTGTGTTTTTAGCATCAGATATGAGTTCTTACATCACTGGTCAAACGTTGAGTGTTGATGGTGGAATGTTAACTTAAAATATTATAAATTGGAAACAGCTACTTTGTTATATCT
Source organism: uncultured Lutibacter sp. (assembly GCA_965365125.1). Classification (GTDB taxonomy): domain Bacteria; phylum Bacteroidota; class Bacteroidia; order Flavobacteriales; family Flavobacteriaceae; genus Lutibacter. The sequence continues at coordinate 4,522 of CBDUAL010000190.1, forward strand.
AATTTTAGCGACTTTTACCGCTTTATTACTAGCTGCGTTCCAATATTTATACAAATCAAAAGAGAAAAGCCAATTGAATTATTGGCTTTCTTTTTTACGCTTTTTAACTTTTTTTTCAATATTTATACTACTTATAAACCCTTCCATACAAAAAAGAGTAGTAGAAATTGTAAAACCAAATCTATTGGTAGCAGTTGATAATTCAGCATCTATCAACTACAACAAACAAACTACTACAGTAACTAAAATTTTAGATGTATTTAAATCTAATTCAGCATTAAATTCAAAATATGAAATTTTTTATTATTCCTTCGGAAAAGAAGTTCAAATAACAGATTCTTTGGCGTTTAATGAAACTGAAACAAACATTTCAAAACCATTACAAAACTTTTTAAATATCTATAAAGAAGGAATCAATCCTTTAGTTTTAATTACTGACGGAAATTCAACCTCAGGAAATAGTATTGAATTTTCAACTTATAAAAGCCCAGTGTTTCCCATTGTAGTTGGAGATACATCGGTAATTGAAGATATTTATATTAGCCAATTAAATGCAAATAAATATAGTTTTATAAACAATTTATTTCCTGTTGAATTGTTTGTAAATTATACAGGTAATAAAGCTGTAAGTAAAATACTTTCCATTGCTCATAAAGGAAAAACAATTCATAAAGAAGTATTAAATTTTTCAAAAACTGAAAATAGCAACATTTCAAATTTTTATATAACAGCAACTAATGGAGGTGTTCAATATTACACGGCAACTATTGAAAATCTAACAAATGAGCAAAAT
>CBDUAL010000191.1:0-5297 GCA_965365125.1 uncultured Lutibacter sp.
GTAGAGATAACCGTGGTGGTGATAGAGATAGAAAACCAAGATCAAGAGATTAATTCTTGATACATATTTTTTAAAAGCTCCTCATTTAGAGGAGCTTTTTTGTTAAAAGACGTTAATAAATTACAATAAGTTATTTTTTTTGTAACATTTTCAAAAATACAACGTATATATATTGTAGCACACATAAAAATCAAAAATATTTTAATTTTACATGAGACAACTTAAAATTACCAAGCAGGTTACAAATAGAGAAACTGCATCATTAGATAAATACTTACAAGAAATAGGAAAGGTAGATTTAATTACTGCCGAAATGGAAGTTGAATTAGCACAACGAATTAAAGCAGGTGATCAAGTTGCTTTAGAACGTTTAACAAAAGCTAATTTACGTTTTGTTGTTTCTGTAGCTAAACAATATCAAAATCAAGGATTAACATTACCTGATTTAATTAACGAAGGAAATTTAGGTTTAATTAAAGCGGCAAAACGTTTTGATGAAACTCGTGGTTTTAAATTTATATCTTACGCTGTATGGTGGATTCGTCAATCAATTTTACAAGCATTGGCTGAACAATCTCGTATTGTACGTTTGCCTTTAAATAAAATTGGTTCTATCAACAAAATCAATAAAATGTATGCATTTTTAGAGCAAGAGAATGAAAGACCTCCTTCTGCTGAAGAAATTGCAAAAAAATTAGATATGACCGTGAATGATGTAAAAGAGTCTATGAAAAACTCTGGTCGTCACGTATCTATGGATGCTCCTTTAATTGAAGGTGAAGATTCTAACCTATACGATGTATTAAACACAGGAGAATCTCCAAACCCAGATAGAGCTTTATTACATGAATCATTAAAAGTTGAAATTGAACGCGCTTTAGAAACATTAACTCCTAGAGAAGCTGATGTTGTTCAACTATACTTTGGTTTAGGTGATACACACCCTATGACTCTAGAGGAAATTGGTGAAACATTTGATTTAACACGTGAACGTGTTCGTCAAATTAAAGAAAAAGCAATTAGAAGATTAAAACATACATCAAGAAGTAAAATATTAAAAACTTATTTAGGTTAATATGTAGCTTACTTTTTTGATACTGAATAAAAAACGCTCGAAAATTCGAGCGTTTTTCTTTTTTAAATGTACTTTTGCAAAAACTAAACTAAAAAAAACAAAAATGACTAAATATATAGCCCCTTCTATGTTAGCTGCCGATTTTGGCAATTTACAACGTGATATTGAAATGGTTAATAACAGTGAAGCCGACTGGTTTCATATTGACGTAATGGACGGTGTTTTTGTTCCAAACATTTCCTATGGAATGCCAGTAATTAGCGCCATTAAAAAGCATGCTACTAAAACTATGGATGTTCATTTAATGATTGTTGATCCTGATAGATATATTGAGGATTTCAAAAAAGTAGGTGCTGATATTTTAACAGTACACTATGAAGCATGTACACATTTACACAGAACGCTTCAAGCTATAAAAGCAGCAGGAATGAAAGCTGGAGTTTCCTTAAACCCACATACACCTGTAGCTGTTTTAGAAGACGTAATTAAAGACATTGATGTTGTTTTAATTATGAGTGTAAATCCTGGATTTGGCGGACAAAGTTTTATTGAAAATACTTATAAAAAAGTACAACAATTAAAAGCACTTATTGAGTATTCAGAAGCTGAAACACTTATTGAAGTTGATGGTGGTGTTACCAACCAAAACATAGAACAATTATTAGAAGCAGGTGTTGATGCCTTTGTTGCAGGTAGTTTTGTATTTAAAAGCGAAAACCCAACAGCAACAATTAAAGAACTTAAAAGTTTAGTTTCTTTTTAAGAAACTAAACTTTTAACGCATATTAATCTAATAAATATTTCAACAAATCAGTTGTTGTTACAATACCTACCAATATATTATTTTTAAACAGCGGGCAAAACATAAAGTTCATTTTTTAGCCACAATTCCAACAACTGATTTTACAGTAATACTCGAGTTTATTTTCACCATATTCTTCACCATTAGTTGTTGAATGCTTAACACATTATACATCGCATTATCAACTTCTGCTTGTGTAAAGCATACGAATCTAAAAAACTTATTCTTTTTTAATCAGAATAATTAAGCATTCCTATAACTGCTCTTCTTCAATAATTGAAATATGCCGAATATGGTGTTTTCAAATAACTTTTCAGCTTCATATAAATCATTGTACAAGCTTAAGGCAATAAACAATCTCATCATAAATTTATGATATTGCCTCTAGATGCATTCTAATAATGTAATTATATTTTAATGTTTTGACAAAATAATACTATCTCTAAAGCATAGTTATAGCTACATTTGAATAACAAATTTATTCAAGAATGAGTAATTCATTACAAAATCATCTAAAAATAAATCCTTAGTTATAATTATTATGTTTCAATCTTGTAATACTATTCAAAAAAAGAATTCTATAACTAATTTTGTAGACAAAAACGCTTCTGAAAATATCAAAAATTCACACAAGAAGCTTACGTTAATTAAACTAATCAGATTTTATTCAATTTAAAAACCTTCCTAAAACACTGTTTTTAGAAGACATTAATCAACTAGACAACAAATAAATCAACCAAATGAAATTATTACACACCGCAGACATCTTAATTATTTTAATGTATTTAGTTACTATTATTGTAATTGGACTTGTGCTTAGAAAAAGAGCGCAAAAAAGTAAAGATGATTATTTATTAGGAGGAAAATCAATTCCTTGGTATATGTTAGGTCTTTCTAACGCCTCAGGAATGTTTGATATTTCAGGTACTATTTGGTTAGTAACATTAATGTTTGTGTACGGAATTAAAAGTGCGTGGATACCGTGGTTGTGGCCTGTATTTAACCAAATATTTTTAATGGTTTATTTATCAAAATGGCTACGTAGATCAAATGCTACAACAGGAGCAGAATGGATTGGCACTCGTTTTGGCTTTAAAAAAGGAGCCAAACTTTCACATATAGTAGTAGTTGTTTTTGCCTTAATTATGTGTCTTGGATATTTAGCTTATGGCTTTATTGGTCTTGGAAAATTTGTTGAAATTTTTATCCCTTGGGAAGTAGTGAGCAACTATATTCCTTTTAACGTTACTCCAGAATATGTACCACATTTTTATGGCATTATTTTCACCTGTTTTGCTGTATTTTATTCTTTATTAGGCGGTATGTCAGGAATTGTTTGGGCTGATGTTGTTCAATTTGCAATTATGACTGTAGCTGCTTTAATTATAGGGTATTTAGGTTTTCAAGCAGTAGGAACTCACCTATTAGATGTTCCTGAAGGGTGGATGAGTCCAACATTTGGTTGGAAATTAGATTTAGATTGGGGTACTATTATTCCTGAAGTAAATGATAAAATTAGAGAAGACGGCTTTGGACTGTTTACAATTTTCTTTATGATGATGGTATTTAAAGGTGTTTTAGTGAGTTTGGCAGGACCTGCGCCGACTTATGATATGCAGAAAATATTATCTACTAAAAGTGCCGCTGACGCTTCAAAAATGAGTGGATTTGTATCGGTTGTTTTAATGCCTATTCGTTATTTAATGATTGCTGGTTTTGCGGCCTTGGCTTTAATTTATTACGAAAAATTAGATCTTTTAAATTCAACAGGAAACATTGATTTTGAATTGATATTACCAACAGCCATTAAAGAATTTGTACCAGTTGGGTTATTAGGTTTATTATTAGCGGGTTTAATTGCGGCTTTTATGTCAACTTTTGCAGGAACTTTAAATGCAGCACAAGCTTATTTGGTAAATGATATTTATTTGAAATATACAAATCCAAACGCTAGCAACATTCAAATTAAGAACATGAATTACCTTACAGGTATTGTTGTGGTTATAGTAAGTATTGTATTAGGAATTTTCGCCAAAGATGTAAACTCTGTATTACAATGGATTGTTTCAGTACTGTACGGAAGTTACGTAGGTGCCAATATCTTAAAATGGTACTGGTGGCGTTTTAATGGTGAAGGTTTTTTCTGGGGAATGGCGGCTGGTTTAGTTTCCGCAGGTATTGTTCCTGAATTATTTCCTGATGTTTTAGGCTTGTACTTATTCCCTGTTATTTTAGTTATTTCATTAATAGGAAGTATTGTTGGAACTTTCAGCGCTCCGCCTACTGAAGAAGCTGTTTTAAAAGATTTTTATAAAAACGTACGACCTTGGGGTTTTTGGAAACCAATTAGCGATAAATTAATTGCTGAAGACGCAAACTTTAAAACAAATAAAGATTTTGGAATTGATATGTTTAATGTATTTATTGGAATTGTAGCGCAAACCGTGTTGGTAATTATTCCAATGTATATTATTTTTAGACAAGCAACTCCTGTTTATATTTCACTAGCTGTTTTAGCGGTATGTTTATTTCTATTGAAGAAATTTTGGTGGAATAGTTTAGATAAAAAACTAGATTAAAAGTTATAAAAACGCTATTTTAATTATTAAACAATACCTATTGAATAAAAGGGCTATTTATATTAGGAAACATACTTAATTATAATATCTAAGTATCACAGTAACATTTATCGCTAGTACTTTAGATATCTAAATTGAAAATAATGCATGCAACAGCTGAAAAAATATCGATTTCATTAGCCGCCGAACTCAAAAATATTTTAAACTACTGGAGTGAAAATTCAATAGACGAAATAAACGATGGTTTTATTGGAGAACGTGATCATTTTAATAAGATAATCCCGAATGCACCAAAAGGAGTTATTTTGAATTCCAAAATTTTATGGTCTTTTTCAGCAGCGTCAAACCACTATAAAACTAACAAATACACAGAAATTTGTAAGCGATCCTACGATTATTTAGAAATTTTTTTTAAAGATGAATTATACGGCGGTGTTTATTGGGAATTAACCTCGGAAGGTGCTCCAACTAACAAACTAAAACAAGTATATGCACAAGCATTTATGATTTATGCCTTGTCTGAATATTATCTCTTTTCAAAAAATAATGATGCGCTTGATTGGGCTATTGAAATCTATCACTTAATTGAAGCACATGCAAATGATCAAAAATACAAAGGCTATATTAATGTTTTTAATGAAGATTGGACACCAATTAAAGCTATAAAGCTGAGTAATAAAGATGCTAACGAAGTAAAAACTATGCATACGCATTTACATATTTTAGAAGCATACACAAACTTATATAAAGTATATAAAAACGAATCTTTAAAAAAGAAATTAGATGATTTAATCCATCTTTTTTTAGAATCATGACTCCTAAACTAATGAAGTCTTGATTT
>CBDUAL010000192.1:0-5267 GCA_965365125.1 uncultured Lutibacter sp.
AAATATTAATGACCCAAGTACTAAATATCGTATAGAAATAAAAGGCTTCTGGGATATTTAACATAATATGCAATTATAACTACAAAAGAAACTTACGTGTCGCAAATTGGTTTTAACATAATTGCTGACGATATAGACCTAAAGGCACTATATCTGCAATTATGCTAAATAGCACAGCTATCCACCAATTTGCTTTTTATATAATTTGTATTATAATTTATATTATGTTAAATAGGTTGTTTTATTAATAGAATCTCACCTTATTTAATCTAAAAATTAATTATACTTCAGAATCATAAATTAACACACGCTCCCACAATTCTTTTGCTTCAGCAATAAATAATTTATGAGCTGATTCTATTTGGTATTGGTCATGTTCTTCAATAGTATTGAAAGTAACTTTTAAACAATACGTATAACTATCATCAACAACGGGTCTTTTGGTTGCTGCGGGTTTTCCAAAATGTTTGTTATGTGCAAACTTTGAAGTATTTAATAGTTTGTGCATTGCGTTTTCAAAAGCTTTTCGGTCATTTAAATCATCAGGATTTTTTAACCAAAAGAAAACCAAGTGTATAAATTTTTCTTCAATAGTAATAGTTGTGTCCATATTTAATGTGTTAATTTTTTTTAAAGATTAATGTGGTCATACTTCGTTTATTATGTACCAAAGTTGTTTTTACAGTTTCTATTAATGTTACATTATATTTAAGTGGTATTTCAGTAAGAATTTTATTGGTAAGCAAAAAACGTGTAGAATTATCAGGTAGTTTATAAACACCATCTTTAATCAATTCAATTTGTGTTTCTATGCCAAAATTTGAAACCATACGAATAAATAATAGTCCATTAGGCTTTAAAATTCGAACTAATTCGCTAAACATTTGGTGAAAATGACTTGAATTTTCAGCAAAATGAAGTACAGCGTTGCATATTGTATAGTCAAAAAAGTTAGCTTTATAAGGCATTTTTTCAACACTAGAAATCACAAAATTTAGTTCCTGACTCGGGTATAATTCTTTACAATTATCAATTTTTTCTGTTGCAATATCTGTTCCATGTATTTCAAAATCAGCATTGTAAAACCACTTTAAATTTCTTCCATTTCCGCAGCCAGCATCTAACACCTTCCCTCCTGTTTTAAAGCTGCCTTTTAAAATTTGATCTATAATGTAAATATCAATTCCATCAATGGCTTCTTTTAAATTTTCTATGTTCATAATGAATTATTAAACTAGGCAAATTACAAAATATATATTGTTATTGTGGTACATTTGCAAAATGCCAAAAACAAAATACTCTCAATTTGAATTTATAGCACTTATGGCTTCTTTAATGTCTGTTGTTGCATTGGCTATAGATGCGTTATTACCCGCATTAAAATTAATTGGATATTCAATTGGTACCACAGCATCAACGGATCATCAGTTGTTAATTACCATGATATTTTTAGGTTTAGGAATTGGACCGTTGTTATTTGGGCCTATTTCAGATAGTTTAGGAAGAAAACCAATAGTTTACGCTGGTTTTGTAGTGTTTATAATTGCAAGTTTTATTTGTGTAAATGCAACCAGTCTTGAAGTAATGATTGCAGGTAGAATTTTACAAGGAATTGGTCTTTCAGCATCTAGAACTATAAGCATAGCAATGGTTAGGGATACTTTTAGCGGTGATTATATGGCAAGAATAATGTCATTTATTACCGTTGTTTTTATATTAGTTCCTATTGTAGCTCCAGCAATAGGTCAATTTATTTTGAATCATTATACCTGGCAAGGGATTTTTTATATTCAATTAATTTTTAGTTTACTCATCTTATATTGGTTTTGGAAGCGTCAACCAGAAACCTTACCAATTGAAAAACGGGTAAAATTCACAAAGTTTATTTTTGTGAATGGATTAAAAGAAATCATGAAAGCTAAAAGAACCATTGGTTTTACAATAATTTCTGGTTTAATTACAGGCTCATTTATGGTGTATTTAAGTACCTCACAGCATATTTTCCAGGATCAGTATCACTTAGAAAATGAGTTTCCTTATATTTTTGCAGGTTTAGCTGTAGCTATTGGTACTTCAACCTTTTTAAATGGAACCTTAGTTTTAAAATACGGCATGGAAAAATTAGTAACCATTTCCCTCCTTCTATTTTTTGGAATTTCCTTGTTATATGTAGTTTTGTATGGAAGTTCTGAGAATCCAAACTTAGTTGTTTTATTAGTTTTCTTTGGAATACAGTTTTTTGCAATAGGATTTTTATTTGGAAATTTAAGAGCATTAGCTATGGAGCCAGTAGGTCATATTGCAGGCATTGGAGCTGCAATTACAGGATTTATTTCAACCTTAATGGCTGTGCCAATTAGTACTTTTATAGGTAAATTTACAGCAAATAGTGCCTTACCCTTATTTGTTGGTTTTTCAATATGTGGTTTACTTTCAATATGTATACTTTATTATTTGAAGTTTTTAAAGCAGAAATCATTAGTTTTAAGTGCTAATTAATTTAGAGTAAGACCTATTTTTTATAAAATTTTAACACACAATTTATTGTTGCTTTTTGTAACTTTATTGTTAAACAGAAAGAGATATGAAAAAATCATTCAACGAAATAGTAAATGAAGAAATACCTGTATTGGTAGATTTTTATGCTGATTGGTGCGGGCCTTGTAAATCAATGGCTCCTGTGTTAAAGGAATTAAAATCTGAATTGAAAGATTCCATAAAAATTGTAAAAATTAATGTGGATACCAATCAAGAATTAGCGGCTAAATATAAAGTACAAGGCGTACCTACTTTTATGGTTTTTAAAAAGGGAAAACAAACTTGGCGACAATCAGGAATGCAATCTGTTTCACAATTAAAACAAGCCATTACTATTGTATAATTTTCACTAAAATAATTAGTCATAATTTAAGTATTTGTTATAAAATTATAATTTTAAAAAAAAACATAAGATTTTCTTATCTTAAATTTTTATTTTTTTTAAATTAGCGTAATGAAAAATATGTTAATTATAATGATGTTGCTTATAAGTGTTATAAGCTATTCACAGGAAAAAAATAAAGAAGCTGCTGTTATTGTTACTTCAGAGAACAAAATAACAATTGAAAATGAATCTCACAATTACATTGTTGCTGAAGCTTATAAAGCTGTAAACGCTGAAAAAATTGAAGATTTAGACAAGTATGTTTTTACGGTGTATAACCCATTATCGTTATTTTCTGATGAAACAATAATCGCTAATACAGAATTATTGAAAAAATAATTACTTTATCAAAAATATAAACTATTCCACAGTAAATTTAACGCTAAATAGGTGTTTTATTTCTGTGGAATGTTGTTTAATCTAAAGCTTTGAGGTTGATATTCATTAATTCAGTATTTTTAAACTGAACGCTTAGCTCTATTGGATTGCAACATACTTCACAATCTTCAATATAGGTTTGGTTTGTTATTGATGTATCCAATAACATGGATATTTCCTCCCAACAATAAGGATATTGAAAAAAATGCTCCCACATATAAAACGATTTAACTCAATAAAATAGTTATTGCTCCAATAGCCGTTACAGCTAAAATAAAATTACGATATAAATCGTTGTGAATCAGTTTTACCAATTGAATTCCTACAAAAAAACCTAATAATACACCTGGTATTAAAAACACATTCAGTAAAATGGTTTCTGCAGTGACCGTTTTCCATATAAAAATATGAAATGGTAATTTAAAAACGTTGATAATAAAAAATAACCAAGCTGCTGTTCCTATAAATTCATTTTTAGGTAAACGCATGGCTAAAAAATAAATACTAGCAAAAGCACCAGCTAAGTTACCAATCATAGATGTGATTCCTGATAAAAGTCCCATTCCGTTAGAGAACAACTTATTTGTTGGGATATTTTTGTTTTTTTTGCGTTCCATTATTACCATAACAGCAACAGTTGCTAATATAAAAACAGCCATTATTTGTTTAAAAAGTTGTTCAGAAATATCGTTTCCAAACCACACTCCTATTAAAACTCCAACAACCATTGAAGGTAGTAATTTTTTTAGCAATCCCCACTGCGTATGCCTATGGTAGTATATTACAGCAAAAATATCAGCCAATATCATCATAGGAATTAAAATACCTGTAGAAGCTTTTCCACCAAAAACAACAGCTAAAAGCAGTACAATTACCACTCCAATACCTTTAATGCCAGATTTACTAAGGCCTAATAAAAACACTCCTACAAAAGATAAAAACCAATGAAAATAAGAAAGCTGAAATAACCCTGAATTATAAATTATAGATTGCACACATTTAATTTTTGAAACAGTGCAAGATACTTATATTTGCTTAATGGAAGTCGAAATTATTTTTGAAGATGAAACAATTTTAATTGTTAATAAACCTAATAATGTGTTAATTCATAAATCATATTATGCACGCAATATTAAAGATGAAACGCTCTTAGAATTAGTATATAAACAAACAGGATTGAAATTATATCCAGTGCATCGTTTGGATAGAAAAACTTCAGGAGTATTGGTCCTTGCAAAACAAAAAGAACAAGTCGCTATTTTTCAAGCACTTTTTAATACAAATGAAATTCAAAAAACGTATCTAGGAATTGTTCGTGGTTTTGTGTCAAAACCTCTTTTAATTAATTCGCCTGTTAAAAATCCAGATACTCAAGTGTATAAAGAAGCCGAAACCTATTGTAAACCATTACAAATAGTACAATTAAATATACCTGTACATCCTTATGAAACTTCAAGATATAGTTTGGTTGAGCTAAAGCCTTCCACCGGAAGAATGCACCAATTAAGAATTCACATGAATAAAACGAGTCATCCTATTGTTGGCGATTATAAGTATGGTGACCGTTTTCATAATCGTATGTTTGAAAATGAATTTAATTGCCATAACCTATTTTTACACGCAGTATCATTAAATTTTACGCATCCATTAACTAAAAAGCAATTGAGTATTAAGGCGAGCATACCTGAAGATTGGGCTAAATTATTTAGTAAGTTTGATTGGGAAATAGGCATATAAAAACCGTTTTCAAATTTTGATTCATAATTTAATACAAACATTTTTAAGTAATTCTGTACAAAACATTTTTACTAAGTTAGTCTCACCCCAAATAAAATAACCTACTATAAATATTTCTTTCAATTATTAAAAAATATACTCTTTCAATAATTACGTTGATTATTAAAAAATAAATTTTATAATAATATTGTACAAAATTTCAAAGAATCAAAGTTTGAAAACGGTAAAA